>CANIFU010000033.1 GCA_947466965.1 Bacteroidota bacterium
CACCATTTATAATACAATGCCCGAAATTGGCGATTTAGAAAAGCCTAAATTGGTTATGTTTATTGATGAAGCACATTTATTATTTGATGCGGCCAATAAAATAATAGAATCTAAATTAGAAAGTATAATTAAATTAATTCGTTCAAAAGGCATTTCAATTATATTTTGTACACAAACACCAATAGACATTTCACCAAGTGTGCTTGGTCAATTAGGATTCAAAATTCAACATGCTTTAAGGGCATTTACTCCTAAAGATAGAAAGGCAGTTAAGTTGATGGCCGAAAATTTCCCGGAAACATCTTTCTACAATTTAGAAGAAGATCTAACCACCTTAGCAATTGGTGAAGCATTTATTACTGTTTTAAATGAAAAAGGAGTGCCAACTCATGTTATTAAAACAATGTTAGCACCACCGGTATCACGAATGGGAATTTTAACGGACGAGGAATTAACGGCATGTGTATATAACTCTCCGTTATATAAAAAATATCCAAAACAAAAAGAGTCAATTTTAGAGGTATCTAAAGAACTCATTGCTTTCAATAAAAAAATAGAAGACACAAAAAAACAATTAATTGAAAAACAAGATAAAGCAAAGGAAAAAATAAAAGCAGACAAAGTTTCAAAATCTCAACAAAATAAAAAGCAAACAAAATCAACTGTTAAAATTAATCCGATCATGAATATGTTTTCAAACATGATGGGTATGAATGCTAATAATGGAAATAATCAAACAGCTCCGATGACGGTTCAGTATTATTTTGCAAAGGAAGGTCAACGTATAGGACCTTATTCAGAAAATGACATTTTTAAATTTATAGCCTCAGGGCAAATAAACAATCAAACTTACCTCTGGAAAACAGGGATGAGTGATTGGTCAATCGCAGAACAATTTTTAGAATTCAACTTAATAAATAAATAATATGAGTAACGACAACAATTTTAATTCCATAGAAAAAATGATGGAATTTGGTATGAGTATGGCAGTTGCACAACAAATGATGCAAACCATGAATCATGCTATGAGCCAAATGCAAACACCGCAGTTCAAAAATGTAAACATGCCAGTGCCCGCGCCAAAACAATTTTATGCTTTAGTGAATGATATACCTCAGGGCCCTTTTACTGAAAGTGAATTAACTGGACATATTGTAGCTGGTAGAGTTCAAAAAACAACAATGGTTTGGCTGCAAGGCATGCCTAGTTGGATGCCAGCAGAGCAAGTGATGGATGTAAACAAGCTCTTTGGGTTAATTCCTCCTCCAATCAAATAATAATGAAGGTTGTTTTAAAAATATTTTTTATTTCCTTAATCACATTGTGTTTAAGCAAATCGGGCTATTCGCAGGACTCAAATTGTTTGTATAAAAACCCCTTGTGTTTTTATAACACCGATATTTTAAATTATTTACAAGTATTGCACAAAAATCAGCAGTACAGTAAAATGATAACTTTTCTTTATGGCCCTAATATAGACGGAAAAGATAAAAAATTCTTAGAAGAAAGTTTATCTAATGCTAATTTTGGTTATTCATTAAAACGAGTTGGTATAAAAGAAAAAAACAAATCGAGTTGGTCGTTAACCTATCAGCGAACGATACTTGGAACAAGTGAAACATTTAAAATTGATTGCGAATTAATAAAGGATACATGCCGTATATATATTGATGATAAAGCTTGGCAAACTATCTTTAAAAAATAAAATATGAAAATAAACACATTCACCGCAATTCTTTCAGTCGCACTAGCTGGTATCGTAGCTTTTTTTCTTTCTTTTTATGTTTCGGGCGACAATAAGTTATTACTAGGTATTGGAAGTTTTGTATCGATGGCACTGCCATTAACAGGAACCCTTTCCCTATCCTTTGAATACGATAGAACAACCACTTTAATGGAAATTTCAATTTTTCAGACCCCACCATTCCGCTTAAAACAGCCCCCGCAAAATGTAACCTAAAAATTCTAATTTCAAGGTGCTTTTACCTATTTAACGGTGGGGTCAAAACATGTTGGTCAAGTGGGGGCTCTCGGTGCGGAATTTCTAATACACTGAAAAATTTCCACATTAAAATTTTCATAAATTTCACAAAATTTTTATTTTTTAATTACACTTCGAGATTAGATATCACTAGAAAAAGTATAAAAACATATTTATTTGTAGTATTTTAAATTCGGGTATATACTGTTTAAGAAATGAAGTGATTTATAATGAAATTCGTCACATTCCCTTCAAATGCAAAGAATGTAATCTCTGCTTCTTTTTTTGTAATTTAGCAAACGAATTTAAATGGTTTTCCTTCTCATTTCTGATTTTTGATTTAATGGAGCATTTGCTTCATGAAGTTGGATGCAGTTAATGAAATGCCAATTTTTTACGTTCATAAACAGTGCATTTTGCATTTCTTTTTCTAAAATAAATTTGTTTTGGAAAACAAATACGATTTTTTTCGGTTTTTAAATAAATGGAATAATAGGATAGGAATAATATTGCTGATTGAACAAATTTTTGAATAATGATTTATCTCTGGAATGCCCTTATAATAGTTGTTTCATTTGTTTTAATGGAAATTGTTGCATGGATTTTGCACCGCTTTGTTATGCATGGATTTCTTTGGAATTTGCATCGTGATCATCACATTTCTCACAATAAGAAATTTGAAAAAAACGATTTTTTTGCGCTAATATTTGTAATTCCATGTTGGTTGTTAATGATGTTTGGTGTCATGCATGGCTATGATTACAAGTTTTATATTGGAATTGGAGTTACTCTTTATGGTGCATGTTACGCGCTTATTCACGATGGCTTGATTCATAAGCGAATAAATGTATTAGCAAAAACAAAAAGCCCTCATCTGCTAGCACTAAAATATGGACACCTTGCGCATCATCAACACGATGGTAAGCCGGATTATAAAAAAGAGGATGACGTTTGTTATGGTATGCTTTGGGTGCCCCTTAAATATTATTTAAAGGCAAAAAAATTGAAAAAACAACCATAGAAATAATGAACTGATTTTTAAATATATAATTTAAGAAAAAACCTTATCCATTATTTTTGCGGAATTTAAACACATTGGTATTCCTGCTCCAGGATGCACGCTTCCCCCAACAAAATAAAGGCCACTTATATTTTTTGAAAAATTTGAATGCCGAAAAAAAGAGGCAAATTTATCATCGGAACTATTACCGTAAACTGCACCAAACGGACTAGAATAATTTTCCTTTATCATCGGTGGTGTCAACAACTCCTCAAACTGAATATGCTTTTCGATATCTGTTTTAAGCATTCTGTTTACTTTCTCAAAAATATTTTTTCGTGTCCGGAATACTAATTCATCCCAATTCTGACCTTGATCATTGGGAACCGTTACAAACAGAAACCAGTTTTCGCAATCTTTCGGAGCATCGGCTATAATCTTTTTTGAAGAAATGGAAATGTAAATAGAGGGGTCGTCACTTACTGTTTTGTTGTCGAATATTGCTTTGTATTCTCCTTCATCATCATTTGAAAAAAGCATGTTGTGTATTCCTAAACCTTCATGTTTTTTATTTACCCCCCAAAAAAATCCAATCACCGAACTTGATTTTGGTTGTTCCAGAATTCTTTTCGGTGCCGATTCTTGAGGCAATAATTTATTAAATGTGTAATAGATATCCATATTACTGATTACGCGATCGTAGGGAATAAGTGCTGTGTTTTTTGTTTTTATTCCAATTACTTTTTTCTTTCCCCCTCCAATTGCCGATGGACCCGTTATAATTTCTTCAACGGTGGTGGTATAGTGAAATTTTACGCCCATGTCCGTCGCTAATTTTACAAGTGCAGTAACAATAGAGTACATACCCTTTTCAGGGAGATAAGTACCCAAATTAATTTCTAAATGTTGTATAACGTTTAAGGTGGCAGGAGCTGCAAAAGGGTTTGCTCCGATATATGTTGCAAAATTATTTAATAGTTGAACCAATCGGGGGTCCTTAAAAAAGGATCTATTCCCTTTATTCATGGATTTAAATGCATCGATCTTGTGAAAATTGAGCAGGCCGTATATAGTTTTCCAATTCAAGAAATTACGAAATACATGCAATGAGTTTTCAATAAAAACACTATTTGTTATTTTGTATTTTGTTTCAATATCCTTTCGGTAATTGTCAAACGTTTTTTTTGAATCAATTGTTTTTAGTGCTATTTCTTCCCCGAATTTTTCTACATCTGTATAGGCATTTATAACACAGCCGTCTTCAAAAAAATACTTGAAAGAAATATCAAGCGGGTTGTAACTATAATAATCCCGTGGATTTTTATGGCAGAGCTCAAACAGCTCATCAATAAGTTCGGGAAGCATAAACACCGAAGGCCCCATGTCAAAACGATACCCATCTTTTCTGAGTTCTCTCATTTTGCCTCCTGCATAGTTATTGGTTTCGTATACATCAACGGAATACCCCTTTGATGCAATACGGATTGCTGCTGCTAAACCAGCAATGCCCGACCCAATAACAGCACACGATTTCTTCATTATAAACAATAAAAGATTTTGAATTACAATAATACGGAATTTTAATAATTTTAATGAAAAATCTTTTGAAACGACTGATATTGCTATAGCCGTGCAAGAAATTGGACCAAAAATCATCTTGTTCGCTTGTTATCTATTCCCTTGTTTATACTCATTTACCAAGCCTATTTATACTCCTGTGGTCAACTAAAAGCAGTACCCATTCTTTTTCTCTTTTTTGTTTTTAAAATCCCGTTCTGTGTTACATTTGTGATTGCTGCATATTTCGTGTATTTTAATCCTAAAAAACGGCCCATTTTATTTTAAATCGAGTATTTTTGTTTTTCTTAAAAATCAAATAAATGAAGGCGGATTGTTGCATACAGATTTCGAATTTGACAAAAAAATATTCAGGAAATAATTCATTTGCTTTAAAAGAGATGAATCTCGATATTTTTAATGGGGAGATATTTGGATTGTTGGGACCGAATGGTGCAGGAAAAACCACTTTCTTTTCTATCATTTGTGGCTTACTAAATGCGAGTAGCGGAAGCGCACAAATTGCTGGATATTCAATAAGTAAAGAGCTTGAATCCATAAAAAAAATCATTGGTGTTGTTCCTCAAGATATCGCTCTTTATCCTACTTTATCAGGAAGAGATAATCTGCTTTTTATTGGTAGAATGTATGGCCTAAAAGGAAAAAATTTAAAAGATAGAGTGCAGGAGTGTTTGTCTAAATTCGGATTTGATAAAAACAGTGATGAGCCGGTCAAAAATTATTCCGGCGGGATGAAGCGCAGAATCAATCTGATTGGTGGAATTTTACATAATCCTAGTATTTTATTATTAGATGAACCAACAGTTGGAATGGATGTACAAACGCGTACGTCGATGATGGAACACTTAAAGGAACTCAATACAAATAAAAAAACGACCATTCTTTATACCTCTCATTATCTCGAGCAAGCCGAATTGTTTTGTGATAGGGTTGCAATTATGGATCAAGGGAAAATACTTTGTTTGGGTAGTCCCATAGATTTGATACGACAAGAGAATGGCAAGGACTTGGAAGATGTATTCTTAAAATTTACTGGAAGAAAAATAAGGGACTAATATGCATCGACTCATTTCAACTTTAATTAAAGAATTCAAACTATTGATCGTTGATAAAACGGGAATCACGGTGCTTTTTGTGATGCCAGTTCTTCTTGTTTTCATTATGACACTCATTCAACACGAGGCGTATAAAAGTCTTTCCCAATCTGGAATCCCCGTCTTGTTTGTTAATAACGACAAAGACAGTCTTGGAATAGCTATCGAAAAAGGGTTTAAGAAATTCGGGGTTTGTGAATTAACCGTTGATGATGGTTCAATCTATAAATCTTCGGATGATATAAAAAAGAGAATTGTGGAAGGCGAATTTCTTGCAGCATTGGTAATCCCTAAAAATGCCACAAATGTATTGCGGGAGAATGTGGCCGAAATGGTGAATGTTTTTTTTGATCAAAAGAGCAAAGTTCAGAAGGATCAAAAGCAAGTGAAAGTGGAAATTATTATTGATCCTACTGCAAACAAATCTTTTGTAATGGCTATTAATAGCGGGTTAAAAGAACTAATATCTTCCATAAAAACGAAGATTTTGTTTCAGATAATGGGAGAGAAAATTGCTCAGCTGTTAGAATCAGATTCAAAAGCGGTGCTGCCCGATTCAGATTTTTTTGTTTATGAGGAAGCATATGCTGTCAGAGATCTGAAAAAAACATATCAACCAAGTGCTGTTCAGCATAACATTCCTGCTTGGGCTATTTTTTCAATATTTTTTATCGTTTTGCCTTTGGCAGGCAGTATCATTTATGAACGTTCGGAAGGGATGTTTATCCGGTTGAGAACATTTCCTGGTAGTTTTCTTTCTATCTTATCGGGTAAACTTTTGCTTTATTTTTTAGTCGCTATTGTTCAATTTGTTATGATTATTTTACTCGGAAAGTTTGTAATGCCGCTCTTGGGCTTGCCTGTTTTAGATATCGGAACAAATTGGTTCGCATTGATCGCACTAACCGTAATGCTTTGTTTGGCTGCAGTTAGTTATGGATTATTAATCGGCACGTTATTCAACACTCCTCAGCAATCTGCCGTGTTTGGCGGAATCAGCATTCTGATTATGTCTGCGCTCGGAGGCATTTGGGTGCCGGTTAATATTATGCCACACATTATGCAAACTGTGAGCTCCTTATCTCCCCTAAATTGGGCGCTGACAGGTTATTACGAATTGTTTATCAAAGGTGGAGACTGGTATGCTATCCAATACCAGGTTTTGAAACTCGGACTTTTCTTCCTTTTTTCTGTCTTTGTTTCTTATCGCTTGTATAAATTTAAAACACGCCTTAATTAAATTTACAGTGGAAAAGATAAGCATAGAAAATATTTGTATAGAACTTCTATTATTTGTTCAGTCTTCAATTTTGGACAGCTCCGTAAGTATTTCCCCTGAAACACATTTCAGCGAAATAGGAATTGACTCTATGTCGATTATTGAATTGGTTTTGTTTATTGAACGTAAATTTGATGTTTCCATCTCCGAAAAAGACCTCAGCCCTGAGAATTTAAAATCCATTCAAACATTGGCTGAATGCACATTGAAATATCTTTGATACATGAATAATTGTAAGCAAATAAACAGTGTACCCCTAACAGCATCAGACTGCTTTATTTTGGCTCTTGAAAAGCATGATCATCACAAAGGCTTATCCGGGAATACCTGCCGCTATCTGCTTGAACTTGAGGGTGCAATAAATGTGACAGATTTCAAAAACAAATTAACGAACAATAACGCATCTCAATACCTTGCTTCTCTTTCTATAAAAAGAAAAAGACCGCTTGCTATACTCGAGTGGATATCTACACCCGGGAATAACATAGAGATCACGGTTCACGAAAGCGATTCATTTCTCCCCGAATTAGTGATGAAAAAAAATATTTCATCTGAACAATCTCCACTTTTTTCATTTGATATTATCAAAAGAAGTAATGGGAATTCTGCCCTTGTGTTTTCCTGGAATCACCTGATTATGGATAGTTACGGCGCTGTTTTGTTTCTTAAACAATTGAATGGAGCAGGAATCGGAAGCGAATATGTTTCTGATGGAACAATTACTAAATTTAATTTATCTAGGCTAAAAGAAGCTGTGAAAGCGAAGTTGTTTTTGTCGGCATCTTCAAAAAAACCATTTTCAGGTGTAAGCCCCGAAACGAAATATTCGGAAGTGAATCAAAAAATTAAAGTGATCCGTTTCAGTAATGAAGAAACAGAACAAATTGATTTGAATGCTCCGAAACTTGGCGCTAAATTCGGGCGAAGTCCTTTCTATCTGGCTTGCACCGCAAGATCAGTGAAAGAAATACTAATACAGCGTAAATCAACGGTCAGTAATTTTTGGATTCCTGTTCCTCAGAACAAAAGAAAAAAAGGCGCTGGCGGACCCCTATTGGGAAATCATTTGTCCTTTTTGTTTTACAGACTTAATATTCAGGTGTTGGAATCCTTGGAGCAGGCAGTTAAAGAAATCAATCATCAAATGGTTGATCAGATTCGAAAAGGGATTCCTCGGGCGTATGATATATTGATGCAATTTTTAAAGAGAATTCCATCCAGCTTGTATTATAAGCTAATAAAGGGGCCTCAAGGGGGTTCGCTTTCCGGATTTTTATTTACAATAGCTGAAGATCATCCGAAAGAACTTTTAAAATTTGATGGATTGAACGTAATTGACGCATTGAGTTTTCCTCCGAATATTTATCCTCCCGGACTAACATTTGCATTTATGAGGTTTGAAGGTCGTTTACAAATAATGGTTTTGTATTATAAGGAAGTTCTTTCTGAATTAGAAATGGAGCAATTAGAAAAGCAATTGAAGTTCGAATTAATTAACGGAAAAAAACATACGTAATGAATTCTTTGGATGCTGATGTTGTAATTGTTGGTGCAGGAATAGCGGGATGTTCTGCCGCAATTGCTGCTGCAAAAGAAAAAAAAAAGGTAATTGTTATTGAACGAAGTGAAAATATTGGAGGAAACGCAACTCAAAGTAATGTGGGAACAATTTGCGGTGCTTACTATCGCTCTTTTTCTGAAGTTGCTCGTATTGCGGGATATACTTTTTCAAACGATTTTTTGAATAAACTAATTTCCGTTTCGGATAATTGTCAGCCGAAACACTTTCATAAAGGATTATTTATTCTTTCATATGAATGGTCTGTCCTGCAAAGTTTTTTAGAAGCGGAACTTCTTGCTAATGGTATTCAGATCATGAGGTCAACTGAACTAATCAGCGTTGAAAAAAAAATGCATTCCGTCAGCAAACTAGGTATTAAAACTGGTAATGTCATCGTCAACATTTTTCCTAAAGCAGTTATTGATTGTAGCGGAAATGGAATTGTTTCACAGTTAGCGGCTTCAGAAATGATTGTTAGTTCATATTATCAATCAGCATCTCAAGTTTTCAGAATGCAGGGTGTATTATCTGACAACGAGTTTTCGTTGAATATGTCTTTAAAAAAAGCCATGATAATATTGGTTAAAAAGAATAACTGGCCTCAAAGTTTTGTCTTTTTGAGTGTGGTTCCAGGTTCATTAAAAAATGGTCAGGCAGATTTTAAAATTACATTCCCCGATAAAATAACGGATAGCGATGATGCAAACAATGCACTTTATATAAAAGCAAGAACACAAATAGAAAACGTTTTCCCTCATTTGAAAAATGAAGTAGAGGGTTTGAAGAATGCATTCTTAGAGACGATTTTCCCTAAACTTGGAATTCGTACATTGCAGCGTCCGAAAGGGAAATACATACTCACGGAAGAGGATGTTTTGTCGTGTAAAAAAATGAATAGCGGAATTGCCTTAGGCACCTGGCCAATGGAAGAATGGCAAAGCGATGGAAATGTGTTAATGGAATATTTTGAAACAGATGATGCATATATGATTCCTGCAGATTGTTTAATTTCATTCGATTTGGATAATTTGTTTTTTGCAGGAAAAAATATTTCAGCAACAACAAAAGCAATTGCAAGTGCTAGAGTGATGGGAACTTGTTTGCAAACCGGTTACGCATCTGGAAAAATTGCGAGTTGTGAAACAGCAGAAAAGCGGGAGCTTATGATCGCTTTATTAAATAAAGAATTGTTGATTGGAAATGAATAATTTATATCATACATTAACCAATGCTGCAAAGAATTGGCCAAATCAGATAGCCATCTTTGACGACTACGGTTCTGTTACCTATTCAGAATTATTTACACAAACAGAGCAACTGAAAGAATATCTGACTGCTCAGGGTGTTACGTCTGGAATAGGCGTTGGGATCATTACTTCGAATAGTCGCTACTTCATCATTTCTTTATATGCAACGATAGCGTGTAATGCGGTTGCTATGCCAATTTCACATCAGCAAAAAGAAAGCGAAATTATGAATGCCTTACTGGAAGCAAAGCTTCATCTTATTCTTTCCGATTCTGAAGTTCAAGCTTCGCTTGGTGAAAACAGCAAAAGAATTTCACTGTTTAATAATCCTCTTTTTATCAGTCAAACAAAAAGGCCATCAAGCGATCCTGTTCTTGACTTTATTAAAGACGTTGCTTTTATGCGTTTTACTTCGGGCACTACCGGAAAAGCGAAAGGCGTTATCATTTCACATACTTCCGCAATGGAAAGGGTGGATGCAGCCAATGAACTACTTCAGCTTTCAGAAAAAGATAGGGTTGTGTGGGTGCTTCCAATGGCATATCATTTTGTTGTTTCCATTGTTTTATATATTAAATATGGGGTTGGAATTATTGTAAATACTAATTTTCTGGCTGAAAGTATTATTGAAAGCATTTTGAATAAAAAGGGAACATTTTTATATGCTGCACCAATGCATATAAAGCTTTTAGCGTCCTATGCTCCAACAGTTGAACTTCAAGGTTTGTTAAAAGTTGTTTCAACAACAACTGCAATAAGTGCAGAAATTTGTAACGCGTTCGAAAAAAAATATTCAATACCTGTTAGTCAAGCATATGGTATTATCGAAATTGGTTTGCCAATTCTTAATCTGAAACATTCAAAGGAATTTCCCGAAGCAGTTGGGTATGCACTTCCAGCTTATGATGTTGCAATTTTGGATGCCGACCACAATCCTTTACCTGATGAAGTAATTGGACTGCTGGCAATAAAGGGCCCAGGTATGTTTGATGGATATTTAAGTCCGCCTACTTTAAAAAAAGATATATTGAAGCAAGGCTGGTTTATGACAGGGGATTATGCGGTTCGAAAAGTAGACGGCTTGATTATTATTAAAGGAAGAGAAAAAAATGTAATCAACGTATCAGGAAATAAAGTTTTCCCGAATGAAATAGAAGAGCTAATTAATACCTATAAAGGCGTAAAAAAATCGAAGGCGTTTGCTAGAGTTCACCCCTTGATGGGAGAAGTTGTTGCCCTGGAAATTGAGCTTGAAGAGAACGAATCAATTGATAAGGAAGCCTTAATTCGATTTTGCAGAAAGCAACTTTCTAGCTTCAAGTTGCCTCAATTTATAACGGTAGTGGATGAGATTGAATTAACAGGAAGCGGTAAAATAAAAAGAATTTAATTTTACTTTTTTATTTGTTTTTGTCATATCCATAAGCGTCAAAGAAAAATCCCCATTTCGACTTTATTTGACTTTTTGTTTTTTCAGATAATCCCGAATACAAATTGGTTTGGTAATTTTTTACAGCCTGCACCTCTTCGTTTAAATATGGTCGTGCTTTTTCGAAATCTCCTAAATTTAAATGTGCATACATTTTTTGAGTGTGTTCAATTGGTGCGGATACAAAGTCCGAATAGGAGATTTCAAACAATTGTTTTTCCGGAATTATTGATTTCTCTTTAAAATATTTTCTGTACATCATTTCATATGAATAAAGGATGTAATCTTCAATAAATTTATTTTCTACTTTTTGAAAGCCAAGTAAAGGAAGTATTTTCTCGTACAGTTTTTCATTCGATTGATATACTTCAAATGGGTCGCGGTGAATATGAATGAAACATGCATCGGGATATAAATCAAGAATTTCTTTTACACGGCCTGTGTTTGAAGGGCTTTTTAGTAATATTCTTTTACCGGCATGTTTGTAGTTTAATTTTTTTACAAAAAAGGACAATCTGTTTTTCCAATTAGAACAAATTTTTTGATCCCCCTTTTCAAATGTTACTGTTTCATCAAATACCTCGTAAATCCGCTTTGGAAAATAAAAGCCATGCACCATCGATGTATCACTAATGTTTCCCATTGCAAATTCTTCTTCTTTAGGTTTGTCGGCACCCGCTTTTATATTATCCTGGGGTCTTGTTTCAGGCATTGCCATTTCAAGAATTTTGGTAGTGAATCCTCCAATGCTTAAAAAAGTATTAGGTATCAGCGCTTCATTTGTCGAGCAAAAGGAAAAGCCAGGATCTTTACTCAAAACATAATGTAAATAGGTTGTTCCACTTCTCGGATGGCCTAAAATAAAGATTGGACTTTTTACTTTGGTGTTTTTTATTTTCCTGTTGTAACGAATAGATTCATATAATTGAAAAGGAATATTTAAAAAAATATTACCTGTTAAAAAAAGCACTTTGGGTAAAAAACGAATATCTATCTTCAGCTTATTTCTGATCAACAGCTTTATCCAAAAGGGCATACTCATTCCTAAAGCGGTATGTGTAGTTAAGTTGAGATAATTTTTTATGCTGTATTTTATATTCATTTCAAATTCTCCATTTCAAATTCCTTTTTAATTTTTCATCTCTGTTACCATCAATTTAGTGAGGGCAAAGATACAAATTTATAATCCATGCCTAATATTTTAACATAGGATACAAAACACTTTAAAGACGTTTGATTTTTTAATGAAATTGTAAATAAAACGATCAACCAGCCCCTTTTTTCATATTTTTACAACATCAATTGATGGAACATAATTTAATTAATGGCCTTAATAAAACACTGTTTATTTTTTTTAGTTGCTTTTGTTTCGTTTGTTTCTTTTGGATATTCCCAGACGACCACAATTGACGGTTTTGTTATTGAAAAAGGAACAAGGGATCCGATTCCATTTGTGCATGTTTTTTTTAAAGGAACCCAAATTGGTACAACAACGGATACAGCAGGACATTTTATTGCAACAATCAATGCGGCCGAATTAAAAGAAGATTCACTCATTATTTCTTCTTTAGGATATAACACCCAAAAAATCGCTTTTAAAATCAATCAACATCAAAAAGTAACAATTGAAATTTCTCCCCAATTTTACCAACTTTCAGAATTTGTTGTGCGGCCTGGTGAAAATCCTGCTTGGCCTTTACTGAGGAGAATGATTGGAAATAAAGGAAAGAATAATCCCGATAATAAAGTGAATTATTTTTGTGAAGAGTATTCAAAAATTAGGTTTGATCTCAACCATTTTACAAATAAAATAAAGAAGAATATTTTAGTTCGTCCGTTTGATTTTATATGGAATAATGTTGATACTACTTCAGATGGAATTACTTTTTTGCCAGTGCTGCTCATTGAAAAAGTAGTGGAACATTATTATAAGAGCTCTCCTATTGAAAGGAAAGATGTTGTAATTGCTGTAAATACAACAGGTTTGGAAGGACCTAAGATCATGAAGTTTGTGGAAGATCTATATCAGGCGCCCAATTTTTATGATAACTATGTCATCATTTTAAATAAAAGTTTTCCAAGTCCATTGAATGATAATTATAAATTCAATTATAAATTCTATTTAACAGACAGTCTTGGTAGTGGCAAGAATAAACTTTATGTTATTACATTTGTGCCAAAGCAGAAGCGGGATCTTGCCTTCATTGGCGAAATGATTATTGATTCAACGGATGCTGCTCTCAAAGAAATAACAGTTCGCTTTGATATTATGGCGAATGTAAATTTTGTTCGTAGTTTCTGGGTAAATCAAAAATATGAACGGCTGGTATCTGCCAATTGGATGTTGACCCAGTCAGATGTTATCGGGGATTTTACAGTTGTAGAAAACGCTTCCGATCTTACCGGTTTTTTTGGACGTAAAAATGCCAGCTTTACAAATTATCAGATCGATACCGTTTTACCAAAAAAAATTTTTAAAGGCAGTAGCATCCTAATTGAGTCGGATAGCGCGGCTCTTAAATCAGAAGATTATTGGATAAAGGCACGCCACTTCGATTTGTCAAAACAAGATACAGGTGTTTTTAAAATGGCCGATAGGTTGGAAGATGATCCCCGTTTTATATTTAGAAAAAATAGCATTAAAGGTGTTGCTTCAGGTTATTTCCCATTGGGCTCAATTGACTTAGGAGATGTTTATTCTTTTTACAGCTATAACAATATCGAAAAATCAAGAATAAAATTAGGTTTCAAAACAAACGATCGACTAGGTTGGCCTTTATCATTGTCAACTTACGTGGCTTATGGTACACTCGATGAGAAATGGAAATATAAAATCAATCCTGAATTGAATCTAGGTAAATCAAAAAAAATTAAAAGTAAGATTGGTATTTATTACCGTAACGATATTGATCAGCTCAGCAGAAGTTTTAATAACATCGAATTAGATCATGTTTTGTCTTCTTTTATTCAAGTAGGTTCAACAAACGCTTCCAAAAACTATGTCCGAGATTTAAATTTTTATATTGAAAACAAATGGACAACAGGATTAGCAACCAAACTCAATTATTTTAATTCAGTTTTAACACCCGTAAACAATGGTTTTTTTAAATCACTTGACAATAATAATCACTTGGATAGTTCTGCAAATTATTTTACTTCTGGGCTTGATCTTACATTAAAATACAGTTGGCAGAATAAAGATATAAATGGTAATTTTTATAATAAAGGCGATTCTAAAAACACCTTTAAGAAATTCCCGGATATAGCCCTTCAATGGAAATTAGCTGATAAAAATCTTGGTTCGGAATTTAATTTTCAAAAATTAAAAATCTCCTTTAAGCAACAGATCAGAACACAGAAATTAGGGTATTTTATATATTACGTAGAAGCAGGAAAAACATTCAATACGGTGCCTTATCCTTATTTAGATCTGCCTTTCGCAAATCAATTGGTGATTATGGATGAATATGCTTTTAATTTAATGAATTTTCTGGAGTACGCCTCTGATCAATATGTTTCAGTTCATTTGGAACAACATATTGAAGGACTTTTATTAGACAGAATACCGCTGATAAATAAATTAAAATGGAGAAACTTTGTTTTCGCAAAAGCTTATTTCGGAACAATAAGTGATGCCAATTTTAATTCAAACTACTTGTTTCCTAAAAATCTGAATAAAATAAATGACCCCTATTGTGAAGTTGGTTTTGGGATCGAAAATATTTTTAAAATTTCAAGAATAGATTTTATATGGAGAATGACCGATATTTATAATCCCGGTGTTTACTATTTTATTGTAAAACCTTCTTTTAAGTTTTCTTTTTAAAATTAGTTTGTTTGCTGTTGTTTCTTTTTAAATTTTCAGTAGAATGTTTTGTTAAAACAAAGCCATTAAGCTTTTTTAATCTATATTTTTTTATTATCAACGTGTATGAACGCTCCCAATGTTATTGTAGATAAGTTAAACGAAGCAGAAGCATTTGCAAATCAGCTTTTTTCTGTAGCAGAACAAAGAGGGTGTTTTTCTGCAGGCAGAACCGAAAAAGAAATCAATACGAAACTATACGACTTGGCATTCGAGCTATTCGGCATTAAAAAGTTTTGGCACAAGCGAATCGTACGATCTGGAAAAAACACCTTGTTTCCCTACAAAGAAAATCCCCCTGATTTGATGGTCATGAACGATGATATTTTATTTGTTGATTTTGGACCAGTGTTTGAAAATTGGGAAGCCGATGTTGGCAATACATATGTAATTGGTTCGAATGAAGATAAACATAAATTAAAAAAAGATGTAGAGGCTGCCTGGTCTGAGGGAAGAAAATTTTATCTTAATAATAAAGATGTATTGACAGGGGCAGATTTTTACGCATACACCAAAAAACTAGCAGCCAACTTCGGTTGGGATTATGGCAATGTTCATTGTGGGCATTTGATCGGAAACTTTCCTCACGAACTAATTGTTGGCGAAGATGTCATCAACTATATCCATCCCGAAAATCATCTGAGGATGGCCGAAAAGGATAAGAATGGGAACGAACGTTTTTGGATTTATGAAATTCACTTTATAGATTCCCCGAAAGAAATTGGTGGATTTTACGAACGTTTTTTAATCTGATTTAAAATGAAACAAGAAGTCTGATTAACGTGTATGAATATCAGATGCTCCTTTTTTTATTTCTTTCCAGAAGCCATTTTAACCTTTCTGTTGTATTTCTTCGTAACTTTACAACCCTTTAAAAACGTATTTTATACAATTTAGTTATTCATGAGCAAGCCAAGTTTTGATGAAATTTATATGGAGTTGGCGGTTAATCTTGCCAAAAGGTCTCATTGTGTAAAAGCCCAAGTAGGAGCGGTGCTTACAAAAGATACCCGTATTGTTTCTTTGGGATACAATGGTCCTCCGGCCGGAACACATAATTGTGATATCGAGTGGCCTCAAGAAGGCTGTCCGCGTGATAGCAAAGGAAGTTGTTCATTAGCATTGCATGCAGAACAAAATGCGATTCTTTATGCATCCAAAAACAATGTTACTATTGAAGGATCAACTTTATATGTTACACTTTCACCTTGTATTTCTTGCGCCCGTGTAATTTATACTACCGGAATTAAGAAGGTCTATTACCTAAACTCCTATGCCGATTTTAAAGGATTAGCAAGTGACGAGGGGGTTGATTTTCTTCAAAAATTTGGCGTTGAAGTTGTTCACTACTCAAAAAAATCGCCTACCGTTTAATCGACTACACATACATGAACCGCCCTAAATTTTATATTTATTTACCAATCGTGTTTTCACTTGTTCTCATTCTTGGAATCTTTATTGGAACAACGTTCAGCCTTAAAAAAGATAAGGGCACTATATCGTTAGATGGTGATAGCAGCTTCAGTAAAGTGGATCAGATCCTAAGATATATTCAGGAACAATATGTAGATACCATCAATTCGAAAGAATTGGTTGATAAAACGATTATTTCTTTACTTTCCAACCTTGATCCACATTCAAGTTATATTACTGCAGCAGAATTAACAGCAAGCAACGAGCCCTTGCAAGGTAATTTTGAAGGAATCGGCGTTGAATTTAATATTGTGAATGATACCATTCGAGTTATTTCTGCAATACCTGGTGGACCATCTGAAATGGTTGGCGTGCAAGCAGGGGATAAAATTATTAAAGTGGATGGGAAATCCGTTGCTGGCGTTAAGATCACCAACAAACAAGTGATGGAAAACCTCAAAGGGAAAGGTGGTACCAAAGTAAAAGTAAGTATAATGAGAAGAGGTAAACGCTCACTCATTGACTTTACAATTACACGAGGAACGATTCCGATTTATAGCATCGATGTGGCGTATATGGTTTCCCCTAAAATAGGGTATATAAAAATCAGCAGGTTTGGCGCCACAACCTATGATGAGTATTTAAGTGCATTCGAAAAACTACAAACGAAAGGCATGGAGCGCTTAATTATTGATTTGCGCGGCAATGGCGGCGGTTTTTTGAATACAGCTGTTGATCTTGCAGACGAATTTTTAGGCTCAGGAAAAGAAATTGTTTATACCATTGGAAAGGCTCGTCCACGTAGGGATTATAAAGCAACACAAAAAGGGAATTTTGAAAACGGGAAATTAATCGTCTTAATTGATGATGGTTCTGCTTCAGCCAGTGAAATTTTAGCCGGAGCATTACAGGATAACGACAGAGCAACCATTGTAGGGAGAAGATCTTTCGGTAAAGGCTTGGTTCAAGAGCAAAGTGAATTTTCCGACAGTTCTGCGATTCGATTAACCATAGCACGATATTATACGCCAACCGGCAGGTGTATTCAAAAATCCTATTCAGAAGGATTGGATGCTTACTATGAAGAAGAAAATAATCGCTATGCGAATGGTGAACTTGAGAATGCAGATAGCATTAAAATAAAAGATTCAATAAAGTTCACTACCCCTTCCGGTAAAATTGTATATGGTGGTGGTGGAATCATTCCCGACATATTCGTTGGCCTAGATACTAGTGGACGTTCATTCTATTTAACAGAAATTTTGTTCACCGGTGTGTTGAACGATTTTGCTTTTGAATATACCGATAAAGCGCGCATAAAGCTCAAGGCTTATAAAACAGTCGATAATTTTAATAAATCATTTCAAATCAGCCCTGATATCTTAAACGAATTTATTGTTTATGCCGAAAAGAACAAGATCAAGCGAAATGATAAGGAGATTTCAATTTCCGAACGGATTTTGAAAAATCAATTAAAAGCATTGATCGCAAGAAATATTTTTAATGGGGAAGGCTATTATCAGGTAATTCAAAGTCAGGATAATATGCTGAAGAAGGCAATCGAACTTATGAAATAATCAATTGAAGCATAAAAAAACCTCTTACAAATAAATGTAAGAGGTTTTTTTATGTTTTCAATTCACTAATTAGTGAGTTGCAGCAGAATCAGGAGTTGCAGTAGAATCAGGAGCTACTTCAGAAACTGCAGCGCTTGCTGCATTGAATAAAGAATCCATTTTTGCTTTTGCTTCAGCTTCCATTTTTGCTTGTTCTTCAGCAGATGGTCCGCAAGACACGATGCTTAAAGCACCAGCAACGAACAATAAAGAAAATAATTTTTTCATTTTGGTTTGTTTTTGTTTTATTAATACTAGTATCTAGCGCAAAGGTAGCTAAAAATCAACATCTTCAAAATGTAAATTGAATCTTCGGTACAAATATTTTAACAATACAATGTTAAGAACCTCAAAAAAGAAGGATTCTTTGCACTGAATTTTACAAAATACCCACATAAAAAGCTATATATTTGTGACTCAATAATATCAAAATAAACCTTTTAAAACGATACACATGGCTTTCGAATTACCTCAATTACCTTATGCATACAATGCACTGGAGCCTCATATTGATGCTCAGACAATGGAAATTCATCATTCAAAACACCACCAAGCATACGTGACAAACGTAAATGCAGCAATTGCCGGATCTGACACTGAAAAATTAAGTATTGAAGAGATTTGTAAAAACATTTCAAACTACCCGATGGCTATCAGAAATAATGGTGGCGGACATTACAACCACTCTCTTTTTTGGTCAATTATGGCTCCAAATGCAGGCGGTGAACCTTCGGGAGATTTAGCGGCTGCAATTAATACCGCATTCGGATCTTTCGCTGAATTCAAAACATTGTTTGCTGCTGCTGGGACAACACGATTTGGCTCGGGATGGGCTTGGCTGATCGTTGCTGATGGAAAATTGGCGCTGTGTTCAACTCCTAATCAGGATAATCCTTTAATGGATATCGCGGAAGTGAAAGGAACACCCATCCTAGCGATGGATGTTTGGGAACATGCCTATTATTTAAAATATCAAAATAAACGTCCTGACTATATTGCTGCCTTTTGGAGCGTTGTTAATTGGGCCGAAGTATCAAAACGTTTTAATGAAGCAAAATAACTGCAATTAATTTTAAGGGGATGCATTTCAAACATCCCCTTTTTTTATGCTTCCATAATGTTCAATTACTTCCTCTACATCCTTTTGTTTACTTTTTCGTTTTTTGTTGGCTCAAGCGCTTATTCAAATACAAGTGTATCTGATAAAATGCTGTTGGATAGACCTGGAAACCCTTCCTTTACATCTGATGACACGATTTGTATTAGTCTTGATCACGTCAACACAGATTCGCTCATTCAAAATGAAAGCAGAAGAGAAATAAATAAGAAGAAAATGGTTTCAGCACTTTTTGCGTTCCCTTTTCCTTTCGGATTTATGGGTGCACACCGTATAATGCTTGGAACAAAACCGTGGGTTCCCGTGGCGTATGTTATCACTTTTGGCGGTTGTTTTGGTGTTCTTCCTTTAATTGATTTTTTTGTTATTACTTTTTCTAAGGATATTTCGAAATATGAAAATAATCCATCCCTTTTCATGTGGCTGAAGTAGCTTATCTTTGTTCAAATTTTTTATCTGATGAAAGTAGGTTTATTTTTTGGCTCCTTTAATCCAATTCATGTCGGACACCTAGTGATTGCAAATTATATGCAAGCAAATTCCGATCTAGATCGTATCTGGTTTATTGTTTCGCCACACAATCCCTTGAAGCAAAAAAATACACTTTTGGATGAAAAGCAACGCCTGCAAATGGTTCAGCTTGCCATTGGTGATAATAACAAAATGAAAGCGAGTGACATCGAATTTAAATTGCCACAACCTTCCTACACTATTAACACACTTGTTTATTTAAAAGAGAAATATCCCGACAAGGAATTTGTTTTAATCATGGGAAGCGATAATTTGGAAACTTTTCATAAGTGGAAGAATGCAGCAGAAATTCTCAAGCACCATGAATTATATGTTTATCAACGTCCGGAGAGCCTCAAAACAGTTTTGATGAATCATAACAAGGTGAAAATATTCAACGCCCCACTGATGGGATTATCTTCTACTGCAATCAGAGCGGCAGTGAAAGAGAAAAAAGATATTCGTTATTTTGTTACTCCTGCTGTATGGGAATACATGCGTGAAATGCATTTTTATGAAAAGTAAGAATGCAACCTTTCAAAACTCTTCGCACACCCTAAAAAAACGTCAGAAGTTTTCATGAAATAAAAAATGGAAAAAAGTAAGCGCTAAAAATTTTAGTTTTTAACCATACTGAGTATCGAATCAAAAATCCAACGGCCATCAATATTGCTTAACTCACCATCTGTAGCTCTTTCGGGATGGGGCATCATGCCGAACACATTCTTTCCTGCATTGCAAACTCCTGCAATATTTTCTAGCGCACCATTCGGATTTGACGCATCGGTAACCGTTCCATTTTCATCACAATAGCGGAAAATGATTTGTCCGTTTTCGTTTAATTGTTTAATGGTTTCTGCATCCGCAAAATATTTTCCTTCGCCATGCGCAATTGGAATCTTTAATGCTTTATCTGTGGGAACTTCAGAGGTAATAAGGGTAGAATTATTTTCAGCTTTAATGTATACATTTTTACAAATGAATTTCCGTTCGTTATTGTGTAACAAAGCTCCCGGAACTAATCCAGCTTCGCATAATATTTGAAAGCCATTGCAAACCCCAAGCACATATCCGCCATTATTGGCGAATGCTATTACTTTTTCCATGATTGGAGAGAAACGAGCAATGGCTCCCGAGCGAAGGTAGTCGCCATATGAAAAGCCTCCAGGAAGTACTATAAAGTCGCACCCTTTTAGATCTGTATCTTTGTGCCACAATTCTACAACTTCCTGCCCCATGATGTCTCTTAAAACATAGATCATGTCTTGATCACAATTGGACCCTGGGAAAATAACAACTCCAAATTTGCTCATATTACTAATTATAAAAATTGAGATGTAAAGTTAGAAATAAATCAAGCCTAAAAATGTTTTATTGATAGATTGTTCAAAAAATCTAAACGAATAAACTAATAAAAATAGAGGTAAGCAGCACTAAAAATAAAAATTCGGCCCACCATCCTTTTTTAATGTTTGTAAAGTAATTTGAACAAAACACAGCACCTGGAATAGCTAGAGCCGAAAAATATTTAGTCGAAATTTCGGGTGCGAGCGAAATCGACAGGGCAGATAAAATGAAAAACCAGACAAGAAAAATGATTGATTTTTTAGTGCGCTGCGAACCGATTTCACCTCCCCACAAAATCTTTCCCATGGATAACAAAAGTAACAACCATCCAAACCCTATCATAAAATAAAAGCTTTGCGAATAGCTCATGACATCTTTCTCTCTTAAAAAGGAGGAAAACATCTTATCGTAAAATAAGTAGTCTAAAATGTCGTACCAGAAATAATAGGTGATCACACAAAAGTAAGGTATTAAGGCTCCAAAAAAGGAAATCAACCATTCCCGCCAGCTAAACGGACGTAAAATGATCAATCCAACCACAAGAAGGGGTAAAAAAACAATGAAAGGAAAATAGAAAAGTGTAGCAACGGAAATAAGCATCCCTGCATCAAACGCCTGTGAATAGGCATTTTCCTTGCGATAAGAACTTAATAATTTATGTATTGCAAATAATATAAACAGATTGCCGAACAATAAAGGATGGGGAGTAAGCATTGCCTTGTTGTTACTCATAAAAAGAATATAAAAAAGAGCCGGAAGAGAAGTTTGTTTCGTTAAAATCTCATTTTCATTTACAATAAAATTCAGTAAAAATGCTTCACTAATAACAAGAAGAAGTCCTATAAGTGTCGACAGCCAAGGGCTGTTTATGAAAATTGCAGCAATCATTTCATAAAACGGCATAGCATGTTTTATAGGAATAATGATGGGGTCGAAAAAACCAAAAACCCAGATTACAATAGCAATTAGGGGCAAAAAAAGGAATGCAGAGGCATTATTGGATTTTAAAAATCGTATCATCATAGTTTCGAAGGCTAAAATTAGCTTAAAAAATTATTGATTTTGAATAAAATTTGTACATTTGAGGGCAATAAAAAAACACTATTATGACTTGGACAGATATTTTTAACGGACTAGGACATTTTTTTCAATGGACATTTACATTCATGGAAAAATTAGGCAACGGACCTAACTTAATTTTTTGGCTCATCATCGTGTCTCTTCTTTTTGTTTGGTTGCGCATGCAAGCAAAATTTAACAAGGAAGCTAAAAAAAACGGCACCTTAAAATAGTATATAAAATACAAACGTATTGGCTTAAATTGTAAGTAATTTCTTGTTAATTTTAATCAGTTCGAATCAATTCATAATAAAAAAAGCCGTTACGCTCAATGCGTAGCGGCTTTTTTGTTTGGGTTCGCTTCTGTTATTTGAAATACACTTCCAAATCTTTACCGATATCTCGTCGGTAATATTTGTTTTTATATTGAATACGTTCGGCATTTGCGAATGAATTTTTTAATGCTTCTGCCATTGAAGTGCCAAACGAAGTGATTGCAATTACTCTTCCTCCATTTGTTACTACATTGTTTCCATCTTGTTTTGTTCCCGCATGAAAAGCAATGCTCCCTTCAACTAATTCCAATCCCGACACTATATCTCCTTTTTCATATGTTTCGGGATAACCGCCAGCAACCATCATTACGGTAGTAGCAAAACGTTCATCCACCTCAACTGTTTTTTCATGTAAGTTGCCATTTCCAACCCCTTCAAACAAATCCAGCAAATCGGATTTGATTCTTGGAATCACTGCTTCTGTCTCCGGATCGCCCATCCTTACATTGTACTCGATCACCTGAGGGTCGCCATTGTTATTCATTAAACCAATAAAAATAAATCCTTTGTAAACAATCCCATCCTTTTTTAAACCATTTATCGTTGGAATAATCACGCGCTCTTCTACTTTTTTAATAAACGCTTCATCAGCAAATGGAACAGGAGAGATTGCACCCATCCCACCTGTATTTAATCCTTTATCTCCTTCACCAATTCTTTTATAATCTTTTGCCGAGGGTAATATTTTGTAGGAATTTCCATCCGTCAATACAAAAACAGAAAGTTCAATTCCTTTTAAAAATTCTTCTATCACCACTTTTGCTGATGCGGCCCCAAACTTAGCATTGGCAAGCATATCGGTCAATTCTTTTTTTGCATCTTCTAAAGTGGTTGGGATAACAACACCTTTTCCTGCGGCTAATCCATCTGCTTTTAAGACAAAAGGTGGCTCCAGTGTTTCTAAAAATGCCAACCCATCTCTTAATGTTTGTTTTGTAAAGGTTTGGTATCGAGCCGTTGGAATATTGTGGCGGATCATGAATTGTTTTGAAAAATCTTTACTTCCTTCCAATTGTGCTCCGGCCTTTTGTGGACCAATTACAGGTATCTTTTTTAATTGATTGTCGGCTTCAAAATAATCAAAAATGCCTTTTACCAAAGGATCTTCCGGACCCACTACAACCATATCGATTTGGTTGTCCAACACAAACTTTTTTATAGCTTCAAAATCCGTCACCCCTATTTCAACATTCTTTCCAACGCTTGCTGTTCCAGCATTGCCGGGAGCAATAAATAAGTTTTTTAATTTTTTACTTTGCGACAATTTCCATGCAAATGCATGTTCGCGCCCGCCCGACCCTAGAATTAAAACATTCATATCGATAATTTTTTTGCAAAGAAACGAAAAAAGACTTCACGACTAACTCTTGCGATCTGTTTTACCCTTTTTTATTCTTGTTGTCTTTCTCTTCTCACTTTGAGAAGGGGTTTAGAGGGATTGACTCACATTTACGCTCTTGTTTTCAATTTTCTCAACTGTTTCATGTTCCAAAATTTAGTCCATTCTTTTGTATTAACGAAGCGTGCATAAATTTAACGATGTACGAAAAACTCAGAAGATGCAATGTTTCTGTGAAAAACCTTTTAGTTTATCTTTGTAATATGATACTTCAACCAAAAATATTTGACTACTCCAAAGTGATTGCGGCGCAAAGTACACGCAAAGGTGGAATTAGTCCAGAACCATTTCTTTCATTGAACTTGGGCTTATCTGTAAAGGATGATGAACAAAATGTGTGGAAGAACAGGGAGTTGTTTTTTGAAAAATTAGGGATCGCTATGAACGAAGTTTCCAGGTGTTACCAAGTGCACGGCGTTGAGGTGTTAACCGTTACTCAACCGGTCAAAAATGAAAAATACGATGCACAAATCACGAATATTCCCGGTATTTTTTTGGCTGTTACAATTGCTGATTGTACTCCTATTTTGATTCATGATACAAAAAACAATGCTGTGGCAGCAATTCATGCAGGCTGGAGAGGAACGGCCGGTAAGATTGTGGAGAATGCAATGCAATTGATGAATAAAAGTTATGGTACAAATGGGAAAGACTGTAAAGCATTTATAGGTGCATGTATTTCCTATGAAAACTTTGAAGTAGGTGATGAGGTGGCAGAAAATTTTGAAGCGTCTTTTAAGAAGTTTGATCCTCTAAAAAAAAAGTGGCTTGTGGATTTGAAGAAAGCCAATCAACAGCAACTGCTCGATTGGGGACTAAAAAAAGAAAATATTGAACTATCTGATTTCTGTACTGTAGAAAACAATAACACCTTTTTCTCTCATAGAAAAGAAAAAGGTGTTACTGGTAGAATGATGGCTATTATTGGAATAAAACCTCAGCCCCAGCTCTTCAAATAGGTCAAGCAGAACTCTTAGTGTGAAGTCTAGAGAGGAATATTCCCGTGCTTCTTCTTTGGTAATTTCGCAACTTTATTTTTGAGCATATCAAATGCTTTGATTAATTTTTCGCGTGTATCTTCTGGTTTTATAACTTCATCTACATAACCTCTTTCTGCAGCTCGGTAAGGATTTGCGAAATGTAAAATATATTCTTTTTCTTTTTCAGCCAATTTCGCAGCAGGATCTTTCGCGGCAGCAATTTCATTTTTGAAAATAATTTCTGCTGCGCCTTTAGCACCCATTACGGCAATCTCTGCTGAGGGCCATGCATAATTCATATCTGCACCAATATGCTTGCTGTTCATCACATCATACGCGCCTCCGTATGCTTTTCTTGTAATTACAGTAACACGCGGAACTGTTGCTTCACAGAAGGCGTATAATAATTTAGCGCCATTTGTAATAATTCCATGCCATTCCTGATCTGTGCCCGGCAAAAATCCTGGAACATCTTCAAATACTAATAAAGGAATATTAAAGCTATCGCAAAAGCGAACAAAACGAGCTGCTTTGGTTGATGAGTTGATATCCAATACACCCGCTAAAAATGCAGGTTGATTGGCTACAATACCTATACTTTTTCCTGCTAATCTGGCAAAGCCAACAACAATGTTTTCAGCAAAATTTTTATGTACTTCTAAAAAAGAATCTACATCAATCACTCCCGAAATCACTTCTCGGATATCATAAGGTTGGTTGGGGTTTTCTGGAATTATTGTATTCAAATTCGGACGCTTTTCATTTCCGCTACTTTCATAAGGTATACTTGGTGCATCGTCTTCACAATTTTGTGGCATATAACTCAATAATGCTTTTATATTATTGATGCATTCAATTTCGTTCGCACATGAAAAATGAGTGACACCCGATTTTGTAGAATGTGTAGATGCGCCTCCTAATTCTTCGGAAGTTACCTCTTCGTGTGTCACTGTTTTTACAACATTCGGACCGGTTACAAACATGTAAGAGGTGTTTTCCACCATCATAATAAAATCGGTAATGGCTGGTGAATAAACCGCACCCCCGGCACATGGTCCCATGATTGCAGAAAGTTGTGGTATTACTCCAGATGCTAAGGTGTTACGATAAAAAATATCAGCGTAGCCACCAAGTGAAACAACACCCTCTTGGATACGTGCACCACCACTGTCGTTTAGCCCAATTACAGGCGCTCCGTTCTGCATTGCCAAGTCCATTATTTTGCAGATTTTTTCTGCATGCGTTTCAGATAATGATCCTCCGAATACGGTAAAATCTTGTGAAAAAACATAC
The DNA here is from genome assembly GCA_947466965.1 of Bacteroidota bacterium. Taxonomy (GTDB): domain Bacteria; phylum Bacteroidota; class Bacteroidia; order 2-12-FULL-35-15; family 2-12-FULL-35-15; genus 2-12-FULL-35-15. Next base: position 26,104 of record CANIFU010000033.1, read on the forward strand.
ACCAATCTACCATTTATATTACCATATCCGGTCACAACACCGTCTCCTAAATATTTTTCACGATCCAGTCCAAACTCTGTTGAACGATGTGTTACAAGCATTCCAATTTCTTCGAATGTTCCCTCATCCATTAAAAAATGCAGGCGTTCGCGAGCCGTTAGTTTACCCTTTTTATGTTGCGACTCAATACGTTTTTCTCCTCCGCCCAATTGTGCTTCGGCTATTTTTTTGTCGAGGTCCTGTATTTTGTTTTTCATAGTAGACGTATGATGCTGATTTATAAGAGTACCAAAAGTAAGAAAAATTACAGGTTCTTTTTTATTTTTTTAACTTTGAGTAAATTGTGAATTCAATGTACTACAATCTCGATAAAATAGATTTAAAAATCTTGAAAATTCTTCAGGAAAATGCAAAAATTACTAATTTGCATTTATCAAGTGAAGTAGGGCTTTCTCCGGCTCCAACATTGGAGCGGGTGAAAAAATTGGAGAACGCAAAAATTATAAAAGGGTATTATACGGAGGTGAACGAAGAAGCGCTTGGGGTTGGAATTAAAGCGATAATCCAGATAACGTTAACGCGTCAGATTGAAAATGCAATTGCGAATTTTAAAAAAGAAATCAATAAAATTCCTGAAATTATGGAATGTTATCAGGTTACCGGTAATGCCGATTATATTCTAATTGTGATGCTTAAAGATATTCGCGATTTTGAGTCCCTCATATCTCAGCGATTGAGTAAAATGGAAGAGATCGGGCAAATGCAAACCATGGTGATTTTGGCAAAATTAAAGGATTCCAAAGTGCTTCCCCTGAATTATTAATCTTTTATCACACCTCATTTATAAGCCAAAAGAGATCAGAAAAATGAATATTGAAGAAATTCGAGATTATTGTTTGTCTAAAAAAGCTGTTGAAGAAACCTTACCTTTTGGCCCTGATGTTTTAGTTTTTAAAATTATGGGAAAGGTTTTTCTGCTTTGTAGGTTGAATGCTATACCTCTTCAGTTGAATGTAAAATGTGATCCAGAAAAAGCGATTGCCCTTAGAGAAAGGTATCCCTGCGTTCAACCAGGCTACCACATGAATAAAAAACATTGGAACACAATTGTTTTAGATGGAATACCCAATCAAGAAATGTTAAACGGGTGGATTTCTGATTCCTACGACCTTGTTGTTTCCAAACTTCCAAGGATTTTGCAAAAAGAACGCTCTCAGAGGGTCTAATCCACTGAAGCGGAAATTATTGAGTATTTTTGTAAAAAATATTTGAAGCACCCTATGAAAAAGATTTTAATTTATTTTGTTCAGGGACTAATTATTACCGTTCCTGTTGCCATCACAGCCTATGTTTTTTATAAGATTATTTCTATTATTGGCTCTTTTGTGCATCTCTTTGGAACAATTGTTAGTCCTATTATAGATCCATTTATTGTAATTGCGCTTACCTTAAGCCTTATTTTTTTAATGGGACTAATGGGCTCCTCCATTATCTTACGACCTTTGTTTAACATGTTCGATCATGCATTAGAGAACACCCCTGTTGTTAAAACAATTTATTCTTCTATCAAAGATTTTTTATCTGCATTTGTTGGTAGTAAAAAGAGATTTAATAAGCCCGTATTGGTAACGATCAATAAAGAAAACAATATTCAACAGTTGGGATTTATCACGCAAGAGGATTTGAGCGAACTAAAAATTGCCAAAGGAACGATGGCCGTTTATGTTCCGCTTTCTTATTCTTTTTCCGGGAATTTACTGATTGTTCCTGTTGATCATATTACAAATGTGAAGGCAAGTTCTGCTGAAGTAATGAAGTTTATTGTTACGGGTGGAGTAACAGATATTGACGACTAAGTTCAATTATAAATTGAATGCTTTTTTTATTTTGGTAGAATAGTTGTATCTTGTATTTAAATTAATAAATCCTGCATCATGAAATTTTTTTTAACTCTCGTTTTTATATCTTTGGTAACAGTATCTGTTTCAGCACAAAAAATAAAAGTAAAACAATCAAACGAAAATATTGGGGGAGGCAGTAACAATGCCTTAGTTGTCACTCTTTATGAGATCAATCCTTCTGATGCAGAAGATTCTTTTCGTTCATTTATGAAAAAATATGATGGAAAACGTTCTTCAAAGGATGGGGCTATTTTTGTGGATCATGCAACAATAAAAGACATGGGAAATAATACGATTGATGTTTATGGAAAAGCGCAAGGTAAAAAAGGAGATCCTGAAATTGTATTTGTTGTTGCTTTTGATTTGGGTGGCGCGTTCTTAAATTCTAGCGATCATAAAAGCCAATATGATGTGGCAGAAAAAATGGTAAAAGACTTTGCAATTAAAACCACTAAAGATGCTATTGAAGAAAAATTAAAGGCAGCACAAAAAATCCAATCGAATTTTGAAGACGATCAAAAATCTTTGGAAAAAGACAATAAAAATCTGAATGAGGACATCGAAGATTATAAAAAGAAGATCAAAAAAGCAGAAGATGATATTGTGAAAAACAAATCGGATCAGGACAAAAAAAAGTCGGAGATTGAAGCACAGAAAAAAGTAGTTGCTGAAATTGATAAAAAATTGAAATCTGTGGAATAAAAGATTTCAAATTTTAGATTTCAAATTTAAAAACTCCCGTTTCGAAAGTGACGGGAGTTTTTTATTCCTCCATGTAAAAGGAGGGCTTGGGAGATTGATTCATCGGTTCTCGACTCCGCTCGAACTGACTTAGGACAAACACTTTTCTTACTTATATTAATTTCGTTCTCGACTCCGCTCGAACTGACTTAGGACAAACACTTTTCTTACTTATATTAATTTCGTTCTCGACTCTGCTCGAACTGACTTAGGACAAACACTTTTCTTACTTATATTAATTTCGTTCTCGACTCCGCTCGAAC
>CANIFU010000034.1 GCA_947466965.1 Bacteroidota bacterium
ATAAACGATACAACAATTACAACACCTGAAGATTCTGTAATTACAGTTTGTTTACCAATTACAGATGGTGAAACAGGACAAACGTATTCTGTATCTTCATGTGGTGGACCGTTGAATGGAACAACTACAACTACAGTTATTGGAAATCAAGTTTGTGTTACTTACACACCAAATCCAAATTACAATGGATTAGATAGTTTGTGTATTGTTGTGTGCGATAATGGAAGTCCTTCATTGTGTGATACAGCAGTTATAAATATAATAGTAACGCCGGTAAATGATCCACCAGTAGTAAACGATACACTAGTTGTAACTCCATTAGATTCTGCTGTTACAGTATGTTTACCAATATCTGATCCGGATGTAGGACAAACATACTCGGTGAGTTCTTGCAGTGGACCATTGAATGGAACTGCAACAACAACTGTACTAGGAAATCAAGTTTGTATTACATACACTCCAAATACTGGTTATATTGGTTTAGATAGTTTGTGTATTATTATTTGTGATAATGGTTCACCAAGTTTATGTGATACAGCAGTTATTGTAATTGATGTTCAGTCTTGTACATTATCCAATCCTCTTGCAGATTGTGATGGAGATGGAGTTACAAATGGAACAGAAATAATAGATGGAACAGATCCTAGCAATCCATGCGATTATGTTTTTGTAAATCAAACATTAACTCCTTCTTTAGCTTGGAATGCGTTGGATTGTGATGGTGATGGAGTAACAAATGTTACTGAGGTTGCAGATAGTACAGATCCTACAAACCCTTGTGATTATTTAACTGCAAGTATCACATTGTCACAAACAACAAATTGGCTAAATGCTGATTGTGATGGTGATGGTGTAATTAACGGAACAGAAATTACAGATGGAACAGATCCAAACAATCCTTGCGATTTTGTATTGACGAGCCAAACCGTTACTCCAAATGCTGCATGGTATTTATTAGATTGTGATGGAGATGGAAGTCCTAATGGTGATGAATTAGATGGTGGAAGTAATCCTCTTGATCCTTGTAGTCCTGTTGTTTGTGATTTCTTTGTACCAGAAGGATTCTCTCCAAACGGTGATGGAACAAATGATTTGTTAGTTATCCGAGGAATTGAAAATTATCCAAACAATACATTTACCATCTATAATCGTTGGGGAAATAAAGTGTTTGAAGGCAAACCATACAACAATACATGGGATGGTAAATCTACCGAAGGAATTAGAATCGGTGGTGACGAATTGCCAACAGGAACTTATTTCTATGTACTTGATTTAGGTGACGATTCAGCTATTATTAAAGGATTCATTTATTTAACTAGATAAAATAAAAATTCGGGAGGAGCAATTCTCCCGAATAAAAATTAAGAGAATGAAAACACTAAAAAAAATAAGTTTGTTGCTAGTATTAACTACAAGTAGTTTTACTATGTTCGCACAACAAGATGCAATGTTTACACATTATATGTATAATACATTGGCTGTTAATCCTGGATATGCAGGTAGTAGAGATGCCTTAACTGTAACAGGTTTACATCGCTCCCAATGGGTTAGTTTTGAAGGAGCACCCATCACTCAAACAGTTACATTGCACAGCCCAATGTTTAATAATAAAATGGGGATAGGCTTGTCTGTTGTGAACGATAAAATTGGGCCAACAAAAAACACAGGAGCATATTTAGATTTAGCTTATGCAATAAGAGTTAGTGAAAAAGGGAAACTAGCATTTGGTTTAAAAGGTGGAATCAATTTTATGCAAGCAAACTTAAATACGCTAGAGTTAGATCAACAAAACGACGCAGCATTTCAAGAAAATGTGACCAGTAAAATGTTGCCCAATTTCGGATTCGGTATTTATTATTATTTACCTAAATTTTACGTGGGAGTTTCTGCTCCTAAATTGTTAGAAAATAATTTTAAAACAAATAGTTCCACTGGATCAGTAAACCTTGTAAATGAGCAACGACACTATTTTTTAATTGCTGGAACGGTATTTAAATTATCAAATGCTGTAGAATTAAAGCCAACAACTTTTGTAAAGGTTACTAATGGTGCACCAATAGAAGGCGACATTACAGCATCTTTTATTTTTAATAAAAAATTATTAGTAGGTGGAATGTTCAGAACAGGAGACGCGGCTGGAATTTTGATAGGATATAATTTTACTGAACAATTTCACGCAGGTTATTCTTTTGATTGGTCATATGGATTAAAAACTTTTAAATACAATCAAGGGAGTCATGAAATTATGTTGAGTTATGATTTTATTTACAAAGACAAACAAAAAGTTCGTTCGCCAAGATATTTTTAAAAACAAATCAAAACAAGCGAAAGTCAAAAGTTAAAAAATATGAAAAAATTAGCACTTAGTTTTGCAATACTAATATTGAGTTTCACTCAAGTTGCACTAGCACAAAAATCAACCAAAGAAATAAAAGGAGATAAATATTATTCTTTTTATTCATTTGATAAAGCGGTAGAAAAATATTCCCAAGCCAATGTTTTAACGATTGAAGGCAAAAGAAAATTAGCGGATAGCTACCGGAACACAGGAAATACTATAAAGTCAGAAGAAGTTTATGCTACTTATGTTAATGAAGCAACTGCTGTAGCTGACGACTTCTATAATTACGCATCGGTTTTAAAAACTAATGGAAAGTATGATGAGGCTAATAAGTATATGGATAAATTTAAGGCTCTTAGTCCAAATGATTTACGAGCAAAAAATTATGCAGCTAACAATGCTCAATTAACGAACTTGTTAAAAGATGAAGGAAAATATAAGATTGAACATCTTACTATAAATTCTGATCAACAAGACTTTGGAACATCCTACTACAACGGAAAAATTGTTTTTGCTTCTAGCAGAGGCGGTTCACAATCCATTAAAAGAAGTTACAATTGGAATCAAAAACCATTTTTGGATTTGTACGTAGCTGATGTAGTTTCTAATCAATTAAAAGATCCAAAAAATTTAAACAAAAAAATAAATAATAAATTGCATGAAGGTCCAGCGAGTTTTAATAGTGAAGGAACATTTATGGCCTTTACAAAAAACAATTATGCAGAAAAAAGCAACGATGACGTTGTGAAATTGCAAATTTTTTTCAGTTCTTTAAAAAATGGAAAATGGAGTAAGGAAGAAGCATTTAAATTAAATAATGCTGAGTATTCTGTCGGACATCCATGTTTAACTGCTGATGGCAATATCATGTATTTTGCAAGTGATATGCCAGGCGGTTTTGGTGGGGCGGATTTGTATCGAATTCAAAAAGATGCAACTGGTGTTTGGGGTAATCCTGAAAATTTGGGAGATAAAGTAAATACAGAAGGAAATGAAATGTTTCCATTCTTTCAAGAAGACAATGAAATTTTATTTTTCGCATCTAACGGACACATGGGCTTGGGCGGTTTAGATATGTTTGTTACATCGGTTAAAGGGACAGGATTTGGAAAAGTGTTAAATGCGGGAGCTCCAATGAATACTCAGTCCGATGATTTTGCTTTGATTATTGACTCTAAAATGAAGATGGGTTACTTCTCTTCAAACAGATTAGGAGGAAGCGGGGATGATGATATTTATGCCTTCGAATTGTTAACTCCTTATGTTTTCGGAAAAACAATCAAAGGAATTGCTAAAGATAAAATGGGAAATGTTTTGCCAGCAACGATTGTTAAATTAATGGATGATGCAGGAAAAGAAGTTGCAACAGTTACAACTTCAACTGATGGGACGTACGCTTTTACAGTAGATGCAGATAAAGTATTTAAATTGAACGGAACAAAAGATAAATACTTTGATGGCAACAATACAACTAGCACAGCTGTGAAAGAGGATGTAATTATTGCTGATGTAGTTTTAGAAAAAGATCCGGGAATGGCTTTGCGTATATTGGTGACTGATGGCAAAACAAAACAACCAGTAGAAGGTGTAAAATATAAAGTAACGGATTTAAAAACGGGTGAAGTGTTTATGGAAAGTGCAACGTCAGCTAGTGGCGATGCCTTAATGCCATTAGTTGACAAACGATTAAATGATGCATTAGCTTATAAAATTGAATTAGTTAAAGAGGGTTATTTCCCAAAGACTGTAAACTATAATTCTACAATTGATAAACCAGGTATTGTAAATGTGCATGAAGCGTTGGATTTGTCTATGGATAAAGAAGTAAAGGATTTACGAGATTTAGTATTTATCAACGATATTCGTTTCGATTTAAACAAGTTTAATATCCGTCCAGATGCGTCTGCTGAACTAGATAAGGTGGTAAAGATTATGAATAAGTATCCTGAAATGGTAATTGAATTAGGTGCTCATACAGATTGCCGTGCAACAAAGAAATATAACGAAACTTTATCCGACAAACGAGCAAAAGCATCAGCAGCATACATTAAATCGAAAATTACCAATCCTGCTCGAATTTATGGAAAGGGATACGGTGAAGCAATATTGTTAAACGGATGTGAATGTGAAGGAGCTGTTAAATCTAACTGTACAGAAGATGAACATCAAAAAAACAGAAGAACTGAGTTTAAAATTATTTCTATGGGTGCAGGCGCAGAGAAGGTTGATGTGAAAAATAATAGCACAAAATCTTTTGATAAGAAAAAATAAGGTAAATATAGTTTAGAAACATTTATGAAAGTAAATGAGGTTATTTCATCTTCAACTAAATTTGGAGTACCGAATAAAGCAGAAGATGTAAATATTCAGTTGAAGGTTTTCATTAAATGCTCGAATTGTAATCAGCCATTTACAGGCTAATTTTAAAGAAGAAGAACTTGAACACTACAAGTGCAGAACAAACGGCTGTAAGTGCAATAAAAGCTTAAAAGAAATGTACCGTTTGTTTTCGGAGGAGCTTAAAAAATATGAAGTAAAGCAACTTACGGAATTTCCATTTGGAACCTTAAAGAAATGATAAATGAAGCAGTAATTCTTTTCCGAAACCTTTGCCAACAGTGGCAAGATTGCGGCATAGCACTCAAAGAAGGATAATAAAATCAAAATGCAGTGAATTAGTTCATCAAGAAAACAGAAGAACTGAGTTTATAATCATCAAAATATAATTAAACTGAATTAGAAAAGATTGAATTTCACACGATTTAAAAACACTATCATTATAGCGAAAATAAATCTTTCAGTTTACCAATCTGATCAGAAGTGCCAAGAACAAATAGTTTAGCATCAGGAATAATTTTGGTATCAGCACTGGGGTTAATAATATAATCGCCCTGAGCTGTTTTAAAACCAATAATATTTGCTCCAGACCTGTTTCTTACTTCCAGATCACGGATTGTTTTATTTTGATATTCTTCAGATAAATTTTCAAAAGTTATTTCTTCCAATCGGATATTATCACCACCTTGACCGGTAATGTAATCTACAAATTCCATTACATCCGGTTTCATGACTAATGAAGCCATATGAGCACCCCCTAACTTATCGGGCATAATAACATTATTTGCTCCGGCAATTTTTAATTTCTTATCTGTATTATCTTCAGATGCTCTGCTGATAATGGTCAACTTAGGATTAAGTGTGCGAGCAGTTAAAACGATAAACAAGTTATCGGCATCAATTGGCAAGGTGGTGATCAGAGCTTTTGCTTTGAGAACACCGGCCTTCAATAAAATCTCATCCAGTGTGGCATCTCCTTCCAACACAAGATCTGCATATTGATGATTAATTGCCAAAACGATTGCTTTTTTTTCTTCGATCACAACAAAACGTGTATCGTGTTTTTTCAAAACGTGGGCTGCTTGTTTGCCGTTTCTACCGAAACCACAAATGATCACATGATTTTCTAATTTTTCAATTGCTGCATTCACTTTTTTATTTTTAAAATAATCTTTAAATTCTCCGTCAGAAATATATTTAGTAATGGATGAAATTGCATAGGCAAATGTACCAAAACTTATGATGATTAAAAAAGAGGTAAATAATCTTCCTCCGCTACTCAGAGGATGAACCTCCTGAAACCCAACAGTAGCAACAGTTATCACTGTCATGTAAAACGCGTCCAACAAACCATAGTTCTCTACGGTCATAAATCCAACGATTCCGACAAGCACGATCAGCAGTAATAATCCGATGGCAATGTATATTTTCGGAAAAGGAGTATTAGAGAACACTTTTTTTATTTATACGATTGAAAAAAAATTTATTACAGATCCCAAACACTTCTGCGTTTGCTTTTGAAAGGTTTAAAAAACTCTTTATGTTCCAATATGAATGCCATTATAAAATACATTATTACAGGAGATCCTACAGTAAAGAAGGAGAGATAAATAAAATACATACGGATTTTCGTTGAATTAATACCGAGCCTTTTACCCCACCATTCGCAAACGCCAAATGCTTGCGTTTCAAACCATGCTTGAATATTTTTTATCATAAAGAATATTTTAACACTATAAAATTACACTTTTTTAAGTAAATAATTACCAATAGAACAACTTAAACATTTTTTATGACTGCAATATTCATTTTTTAATTGCAATAAAGCCTGTGTTTCTGCAGCAGTCTTTGTAGAAAGGCCTAGGCTAGACCACTTTTGAATAATTGTGTTTCCTTCCCCTGCTGTAGTCTCTAAAAGAGAAATCGCTTTGTTGATATATAATTCGTTGTTTTTCTGCTTACCATATACAAACAGAAAAGGAACAACCGTATTTACTATGATATTATTAATTGCTTCATCACCAAGATGCTTTGTTTTTTTAATGGATGTTTTATCAAAAACAAAATGAGTTTCCCAATATTCAGAAACGGAAACATTCATTATTTTTTTAATAAGGGAAGCATCCTCTATTTCTAAAATCTCTGAAAAAAGATGATCGGAACTGAAAATTAAATTTGCAAACTGAGCAATCCGAATAGTTGGAAAATTAATAGGTCGTAATCTTAAATATTTCCATAGATGTTTTTCGATTGGTTGCAGTTTGAATTTCTGTTTCAAAAAAGCATATTCATTTTGAAGTTGTTGTGGATATTTATCATCAAAATGTTCGAAGAGCATCCCAGATTGCCCATATAGCATGGCTTCTAACTGAAGCAAACTACTTTTATGTTTTCTTAAAAATATAGAGGGTAACGATTTCGCAAGTAATTCAAATGGCTCCGCATTGGTTTTAAATCCAAAATTACGGGCAAGCTGCTGATAAAAAGTTTCTTCCCAATTATTATTGTTCAATGCCAAACTATTTATTATTTCAAGGGATTTACGCTCTAATCGTTCCAATAATAATTTATCAAGCGTACTGTTAATTATGAAAGATGGTACTTTAATAATTTGTTTTTCACATGGAATTGAGCCATCACAGGAATTGAAGTCAAGATATTTCAGATACAACCGTTCATGAATACGGTCTTTTATTTCTATTGTCGGAATTACTTCTCCGGAGCTTCTATACAAAACAACATCCGCATTATTCACAACATGAAGAATAATATTATCATATGCTTTATCATGCTGATGGAGATGTTTTTTCCAATCGCTGGAGTTGATATGCACTTCTATATTTCCTGCCCAGACAGTTGAATCAATTTTTATTTTTCCATTAAAAAAGTCAGGGCCAGAATCATAATTATGATTACCTGGTTTAAGAATTTCGATCTGCTCCCCTTCTGTAGTTTTAAGTTCAAGCTGATTGAACAATCTGTATTTCCAGATGTGATGAAAAAAATCTTCTGACATAATGCTAAATATAAGTGTTAAGCAAAATTACATGCATGAACAAGTGAAAGCAAAACACAAAATGGTAAAAAATAAGGAGTCGGGCTAAAAAGGGGAAGGATTAAATTGTATAATAGAGTTATTTATTTTGCATCGCAAAAATTAAAATGAAATAGTATCAGAAATAAATATTCGTTATTGAAAACATTAACTATTTTTTTATAAACGTAGCTATTACAAGTATTTTTCGAGCAAAATTTCCATCTCTTTTTGCAGCGTCATTGCTTCTATTCTAGCTTTGTCTGCAAAATCTTGGCCGGCACTTGCGTAAATGATTCCACGGGATGAATTCACTAATAAGCCACATTGTTTGTTCATACCAAATTTTGAGACATCTTCTATACTGCCGCCTTGAGCACCAACACCGGGTACTAATAAAAAACTATCAGGAATAATAGTACGAATATCAGCAAGCATATCTGCTTTTGTAGCGCCAACAACATACATCATATTATCAGGAGTCGACCAGGATTTAGATTTAGCGAGTACTTGTTGATACAACTCAATCCCCCTAGCCCCCTTCTCCAAGGGGGAATTTACATCAATCCCCTTTTCAAAGGTGGAATACATCTCGTTCAATTGGAAATCATTCGCACCGGAATTAGATGTTAGAGCAAGAAGAATCACCCATTTATTTTTATATTCCAAAAAAGGAGCCACACTATCTTCGCCCATATAAGGAGCAACAGTAATTGAATCGAAATTCAAATTTTCTAAAAATGCTTTTGCATACATTTTAGAAGTATTCCCAATATCTCCACGTTTTGCATCAGCAATCGTAAATATATCCGGGCAATGTTCATTGATATAATTAATTGTTTTCTCTAAGCTTATCCAACCTTTAGCACCTTGTGTTTCGTAAAATGCCATGTTGGGTTTATAAGACACACAGAAGTCTTTGGTCGCTTCAATAATTTGTTTGTTAAACTCAAATATAGGATCTTCCTCTTTTAAAAGATGCTGTGGAATTTTTGTAATATCTGTATCTAAGCCAACACAAAGAAAGCTTTTTTTATTTTTTATATGTTCGAATAGTTCTTGTTTTGTCATTGTGCTGTAAAAAATATTTTTTTTCACTCTGTAAGAAATGATGGCTAATAATCATTTCAATATTAAGACTCAACACCACCTTCTTTCAATCGTTCAGAATTTTCAGCCAACTGAAGCGCATCTATCATATTCTGAATCTTACCATCCATAAAATCGGTAAGATTATATAAAGTCATATTGATTCGGTGATCTGTGATTCTGTTTTGGGGATAATTATACGTTCTGATTTTTTCTGAACGATCACCCGTTGCAACAATTGTTTTTCTTCGTTTGGAAATGGCATCCAGATGTTTCGTCATTTCTATGTCGTATAATTTGGTCCGAAGCATCTGCATAGCAATTTCTCGGTTTCCTAATTGCGAACGATCCTGCTGGCAAACAACAACAATACCGGTAGGTTTGTGGGTTAACTGAACTTTGGTTTCCACCTTATTTACATTCTGACCACCCGCACCACCAGAACGGGAAGTTTGCATTTCTATATCGCCGGGATTTAAAACAACATCTACTTCATCGGCTTCGGGCATAACAAGAACAGAAGCTGCAGAAGTATGCACACGACCCATTGTTTCAGTTAAAGGAACACGCTGCACACGGTGAACTCCCGCTTCAAATTTTAATATTCCATACGCATTATCAGAAGTGATGTTTATAATTACCTCTTTGTATCCGCCCATAGTTCCGTCATTCGAATCAACAACTTCGTATTTCAAACCTTTTTCTTCAAAATAGCGGGTATACATCCTAAACAGATCGCCTGCAAAAATACTTGCTTCATCACCACCCGTTCCTGCTCTAATTTCCATAACAGCATTACGAGCATCTTCAGGATCTTTAGGTACAAGCATTTGACGGATATCATTTTCCATCTGCTCCTTTTTGGGAAGCAATTCCTCCATGTCTATCTTTGCCATTTCACGCATTTCCTCATCTTTTTCAGTGGCGAAAACACTTTTATTGAACTCTATATTCTCTACTACATTTTTGTATTCGTGGTAGGCATTCACAACATCGGTAAGTTCTTTATATTCTTTATTGAATTTCTTGAACTCCTTCATATCTCCAATCACTTTGGGATCAGAAAGTTTCTGTTCTACCTCTTCCCAACGTCTTTTTATGGCGGCTAATTTATCTAACACTTTTACTTATTATTAATTGAAAATTAAAAACTAAAAAATTATTTTAAGGATTGGTTTCAAGGATACGAAAGTACAAAAAAAATAGCAAGAACCTTTCGTTATGGACATACCACAAACTATTGGCGATTGCCATATTCAATTAAAAAGCTAATATTCAAACACTCCGTATTCGGAGGTAATTGTCAGGTGTGTTTTTTCGGATGCTTCAACTCTACCAACAATTTGGGCATCTACACCGAAAGATTTTGAGATAGCGATTACATCCGCAGCAATTGCTTCCGGAAGATATAATTCCATACGGTGTCCCATATTAAACACTTTGTACATTTCTTTCCAATCGGTACTGCTTTGTTCTTGTATCAACTTAAACAAGGGCGGAATCGGAAATAAATTATCTTTTATTACATGAACATTATCTACAAAATGCAACACTTTTGTTTGGGCACCACCGCTACAATGAACCATTCCGTGAATATGCAAACGGTGGTTATCTATTATTTTTTTTATAATCGGTGCATACGTTCGCGTAGGAGACAATACTAATTTTCCGGCAGTAACATCTTCACCGCCAACATTGATTTTATCTGTTAATTTCATTTTACCGCTATATACAAGATCAGCAGGAACGGCAGCATCAAAACTTTCAGGAAATTTTGCTGCCAATGATTTTTCAAAAACATCGTGTCTAGCAGAAGTCAAACCATTACTACCCATTCCGCCATTATATTCAGTTTCATAGGTTGCTTTTCCAGATGAAGAAAGTCCGACAATTACATCACCCGATTGAATATTACTATTATCTATAACTTCGGAGCGTTTCATTCTGCAAACAACCGTTGAGTCTACAATAATTGTGCGAACCAAGTCGCCAACATCGGCTGTTTCACCGCCAGTGGAATAAATTCCGATTCCATAATCTCTTAATTGCTTTAACACCTCTTCGGTTCCATTAATAATAACAGATAACACATTGGCGGGAATATTATTTTTATTTCTTCCGATGGTGGACGACAATAAAATATTGTCAATTGCTCCAACGCAAAGAAGATCATCGGTATTCATAACAATTGCATCTTGTGCGATACCTTTCCATACGGAAACATCTCCGGTTTCTTTCCAGTAAGTATAGGCAAGAGATGATTTTGTCCCTGCTCCATCAGCATGCATAACGATGCAATAATTTTCGTCTCCGCTTAAATAATCGGGAACAATTTTACAAAAAGCTTTTGGAAATAATCCTTTATCAATTTTGGAGATGGCAAGATGTACATCCTCTTTGGATGCAGAAACGCCACGTTGATTGTATCTGTTATCGGTCATTAACTAATTGATTTTTTCATACACAATTCGTCCTACTATTATCTATAAAAAAGTATGACGGGATGTTTTTATTATCACCTGAGGGTTAAAATAAAAACATCCCGTAAAAATACGGGATGTTTTTGAATTCTTTTTCAAGAAGAAATTAATTTTATTCACCTTCTTCTTCACCTTCAGGCTTAGGTGTAACAGGAGCAGTTACAGGCATATCTTTGGGTGCATTTGGATCAACAAAATCCTTACGCAATACAGAAAAAACAGTACGTCTATTTTTTTGCATCATTGCTTCATAAACTTCTTTTGGTTGTCCTTTTGTTGATTTGTTGATATAGGCTTCTGTTAATATTGCTGTTACTTTTCCGTCAGCATCTTTCATTTCAACCGGTGCTTTCTCACCGTATCCTTTTGCTTTTAAACGTTCAGGATTAATCCCTTTAGAAATTAAATAATCAACACATGATTTAGCACGCGCTTCAGATAATTTTTGATTATCTGAATCAGAACCACGGTAATCGGTATGAGAACTTAACTCGATAACAAACGTTGGGTTATCCAACAATGTCTGATATAAGAAGTTTAATGAATCGCGGGGATTTGAAGGGTGTTCTAAATCCGACTTACCTAAGATATATAAAACATCCGGAAAACGGATAAAGCGTTCGATAGGTACTAAACAGAAATCATGATTGAATACTTTCGCTTCTTCAACACCAACAGTTGTTTCTTTTACTTTGTCAGAGCTGTTCAAGAAGCCAGCAGAAGCCTGTATTGTTTTCACTTCAACACCAACTTGGGTAGTTAAAACGTATGATGTATTTGGATTAACATAACGCGATGTACCATTTTCAGCAAATTTATAATAACCAGCAGCATCTGTTTTTGTTTCTACAGAAGATCCATCAGAACCAACAAGTTTAATAGTTACTCCGGGAATAACTTCTTTGAATTTACAATCCGTTACAACTCCTTCAATAGTAAACAATAATGGTGGAAGAACGAATGACCAGATATCATCAGCACCTTTGGAACCTTCACGATTTGAAGAAAGATAACCTCTTTCTTTTTTACCTTCGAAGATGATACCGAAATCATCCGCTGCAGAATTGATTGGCGATTTCATATTCGTAACATTTCCCCATTCGTTATCACCTTTTTTCTCGGCTTTAAAAATATCCATACCGCCCATACCCAGGTGGCCGGTTGAAGCGAAATACAATGTTCCATCTTCATGAACAAAAGGATAAACTTCGTTGCCTGCAGTATTGATTGCAGGACCAAGGTTTACAGGAGCGCCCCATTTAGCACCTTTTTTCTCATATTTAGACATCCAGATATCATTTTCACCTTGTCCGCCAGCCATATTAGAAGCGAAGAACAAAGTTTGTCCGTCAGCAGAAAGACAAGGAGAAGCGAATTTTACAGTATCAACGCAAAAAGCTAATTTTGTAGGTTCGCCCCAAGATGTTCCTTTTTTAGCAGCTGACCACAACTGATTGTAAGTAACAATCTTTTTATCAACAATACAACGTGTAAATACAATCATATCACCTTTCTTTGATACAGCACTTAAACCTTCGTTATCTTTAGTATTTAATGGCTCAGGAAGAGAAACAGGTGTACTCCACTTTCCGTTTTTATCCATCATTGTTTCAAAAATATCACTGAAATTTTCACCATTTGTTGCGTCAATTGAAGAACCAATAACTCCAGGACGCATGGAAGTGAAATACAATTTATTGTATTTTTTATCTGCATATGTTGGAGCAAAGTCTGGATCTTTTGTGTTGATCAATACCACGTTTTCTACTTTGTAACGTGTTGGTGCATCTTTCCATTTCTGAGCTAACTCACACGATTTAGCACCATCTTCTCCTCGGGGATCAGAAGGAACTTCTTTTTTGTAATTATTGTATTCAATCAATGCTTCGTTGTATTTCTCAATTGCTTTTTTTGCATCTGCCAAATATAATTTCGCTTTAGGATCAGTATAATTTGCTTTTATTGCCTTGATATACCAAGCTTCTGCTTGTTTATTATCTCCAATCATTCTGTAACATTCAGCTGTTCTAAAAACAATAAACGCTTTGTCTTCTTTCTTCTTTGCTTTTGTATACGCTTTCTTGTAAAGCTCGATAGAGTTGAAATACTCTTTATTGTCAAATGCTTTATCGGCGTCTTTTGAAAAGTTTTTTTGAGCCACAACATTGGCAGAAAACAAAAAAGATATAACTAATAGGGTAGCTACTTTTGAAATTATCTTCATAATAAATTTTTAGTTTACGTATTAATGGGTGCTAAAATAATTAAATATTTGAAACAAAAAAATTCTTTTTGCTTCTATTTTAATTTTAGGCTCCTCTTATTTCATTAAAAAACACCTACAAACCAATATTTGGAAGGTATTTCAATGATTTTTAGTACTATTTAGTGAATAACAATTCGCGGTATTTTGGTAATGGCCAGCTCTCGTCATCTACGAGAATCTCAAGTTTATCTACGTGATAACGAATAACATCGAAGTAGGATTTCACTTTATCACAGTACTCAACAGCTTGCTGCTTCACCTGAACGATCGCATTGGCTTTTTTCCGAGCTTCCGTCATTTTATCCACATTGGTTTTGATGGTATTGATGTGTTCAGAAATTTCTGTGATCATTTCCATCTGGATTTGAGAACTTTTCTTGAAATCGGCTACAGACATTATTTCTTTCAAACCTCTTACATTGTCAATCAGCAAACTTTGGTATTTGATAGCAGTAGGAATGATGTGATTCAAAGCTAGGTCAGCCATAACACGCGACTCTATCTGGATTTTTTTTGTATATGTTTCCAAATAAATATCATAACGCGCATGCTGTTCCCGTTCAGTCATAATACCGTTTCTTTCAAAAAGATCCATCGTTGTTTTTGAAACAAATGCTTCTAAAGCCAGCGGTGTTGTTTTTATGTTAGATAGTCCGCGTTTTTCAGCTTCTTTCACCCACTCTTCACCATATCCATTACCTTCAAAACGGATTTTTTTCGAATCCACTATGCACAGCCTCAACACTTGGAATATCGCTTCGTCTTTATCCACATTTTTAGCGATCAAGGCATCCACATCTTTTTTGAATTTAATCAACTGATCGGCCATGATAGCGTTTAAGACAGTCATCGGACCTGCACAATTTTGAGATGAACCGACTGCACGGAATTCAAATTTATTTCCTGTAAAAGCGAAAGGAGAAGTTCTGTTTCTGTCTGTATTATCTAGTAAAATGTCAGGAATTTTGCCTACGCCTAATTTTAGAGCTGTTTTTTCATCGGGGCTCATTTTACCTGATTTTACTTTGGTTTCCAACTCATCTAACACATTGGAAAGTTGTGTTCCAAGAAAAACAGACATGATTGCAGGTGGCGCTTCATTTGCTCCTAAGCGGTGATCGTTATTTGCAGTTGCAATACATGCTCTTAAAAGATCAGCATTGTCGTGAACCGCTTTTACAGTATTGATAAAAAAAGTAAGGAATTGAAGATTTGTTTTTGGTGTTTTTCCGGGGCTCAATAAGTTTTTACCTGTATTGGTACCCAAGCTCCAATTATTGTG
The DNA here is from genome assembly GCA_947466965.1 of Bacteroidota bacterium. Lineage (GTDB taxonomy): Bacteria > Bacteroidota > Bacteroidia > 2-12-FULL-35-15 > 2-12-FULL-35-15 > 2-12-FULL-35-15. The sequence goes on from CANIFU010000034.1 coordinate 14,830, forward strand.
TTTACCGCTACCATTTACACCCGCATAAGGCTTCTCGTGCAACAACACACGGAAATTATGTCTTCGGGCTACCTTTTCCATCACATCCATCAATAATTGGTTATGATCTACAGCCAGATTACACTCTTCAAAAACCGGTGCGCACTCAAACTGATTTGGAGCAACTTCATTGTGGCGCGTTTTAATAGGAATACCCAGCTTCAACGACTCAATTTCGAAATCACGCATGAACCAGGTTGCTCTGTCGGGAATTGACCCAAAATAATGGTCATCCAACTGTTGACCTTTTGCAGGAATATGTCCGAATAAAGCACGGCCGGTCATAGAAAGATCGGGGCGCGCATTAAACAATGCATCATCTACTAAAAAATATTCTTGCTCCCAACCTAATGTTGCATTTACTTTGGTTACATTTTTATCAAAATATTGACACACATCTACAGCAGCTTTATCAATGGCAGATAATGCTTTTAATAAGGGTGTTTTAAAATCCAATGCTTCACCGGTATAAGAAACAAAGATGGTTGGGATGCACAATGTTTTACCGATCACGAAAGCCGGAGATGTTGGATCCCAAGCGGTATAACCGCGTGCTTCAAATGTATTGCGGATTCCGCCATTCGGGAAAGAAGACGCATCAGGCTCCTGCTGAACCAATTGACCTCCTCCGAAACGTTCGATGGCTCTTCCGCCTTCTGTCGGTTCAAAAAACGCATCGTGCTTTTCAGCTGTTGTACCTGTTAAAGGTTGAAACCAGTGAGTATAATGTGTTGCACCTTTTCCGTTCGCCCAACCTTTCATACTCGCAGCAACTTGGTCGGCCATTTTACGATCGATCTGCGTTCCTTTTTCCATTGCAGCCATAACACTGTTAAATCCTTCTTCTGAAAGGTGTTCGCGCATCGCATCGATACCGAATACGTTTTCTCCGAAAAATTCAGATACCTTATTACTTGGTAAATTAACTTCAACCGGAACTCTTGTAAGTACGGCTTCTAATGCTTTAAATCTGTGAAATGCCATTTTTATAGTGATTAAGTGATTAAGTGATTAGGTGATTAGGTGATTGAGTGATTGAGTGAGTTTTTAAATTATAATTATGTTTTTTGCCTAACGATAGTGAAAATTTGGGGATGTACAGTATAAAAATCAAATTTTCGACACAAAAGTAGAAAAAAGAGGGGGTAGTTGGTGAAAAAAGTGATTATTTTTTATTAACACCCCCACTTTTGGAGTTAATAATTGAAAATCAATTAAAATAATAACTAACTGTACTGATTTTTGGGAAATAAAGTAGAAAAAAGTGGAATCTTGAAGACATTGTCTATTTCTTAATTATTAAATTTTCTATGGGAAAATGAACTGAATATTCTGTCTATTCTTTAACAAAAAACTTAAAAATTTAAGACTTAAAACCAGCTGATTTTTGTCTTTCTTAATTATAAAATATTGAAATGCATTAATTAAAAACGCTAAAAGAAAACATTATTCATATAATTTTGAAATTTTAGTATAACTATTATATAGCCTTTTAACTAAAATTATATTGTAGGTTTTATAAAATAAAAAAACGTATCCGCAATTAGCAAAAACGTATTATCGTGATAATTGACAAAAAAATACCTGTTACTATTTCATCGTATCCTCAATCGCTTTCCCTTCTTCCTTAACCATACTTCCCGCATCTTCCAACTGCTTTTTCATTCCTTCCCCAGCTTTCGTTATTTCAGCTTGTATTTCGGAGGTATGTTTTTGCAATTCTTCTTTAAATCCTTCAGTACCTTTTGAAATCTCTGCCTGTATCTGATTCTTTGCATCATTGATTTCACGAAGCCCCTTGCCTAATCCTTTTGCTATTCCAGGTAATTTATCGGATCCGAAAAACATCACAATCATAAGGATCACAATGAAGATTTCTCCACCGCCAAGATTTAAAAATAAGAAGACTGAATTAAGCATGAATGGTTATTGATTGGTGGCAGTCGGCCATGATTTATTTTCACAAAGTTACAGAAATATTTGTTCAGAAATAAATATCTGTATTTATCTGATTTATTTCTCGAAAAGCTCGCAATGAGGTTTTCCAATCGAAGTGAACTACTAATTAGAATAGCATTTGCTGAGTGACAAAAAAAAGAACCCCGATAAATTGATTTACCGGGGTTCTAAGAATTAGTATTTAAGTATTACGCTTTTTTATCTTCGTCCTTTTTATCTCTTTCCAAATCAATTACAATTGGAGTAGCGATACAGATAGAAGAATATGTTCCGATTGCAATACCGATCAACAATGCAAACGCAAATCCTTTGATTGTTTCGCCACCGAAAATAAAGATCGCTAACATTACAAAGAAAATAGTTAATGCGGTATTGATTGTACGGCTTAGTGTACTGTTCAATGCGTAGTTAATAACTTTCACCCGCTCTTCTTTATCCAGATCCGCTTTATTGCGCTCTGTTAAGTATTCACGGATACGGTCAAACACAACAACTGAATCCACCATCGAGTAACTCATTACGGTTAAGATAGCCGCGATGAAATCCTGAGTGATCTCTAAAGAGAAAGGCAAGATACCATCAAATATTGTGTAGATCGACAATACAATAAATACGTCATGGAACAAGGCCACAACAGCACCTAAACCATATTGCCATTTTTTGAATCGAACGAAGATGAAAATAAACATCACAAGACACGACAACAATACTGCCCAGATCGCTTTTGTTTTAATATCACGAGAAACGGTTTCTCCCACTTTTTGAGAACTCATTACCTGGTATTTTTCACCTAATGCTGTTAATCCGCCATTCAATTTCTCCTCAACCATTCCTTCCGCATTTTCTGATGCGTCTTCAATCAGATAAGTTGTGGTGATACGAACCTGAGATCCACCTTCACCATATGTTTTAACCTCAGGTGCTTCACCAAAAGAAACCGCTAGAGCATTCCGGATCTCATCTGTAGATTTTGGTTGATCGAAACGCACAACATAAGAACGGCCACCTTTAAAGTCGACACCTAAGCTGAATCCACCCTTTTTCACATATGAGAAAATACCTGCAACGATCACTAATGCGGAAAAGATATAATAGTATTTACGCTTTCCAACGAAGTTGATATTGATTTTCTTAAAAGCATGCGCTGTTATTTTATTTCCGAAAGGAATTTCTTTATTTTTTGCTAACCAACGATCAAACACCAAACGGGTGATGAAAATTGCACAGAATAAAGAAGAGACAATACCGATAATTAATGTAGTCGCAAAACCTTGAATTGGACCAGTTCCGAAAACGTACAAGATAATACCTAATAATAAACCAGTAATGTGCGAATCGATCACAGAAGACATTGCATTTTTGTATCCTTCTTTAATTGCTACGGCTGTTGTTTTTCCGAGATTTAATTCTTCACGAACACGTTCAAAGATCAAGATATTCGCATCCACTGACATCGCGATGGTCAATACAATACCAGCAATTCCGGGCAATGTTAACACAGCACCAAAAGAAGCAAGGATTCCGATTACAAAGAAATTATTGATGATCATGGCAAAATCGGCCACCCATCCAGCTTTGCTATAATATAGGCCCATAAACACAAGAACCAATAACAAGGCGATAACCATCGAAATAAATCCTTTAGAAATAGCTTCCGCACCTAATACAGGACCAACTGTTTCTTCGGCAACAATACGAGCTGGTGCTGGTAATTTACCTGCTTTTAAGATTGTTACTAAATCGGTTGCTTCTGACATTGAGAAAGAGCCCTGAATGGAAGTAGAGCCACCAGCAATCTCACCATTGATTACAGGGTATGAATACACACTGTTATCTAAAACAATTGCAACACAATTTCCAACATTGTCTCTTGTTAATTTTCTCCAAACATTTGCAGCATCGGTGTTCATGGTCATTGAAATATTTGGTGAACCACCGCTATTCTGATCAAATACCACACGTGCATCCGTAATGATATCACCAGCTAAAGGAGCAACCCCTCTTGTAGAAGTTCCATCCATTGCCAATAATTGCAAACGTTTTTCTTCGGTGTCATATGGTTTGAATGTCCAAAAGAAACGAGTATAAGGCTTAAACAATGATTTGATTTTAGGTTTACGAAGATACTCTCCAATTTGAGCTGTATCACTAATTAAAGCATAACCTACAATTGGTCCTGGAGCTAGTCCTTGGAATTCTTGTTTTTCGTTGTATTTGTATGCGGGCATTAATAAAGAGAACAAAGGATTTTCTCTTCTGATTTTCTCGATCGTATCGTTTTTAGAAGTCGCGGAAGAGGTATCTTTTTTAGCAACACCTAACTGAGCATCCAAGGAGGATGTAGTAGCTTTTTTAAGACTATCTTCTACAATTGGCTTAGTAAGGGCTGTTGCTACTTTATCTTTAGCAACAAGCGCAGTGTCCTTCACAGCAGTAGTTGTATCTATAGAGGTAGGCGTAAGAATTTCTTTTAAACGGGTATTTGCTTTTGTAAGCGCAGTTGCGATTCCATCTTGTTCCTGGCTATTATCATAAGCAATCCAAAATTCAAGATTTGCCGTTCCTTGTAAAAGTTTACGAACACGTTTTTTATCTGTAACACCAGGCAATTCGATCAATATACGACCAGAAGAAGCCAAACGTTGAATATTCGGTTGTGTTACACCAAATTTGTCGATACGAGTACGCAATGTTTTTTCTGATGTTTCAATTGCTTCATCCATTCGGGAACGTAAAAATTTCAAAACATCTTCATCAGATGTATTAAAATCGATTTTACCTTTTAATTCGATTGTTTGAAAATTAATAGCTAAACGACCTGTCGGGTTTAACTTTTTATATTCTTCACCAAATAAAGTAACATAATCTTTAGAGGATGATTTTTGAGCAGCGGTAGCATTTTCAAGTGCCTTCAAAAAAGCAGGATCATTACTATTGTTTGAGAGTCCGCGAATAATTTCAGAAACTGAAACTTCTAACGTTACGTTCATACCACCTTTCAAATCCAACCCTAAGTTTAACTGACGGTCTTTTACTTCTTCATAAGTATATTTGAAAATACCGAAATCAATTACAGAAACTTTTTTCAAAGAATCAAGGTAAATTGATTTGCGGGAATTTTTAACAGAATCAAGATACGTTGTTTGCACATTTTCCTCTGCAGAAAGTTGCTTCGCAGCGTCAACTATATCCGTACGGGTAATATATTCCTCTGAATATTTTTTAGCATCTTTTTCAATATTCACACCTACATAGGTAAACATCAAATAATAAGCACAGGCAAGAGCCAGTAAAATCGCAAACAGCCTAATAGCGCCTTTGTTCTGCATAACGTTTAATTGTTTTTAGTTAATTAAGTTAAAAAAGTTTGTGAAGTTTATTTGAAAATGTGGTTCAAATCCATTTCAATATATACCCTTAAAACTGTTTTCTTTTCTAATTTAAGGGTGCAAATATAGAATAACAATTATTATTTACCAATTTTATGATGATTTGGTTGATTTTTATGATTTTTATGTTAAATTTAAGCTACCATCCCCAAGTAAGAACAGTTGAATTATCAATGTGGTTTAATCAAACCCTTTTCGATTAATTCTTTATATTTGTATCTATTATAATTCCACATTATGAAATTGATCAAATACTTATCCCTATATACATCTCTGCTTATTATAACCCATAATAGCATCGCTCAGCCTTTTATGGAATGGAATGATAACATTCAAGTGAAATTAGCTGCAGGCAACATTTCTAATCCATGGGCAGGTGGATTAAACTTCATTCAGGCATCCAACATTGACCTGAATCAGGACGGGATAAAAGACTTATTTATGTTCGACCGCACAGGCAATAAAGTAAGAACCTTTATCAACAATGGGACAGCCGGCATGACCGATTACCGTTACGATCCTCTATTTGAGAATAAATTCCCAAAACTTCATGACTGGGTTTTATTAGTGGATTATAACTGCGATGGCAAAGAAGACATTTTTGCTTATTCAAATTATGGCGGAGGATTTATGGTTTACAAAAACACTTCTAGCGTTTCCACTGGTTTACAATTCACTCTCGTTACTAATTTACAATACTCAATCTATAATCCACCTTCTGGCTCTTTAATAAATTTGTATGTGAGTTCAGCCGATCTCCCTGCTATTACTGACATTGACAATGATGGCGATATGGATGTTGTCACCTTTGCGATTACAGGAAGCTATATGGAATATCACAAAAATATGAGTATGGAACTTTACGGAACCTGCGATAGTCTGAAATTCCAGATGGCCAACCGCTGTTGGGGATATGCATCAGAACACCCTCTGAATAACGATTATACACTTTACGATTCTTGTGTCGGCAATGTAAGTACTCCCGAATTTAAACCTACAAATTCCGATGATCGCTCTGCAGAAAGACATTCTGGCTCTTGCCAATTGTGCATCGATTTGGATAATGATGCGGATAAAGACTTTATTGTTGGTGATATTTCTTTCAAAAATCTAACAATGCTAACGAATGGCGGCTCTTTGACTGATGGAAGCTTTACTGCCGTGGATACCGCTTTTCCAGCAAACAATGCAAGTACTTCTATGATTGATCTTTCGATATTCCCATGTGCTTACTATTTGGATGTAAATTATGACGGGCTGAAAGATTTGGTAGTGAGTCCGAATGCACCCAATGTTTCTGAAAATTTCAACAGTGTGGTATACTATAAGAATATCGGGACAAATAGTTTTCCTCTTTTTCAATTCCAGCAAGCGAATTTATTGCAGGACAATATGATTGATGTTGGTGAAGGTGCATACCCCGTTTTTTTTGATTACGATAATGATGGATTAAAAGATCTTTTTATTGGTAATTACGGGTATTATGCAGCTGCAGGATTTTCAACTCAGATCGCACAGTTTAAAAATATCGGAACGGCAACTGCTCCTAAATACGAATTAGTTACGCGTAATTATGCAGGATTAGGTTCTTTGGGTATCGTAAATATGGTTCCTGCATTTGGTGATTTGGATGGCGATACAGATGCTGATATGATGATAGGCGGGTACGATGGTAAATTACATTACTTCGAAAATAACGCTCCGATCGGCAGCACTGCAAATTTTGTTTTAACAGCAGGTAATTTTAAAAACTCATTCAACAGGGTGATCGATGTGGGAGATTTTGCTGTACCGCAGATTGTTGACATGGATAACAATGGCACCAACGATTTAGTGATCGGGGCAAGAAATGGAAAACTTGCTTACTACCGTCACAACGGCACTTCAGCTATTCCATTAATGGATTCCATTACTCACTTTTTTGGAAATGTGAAAGTAAATTTACCTGGATACTTTACCGGTTACAGCTACCCCTTCGTCTTCAAACAAGGTGGTGTCACCAACATGCTAGTTGGAAGCGAAAGTGGATTTATCAGAAGATACACCAATATTGACGGAAATTTAGGAGGCGTTTTCACGATGGCCGATTCTACGTTTCTTGATATTTTTCAAGGAAACAGAGTTGCACCGAATGGTGCTGATGTAAACAACGATGGTTTCATGGACCTGATCGTTGGAAATTATGAAGGTGGAGTATCTTTTTACAAAGGTGTTTCAGCACTTACTACTTCCAATATCGATAATTCAATTCATTTTAATTTTGATCTTTTCCCGAATCCGGCAAACAGCAGTTTCAGCATCCGTATATTAAATGAAGAAAACAAAAATTATGTTTTGGAATTGTATAACATCATGGGCCAACTGATCAGTTCAGATAAAATAGAAAACAATTTTATTATACATAGTACGCAAAATATTTCTGAGGGTATTTATCTATGTAAAGTGTCAGAAATAAACACCTCAGGAGTCAAACAATCGGGTTCATTAACAAAAAGAATAATTGTTCAACATTAAAATAATTGCGCTTAAAATAAATTAATTTTATATTTTTGTCGCTCAAATGCAACAGCAATTTAAAAAATATCTTTCAATCTTTTTCCTTTTTCTGCTACTATTCCCTTTAGCAGAGAAGTCTATTCACGGATTAGAACATCAGAAAGATATACATTGTACAGCCATAGAAAAGCATTTTCACGAACAAGAACATTCTTGTTCAATATGTGACTTCACCCTTTTAGATTCTAACAATTTTTCAACTACTGATTTCGTATTTATACTTACCGCTCAATCATTTTCTTTTCATCCTTTTTCACAATGCGTAACAATTCCATACGCCTATTCTAACTTACCTTCACGCGCACCCCCTCTTTCTTAGTTTTTTATTCTGACTACAATTTTGACTGCTGCAGCGGCGGCGGATCATTTTTTTATCGTATTAAAATAAATTAAGAACTTTTATGCAAAAATATATATTGGCTGCACTCCTATTTTGGTGTGCAATAAACTTGTCAGCAAAAAATGCTGAACTAGGAAAAACAACACTTTCCGGAAAAATAACTGATAAAATAACAGGTGAAGCAATTCCTGGAGCAAGCATTTACATACCCGATTTAAAAACAGGAACAGTAAGCACCATCGATGGAAAGTATCAAATCGACAATCTTCCTCAAATAAAAATTTTAGTTCAGGTTAGTTATATTGGATACAAAATGATTATCGAAACAATTGACCTTGCATCGATTTCAACAATAGATTTTGTTTTAGAACTTTCAGCTAAAGAAATTAACGAAGTTATTATTACAGGTACGTCACAAGCGGGAGAAAGAAACAGAACAGCAACGCCCATAAGCATCGTATCAAAAACACAATTACTTCAAACTGCGTCAAACAATATTATTGATGCACTTGCGAAACAACCCGGCATCGATCAGGTAACAACAGGATCGGGAATTTCAAAACCTATCATACGTGGATTAGGATATAATCGTGTTGTAATCGTGAATGATGGCATACGACAAGAAGGCCAGCAATGGGGTGATGAACATGGAATTGAAATTGATGAATTTTCCATCAACAAGATTGAAATACTAAAAGGCCCTGCAAGTCTTTCTTATGGCTCAGATGCAATTGCCGGTGTTATTAATATGATAACCGCTCCAACGCTCCCTGAAGGAAAAATCAATGGAAATATTATTGGAAACTACCAAACAAACAATGGATTGATCGCCTATTCAGCAAACCTTACAGGAAACATCAACGGATTGATTTGGGATGTGCGTTACAGCAATAAGATGGCACACGCTTACCAAAACAAATACGATGGCTATGTTTTAAATTCCGGCTTCAAAGAAAACACAATCGGTGGAGTTATTGGAATGAATAAGTCGTGGGGCTATTCACACGTACATTTCAGCATGTATGAATTAAGCCCTGGAATAGTAGAAGGAGATCGCGACAGCGCGAGCGGAAAGTTCATTAAACCAATCGTAATAAATGATACGACCGAAGAAATGGTTATTGCTGATGACAAAGATTTTAAAAGCTATTCGAGCGGAATACCATTTCAAAAAATTAAACATTATAAAGTTGCCTTGAACAACAACTTTATTGTGGGACAGGGAAATGTGAAAGCGACAATCGGCTTTCAGCAGAATCACCGCCAGGAATTTGGTGATGTGTTTAATCCAAAAAACTATGGTCTTTATTTTTTACTGAACACGATTAACTATGATCTGCGATATGTTTTCCCTGAAAAGAATAAATTAATGATTTCACTGGGAGTAAATGGAATGCAGCAGACATCACAAAATAAAGGAATCGAATTTCTAGTTCCTGAATACAACTTGTTTGATATCGGAGCTTTCAGCATCCTAAAAAAAACATTCGGGAAATTGGATCTGAGCGGAGGAATAAGATATGATTCACGCTCACAAAAAAGCAAAGATCTATTCATAGATTCAACCGGCACAAAAACAGACTTGAACGATTCTACAACTTCTCATCAGTTTACAAAATTCAATTCGAATTTTTCAGGAATATCGGGAAGCATTGGCGCTACCTATCAATTTTCGGAAATGGTTTATATAAAGCTGAATGTAGCAAAAGGATACCGCGCTCCTAACATTAGTGAGTTAGGAGCGAATGGTGAACACGAAGGAACAGGAAGATATGAAATTGGTGATCCTGATCTGAAAGCAGAAAGCAGTTTTCAAATTGACGGAGCATTTGGATTGAATTCGGAACACATCACAACAGAGATTGATGTATTTCACAACACAATCAATCGTTTTATTTTTCTTCAAAAACTAAACAGTGCAAATGGAGGCGATTCAATTACGCAAGGGGCAAATACATTTCAATTTGTTCAGGGAAATGCAAACTTGCTTGGTGCTGAAATAAGTATTGATATTCATCCTCATCCGATACACTGGCTTCACTTTGAAAATTCATTCTCTTATGTTCAGGCAACACAAACAAATCAGCCCGATTCTTTAAAGAATTTACCACTGATCCCTGCTCCGAAATTAGTTTCGGAGTTGAAAGCGGACATAAAAAAAATCGGTAAATACATTTCAAATGCCTATGTAAGTTTTGAATTAGAAAACTATTTTGAACAAAACAAATTCTATTCGGCATTCGGAACAGAAACAAAAACACCCGGATATTCATTAATTAATATAGGATTAGGTGGGGACATCACAAGAAAAAATAAAACAATCTGTTCGATCTACATCAGCGCAAATAATATCACAGATGTTGCGTATCAGCATCATTTAAGTAGATTAAAATACGGAGCCGAAAACAATACTTCCGGAAGAACCGGAGTTTATAACATGGGAAGAAATATTAGCTTTAAACTATTAATTCCTTTGGAAATAAAATAATCGCTGCAGGAAAATTCTATTCGAATTATCGCAAACATGAAATAAATCGTAAATTTGAAAACATTTAGATTAGAGAATTTAGCAATTGATGATCAATTCGCAATTTTACTTGATGCGTAAATACTACAACAACCAAAAGTTTTAGTATTTCTACAATTAATTATTGCATAAAAATAATTTTAAAATACATCAACTATGAAAACATTAAAATATAGCCTTTTATTATTTATTTCTGCGTCATTAATTTTTACATCATGTAAAAAAGATCCAGACGAAGAAATAACACCAACGCCTTCAAATCCGGTAGCGACAGCAGGTTCATTAGCAATCCATTTTGAGAATATGGCCGGTGATAGTTCATTGGTATTTAATACAGAATCATACGTTACAGCGAACAATGATACCTTTACCGTATCGATGTTAAAATATTACATCAGCAATATTGTACTAACAAAAAGTGGTGGTGGAACATACGTAGAAGCAGAAAGCTACCATTTAATTGACGCATCTGACCTGGCAACAGGTGACTTCACGCTACTGAATGTACCTTTCGGAGATTACACTGCTGTATCATTTATGATTGGTGTAGACAGCCTGCGCAACGTATCCGGAGCACAAACAGGAGCATTGGATCCAGCAAATGGAATGTTTTGGAGCTGGAGTACAGGATATATTCAGGCAAAATTAGAGGGGCATTCACCACAATCTACAGCCGGGGGCAATCAAATAATCTATCATGTTGGAGGTTACAAAGGAATTTACAATCCACTTAAAACGATTTCTCCTACTTTCGGAACTGAAGTTGCATCCGTTTCATCAACGGTAACACCTGAAATTCACATCAAAGCGAATGTATTGGAATGGTTTACAAGCCCTGTAAACATAAGCATTGCAACAACAAGCTTCAACATGAGTGTAAATCAAACCAGTTTGGATATGTCGGACAACTATGCTGATATGTTTACTGTTGAACACATTCATAACTAATCAACAATGTTAATTAAAAATGCTATAAAACATCTGGTAGTCGCTGCAACGTTAATCGTTGCAGCGAGTGCTTGCGAAGTTGATCCTTCGATAAAAGAAGAACTTCCCGCTAATGACATCCGGATGATTATTCCAGAAGGCTGGCCATATCCAGAATACGATTTTACCGGGAATACCTTAACAAAAGAAGGTTTTATATTAGGCAGAAAACTATTTTATGACCCACAACTTTCTCGCGACAATTCAATTTCATGCGGAAGTTGTCATCAGCAATTTGCAGCTTTTTCCCATTTAGATCATAATGTTAGCCATGGAATTGATAATTTGTTGGGTGTAAGAAATGCACCCGGATTATTTAACTTAAACTGGAATACATCTTTTATGTGGGATGGAGGAATCAATCACATTGAAGTGCAACCGATAGGACCAATTACCAATCCGGTAGAAATGGACGAATCAATAGCGAATATGGTGACTAAAATTCAAAACGATGCCAGTTATACAAGCTTATTTATTGATGCATTCGGAACAGAAACAGTTACAAGTCAGTTGATACTTAAAGCAATTGCGCAATTCCAGGGAATGTTAGTATCCTATAATTCAAAATATGACTTGTATTCAAGAGGTCAGACTAGTTTAACTTCCAGCGAACAGAACGGCTTGAATTTATTTATTGCAAAATGCAATACTTGTCATACCGCACCGCTATTCACAAATTATGAATTCATGAACAATGGACTTGATACCATTTTTACTGATGC
>CANIFU010000035.1 GCA_947466965.1 Bacteroidota bacterium
CCTTGTGTTTTAAATGCAGCAAACGAGATTGCCGTTGCTGCTTTTTTAAAAGATGAAATTGGCTTTTTACAAATGAGTGATGTTGTGGAAAAGTGTTTACAAAACGTTTCTTTTATCGCAAAACCTAGCTATGAGGATTATGTGGAGACGGATAAAGAAACAAGAAGAATTTCAGAAGAGTTGATTTAGTTATAAATCGTCATACCTTGCCACGACAAGGTATCTCATTATTTAGAACACGTTTGCCAATTGGCAGATCCCGTGTCGTAGCACGGGATGACAGTTAAAAAATTAATTATTTATCCATAACCATGTTAATACAAGTAGCACAGTTTATATTAAGCCTTTCAATACTAATCGTATTGCATGAATTAGGGCATTTTATTCCTGCACGTATTTTTAAAACACGTGTAGAGAAATTTTATTTATTCTTCGACCCTTACTTTTCTTTATTCAAAGTAAAAAAGGGAGAAACAGAATACGGGATTGGCTGGCTTCCTCTGGGAGGATATGTGAAAATCTCTGGAATGATTGATGAATCTATGGATAAAGAGCAAATGAAATTGCCTCCACAAGATTGGGAATTTCGTTCAAAACCTGCTTGGCAACGCTTGATCATAATGATTGGTGGGGTAACAGTAAATGTTATTTTAGGAATACTGATTTATGCCATGGTATTGTTTGCATGGGGTGAAGAATATCTTCCTACACAAAATGCAAGCTATGGGATCGCTTGCGATTCACTTGCGCTTAAAATGGGATTACGTGATGGCGATAAAATTTTAACGGTAAACAATCAAAATATAAAAAACTTTTCGAGAATAACGGGTGAAATTGTTTTGAATGATTTTAAAAGTATTCAGGTTGATCGCGAAGGTAGCAAATTAAACATCGCTATTACAGAGGACAATATCAGCGAACTCATTAAGAACAGCAAGAGTCCATTTATTACTCCTCGCATTCCTTGTATTGTGGATTCTGTTGTTCCCGGTCTCGCTGCAGAAAAAGCAGGATTTAAAAAAGGAGATAAAATTATTGAAATTAACAACAAGCCGGCGAACTTTTTTAATGCTGTAACAAAAACGTTGAAGGCAAACACATACTCGTTAGCAAACATAAAAGTTTTAAGAGGTGTTGACACCATATTGCTGCGGACAGCAGTAAACAAAGACGGAACCATTGGTTTCCATACAGCAGCAATAAATAAATTTTTAACCTTAGATACAATACAATATTCTTTTTTTGAAGCGTTTCCCGCAGGATTTTCTAAAGCAAAAAAAACATTGGTTGATTATGTAAAACAGTTTTCGGTTATTTTTACTGTTAAGGATGCTCACAAACAATTAGGCGGATTCGGTACTATAGCAAGTGCTTACAGCACTTCGTGGGACTGGGAAAATTTCTGGGGGTTTACCGCATTTTTAAGTATCGCTCTGGCTATCATGAACATATTACCAATCCCGGCTTTGGATGGCGGACATGTTATGTTCTTATTATATGAAGTAATCACCCGCAGGAAACCAAACGAAAAACTGATGGAGTATGCACAATATGTAGGAATGTTTTTGTTGCTGGCATTGTTGTTGTATTCAAACGGACTTGATCTTGTAAGAGCCATTTTAAAATAAATTTCAACGAAACTTAAACTGATTTCTGTGAAAAAATACGCTTCTGTTTTTCTTTTCATTTTACTTTGGGCAAGTTCTTTCGCCCAGGAAGGAACACGCACCAATGAAGCGTTGGGTAAAAAAGTAAGTGGTAAAGTCTGTCTGATTCCTTTCGAACCCAAATTATACATGAGTGAGATTGACCAAAAAATCAATCAACAAACAAAATGGGAGTGGGAAACCATTCGCGAAAATTTCAGAAACCAATTAGATGCGCAGTTAAAATTAAAATTGCAAACGACAATAACCGTTGTTTCATTTTATGCTGACTCGGCAAAGATGTCTAAAGATCTTGAATATACCTACAAATCAACTAACTTGTCGTACGACCTTTTAGATAAACCTTCCGATGCAAGAACGAAAGCCAAATCACAAAGTGGTATTTCAAACGGACAAATTTCTGTTCAGCAGAACAACGATAAAAAGTTTATGAACACGAAACTCACAAATTCAGAAGTGCTTTCTTATCTGAATAAAAAATACCTGAGCGAATATTTTATTTTTGTGAATGAGCTGGACATCAAAAACGATATGAACTCTTATGATATTAGCACCGATACTTATCAACGGGAGGTAATTGTTCACTATTCAATATTAGATAAAGCGGGGAAAACAGTAAATGCCGGAATTGCAACTTCCCGCTTTTCATCGAAAGAAAACAATCCAAAGAAAATTGTGGCCCAATGTTTCTCTCCCATCGCAACCTATATTGCAACCCAGTTTACATCCATCGTGGACCCAAAATCAAGCCCAACAAAAAACTAGTCGAATTTTGTGTAATTAAACATTGACATTGATTGTTTTTAATTAATTTTGTTAGCCAATAAAAAACAAATACTATGTCAAAAACATCAACCACAAAACCTTTTGGAATTGAATCTGTTCTCAAAGAACTCGGTATTAAAGAACAAAATTACGGTGCTTCCACCGGATTAAAACATACACATACGAATGGCAAAAAAATTGATTCCTATTCCCCTGTTGATGGACAATTGATAGGCAGCATAAATGCTGCTACCACTGAAGATTATATTAATGTAATGAAAACCGCTGATGAAGCTTTTAAAGTTTGGCGCCTTATGCCTGCCCCTAAGCGCGGAGAAATTGTTCGTCAAATGGGTGATCAGTTGCGAAAATACAAAGAGCCTCTTGGTAAACTTGTATCATACGAAATGGGGAAAAGTTTGCAGGAAGGGTTGGGTGAAGTACAAGAAATGATCGATATCTGTGATTTTGCTGTTGGATTATCCCGTCAACTTTACGGTTTAACAATGCACAGCGAACGCCCGATGCACCGCATGTACGAGCAGTGGCATCCATTCGGGGTTGTAGGAATTATTTCTGCTTTCAACTTCCCTGTTGCTGTTTGGAGCTGGAATGCCGCCTTAGCGTGGGTTTGTGGAGATGTTTGTATTTGGAAACCTAGTTCAAAAACACCGCTGTGTGCTATTGCTTGCCAGAATATAATTGCAGACGTATTAAAAAAAAATAATGTCCCAGAAGGAGTAAGCTGTTTAGTGATCGGTAATGAATCTGGTGATCTAATCAACAACGATAAACGTATTCCATTGGTTTCTTTTACAGGTTCAACTCGTATCGGAAGACACGTATCAAAAACTGTTGCAGAGCGTTTCGGAAACACAATTCTTGAGTTGGGTGGTAACAATGCAATCATTGTTTCTGAACATGCTGATCTTAATATGGTTTTGGTTGGTGCCGTTTTTGGTGCTGTAGGAACTGCCGGACAGCGTTGCACATCAACACGCAGATTAATTATTCACGAAAGCGTTTATAATAAAACAATTGATGTTATTAAAAATGCATATGCTCAATTGAAAATCGGAAATCCATTAGATGCATCGAATCACGTTGGCCCCTTGATTGATAAAAATGCAACAGTGGATTATTTAAACGCAATTGAAAAGGCTAAAAATGAAGGAGGAAAAATACTGGTTGAAGGCGGCATTATATCAGGCGATGGATACGAGAGTGGTTGTTATGTAAAACCCTGTGTGATTGAAGCAAAAAACGAATATCACATCGTTCAGGAAGAAACATTTGCCCCCATATTATATGTAATGAAATACACAACAATAGAAGAAGCAATCACCATGCAAAATGGGGTTCCTCAAGGTTTGTCTTCATCTATTTTCACCAACAACATGCGCGAAATGGAATTGTTCCTGTCACAAGCTGGATCCGATTGCGGAATTGCAAATGTGAATATCGGTACATCTGGAGCTGAAATTGGTGGTGCGTTTGGTGGTGAAAAAGAAACCGGTGGCGGACGCGAATCCGGCTCGGATGCTTGGAAAGCATATATGCGCAGACAAACAAATACAATCAACTATGGTACGAGTTTGCCTTTAGCACAAGGAATTAATTTTACTGTTTAGGTGCTTGCTTGACGATTTTCGAAGATTTATCTTTCGAAACCTCATTCTGAGTAAAACGAAACACACGCTCATGAAAAACAAAAACATATTTTACAGAAGCGGAATAACAATTGTTGTTTCGCTTTTGTTTTTTGTGAATGCAACTGGACAGGTTGCAAATCTGAGAAAAGGAGTTTGGCGTGCTGTTCTTAGCCTAAATGACACAACCGAACTGCCATTTAATTTTCAGATCGAAGGATCAACATTTGAAATCATAAACGGGGACGAACGCATCTCAGTTGATGAAATTACATTTTTAGCTAACGATTCTGTTACTATCAAAATGCCTTTTTTTGATTCTGAATTCAGAATAAAAATGATCGGCGATTCCGTTATGGTTGGCAATTGGATAAATCATGCAAGAAAAACTAAAAATACAATTCCGTTTTCAGCAATTCAGAACGATACAAGACGCTTTTTACATACAGAAACGAATCAAACCGAAAGAAGTGAACGCTACAAAGTAACATTTGAACCCGGCACACAAGATCAATATTTCTCCGTTGGTTTATTCAACTCTGAGAGCGGTAAAACAAAAGGAACGTTTACAACCGAAACCGGTGATTATCGTTATTTGGAGGGCTTTTCATCAAATAGAAACTTCATGTTGTCGTGTTTTGACGGATCACACGCTTTTTTATTTACAGCAACAAAAAGAAATGATAGTTTAATAAACGGACATTTTTATTCGGGTATCTCTGGGCATGAAAATTGGGCGGCAGTTAAAGATGAAACATTTCAGCTCCGCAACCCCGATTCACTAACATATTTAAAACCCGGTTATTCAAAAATCGATTTCAGTTTTAAAAATCTTGAAGGGAAAAAGATCTCGCTAAGTGATCTTAAATATAAAAACCAAGTCGTGATCATTCAACTGATGGGAACATGGTGCCCGAATTGTGTGGACGAAACAAAATTTTTATCCGAATTTCAGTCGCGCTATTCAGATAAGGGCTTGAAAGCAATAGCACTTGCTTTTGAGCGCACCGATGATTTTGATAAGGCCGTTCAACTTGTTTCTAGATTAAAAAACAGATTTAAGGCCGACTATGACTTTTTAATTACGGAGAAAACTGGTGCAGCACAAGCATCTGAAGCCTTACCAATGCTTAATGCAGTAATGGCATTTCCAACAACCATTTACATCGATAAACAAGGTATTGTGCGGAAAATTTATACTGGATTTTATGGTCCGGCAACCGGCGATGCGCACATAAAGTTTAATGAAGAGACTACTCGGTTTGTAGAAAAATTATTGGCGGAATAGTTGTATTATTTTTTTAGTCTTTTAACTGCTGGCGTCTTTTTTTTCTTTTCTTCCATCAAAGTAACAATCTTTTTCAAATAAGAAATTTCACTCAATAAGAGTTCATTTTGTTTCTCTAAAGCTTTTAGCTGGTCGGAATGACTATTATAAGCCGTCTTTTCATCTTTTACATACAACAATTGAACACCTTCTTTTTTATATTCTTTCTGATCAGAATAAATTGAAAAGAAATCAAGACGCAAGATCATCCCTATTTTATTGAGCAAAGCTGTATCGATACTTTCTCTTTCGAAAATATCATACACCACATTTCTACTACGGTTGATTTTTTTAGCAAACGTACTTACTGTGATACCCTGTTTGTATAATTCTTCCTTTATCTTTTTGCCGATATGAATAGCCATACCCAAAGATAAGTTGCTGATAAAAGAGATGTTCTGAGTTTTGCACAATATAATAATACACTTGTGAACTATTTTGTTTTACACTTTGTGTTTTTTGATTACATTTGCACCACATAACAATACAAACAGTTCCAGTATAAGAAAAAAGGGTGTCTAGTATTTTCGAACAAACTGATTCATACAGACAAATTATTTATCTTTGAAAAGTATATTTCTGCCTACTCCTCAGAAATTTTTAAATAACTCAGTTTTTTCTAAAACTCTGCTATATGAAATTTGATGACTACAAGGAGAAGCTTCAACAAATTGAACAGCTTATTACACTTTCAAACACCGGAACTCCAGGAGAGTTGGCCCAAAGGCTGAATATTTCTGAGCGAACCTTAAGAAGAATTGTAGAAAGGCTAAAGGCAAAAAACACTGCAATTCACTTTTGTAGAAAATTACAGTCGTACGTTATAAAAAGCTAACTATTTTTCTCGCGGACAAAATTTGTCCGCGAGAGCAATTACGTTTGCAATGCAAAAAGAAGTAGCTAAGCTCTTTGCAAGGAGAAAAAACCTTACAGTCTTATTGCCACGTGTGCAATCTGCAGTATTCAAATTAAAATTATACATTATGAAAAAATTAATTTTTGTTGCTTGCGCATCACTTGCGCTACTTAGTTGTGAAAAAGAGCCTCTTTGTTCTAGTTGTATAGAGCCAATAAACCCAACGGCAGAAGAGAACACAACCACAAACACACAAAAAGTTACCGACAGCAAGTATCTTACATGGCACGACAATGGCGCTAGCGATTTCGGTTGCTGGGATCGCGGTGGAAATTGTGGACACACAATAACTGTTTCTGCAATAGCAGCAGTTGAGTTAAATAATATCTTTACTATTATAAACGCTAACAACAACCTTCTTGTCCGAAAAACGTTTGAGGAAAACAAAACGTTCTTAAGCCGCTATATCCCGAGTTCAACTATAGGTGCGGTAATCACAGGAGAATACAATGTAAAAGCAAGAGGTGCAGATGCCGAATCAATCAGGTACATGATTTTCAGCAAAGCAGCAGACTCAGAGATTGTATTTGTTTATCCCTTAGTATTAAAATAAGGCTTCTTCATTCAATAAAAAACGCGGCATTTTACCCGCGTTTTTTATTTTAGCCAAAACGTAACAGAATTAAAACCAATGAAAAATAAGATCATAAAAATAACCTGCTTTCTAATTCTAATTTATAGCTGTAATAAAAACAAAAATGCTATAAAAATTAGAAAAGATATCACCTTTGATATTGGTTATAACTATTCCTCTTCAGGAACATATTATGATAAAGCGGAAGCAACAACCTATATTTATTTTGCTGATTTTGTTTCCAAAAAATGCATCAAGACATTTGATTTAAATGGGAAGAAAGTGGACTCAATCTCTCTGAAAGAGGCTACTGAAATTTTAGAAGACATTAACAGTATTACAATTTTATCGTTAGATACAATTCTTATCAATTCAATGCACACCAATCAGCTTGTTATAATTGACAGAAACGGGTGTGTCTGGAAAAATTTAAATTTAAATCCATTACTGAATGACTATAAAGGAAATCATTATGAAATGGCTTCTTCCGGTCAAAACATATTAAAAAATGGATCTTTGTTGTTTCGTTCCTATTGGAATTTTAATTCTATTGATCAGAAAAACAAGGCTGAGCCGGAAAACAATCTGGATTTTTTAAAGTACTATTATTTCAATTGTTTCAATGCGCCCCACTTCATAGTGCTTTCAAACATGTTTTCGGAGCGGCCAAAAATTCAATTTTTACAAGAGGGCTTTTATAAGAATTTGTCTTCCTCGCCCGATATCTTTTCAGAAAGTCCAAATTATAGCGTTTTAAATAATTCCGTTTATGATTTCTCGGTATATTCTGACTGCTTGTTCAGGAGTGACCAGGTGGATTTAGGAATAGAAAAACGAATAGAAATAAAATCGGATTACACGAAAATTGGAATAAAGCCGCTTTCAATCAATGAAGAAACCATTCAGCTTTTTCAGGAAAAAATGAATAAAGGGTATTGGACAAAAGGATTTATTTCTAACGTTTTTTACAATCAAGTTGACAAAGAATATTATGTTCTCGTTTTTCATGAAATAAAAAAAGAAACAGTATCGTCACAGAATCTATACCGGAATTTTTCGGTGATTATTTATAACGCGTCATTTACTGAGAAAAAAGAATATTGCTTTAGAGAGGGAATATATAAATCAGGATATTCAATTATGACAAGTGAAGGATTAATAATGCCAAAAAAAATAAATTCAAACAAAACAATATCTGATGGAAAAACAGTTTTTACATTATTCCAATTTAATTAACCGAACAACTTTTATTTTAATTGTCATTTTAGGCTGCTTGGGCTGTGGTGGGGACAAAACAAAAACAACTGATTACAAGATTGTTAAAAAATATTTTTGGGAGCGTCACAACTTGAGGCTAAACAAAGATATAAAACAAGTTGTTGTTCTATCTGAAAATGGCTGTGTACCTTGCAATACTAGATTTGCAGAATTCATTCTCTATGGAATAAAAAAAAGTTCATCGATAATTCTCGTAACTGCATCTGGTGCAAGAATTGATCTGTCCAAATTAGATGAAGAAAACAAAAACATACTATATGATCAAAACATCACAGATACACCCTATACTTTATTTAATGAAAGTAAAATAATCTTTATAAATAACAATTCTATAGACACCATCATAACAATAGATGCTCGACAAATTGAAAAACAATTTGAACTAATAAAAATGCGACAATAAATTTGTAATTAAAGATGGTTAGAAAAAATCGGATCTGTTCTATTATATTTCCCTCAGTGAATTTTGAAATTACAAAATCGAATCTATTCTATAAAAGAAACCAATAAAAAATATTTTTTTTGAACTTAAAAGGGACCTAAAAAAACAATTCGGTTCCAAGATTAAAAATTTTTCCATCTTCCGAAAACACCCAATGGCAATTTATTCCCTTCTGTTGCTTGTAGATAAAGTTCGCCAACATTTAAATTTTCTCCCGCTTTTGCTTTAAGTAAATTTTCGATGATGAGCGATGAAAAGCCTAATGAATATGCGTTTAAGATTAAAAAATGTTCTTTATCATCTAATAAATTTAAAACGCCTTGTATCATTTCTCCGATGTTGTCTTCCAGCTTCCATTTTTCTCCATTCGGTCCATGACCGAATGCAGGAGGATCTAATATGATTCCATTGTATTTGTTGCCTCTCTTTTCTTCACGCTTCACAAATTTTAGGGCGTCTTCAACCACCCAACGGATATTATCCAAAGCCGAAAGCTCCATATTCTCTTTGCTCCAGGTAACAACCTGTTTAATAGAATCAACGTGTGTAACATCGGCCCCGGCCGCTTTTGCTGCAAGAGACGCACCACCAGTATAAGCAAACAAATTTAACACCTTAGGCTGAGGCGCATTCATTTTTTTGATCGTTTCAAAAATAAAATCCCAATTAGATGCTTGTTCCGGGAAAATGCCAACATGCTTAAAAGAAGTTAAACCCAAACGGAATTTTATAGTCGCATCGGAATTGTTTATGGCATATTTTATTTGCCACTGATCCGGCATTTGCTTTAATTTTTTCCATTCACCGGAAGAACTAGAGCGTGAAACAAACTTAATGTGTGCCCTCTTTTCCCATTCAGTATTGCTTAATGTTTTGTCCCACACAGCTTGTGGTTCGGGACGAATTGTAACATACTGGCCAAAACGTTCAAGCTTCTCGAAATTTCCTACGTCAATTAATTCGTAATCAGTAAAATTTTGTGGTGTAAGTAGGTGCATCTTAAAAGTCTATTTTGCAAAGGTATTGTTTTATGTTATTCGAATTCTGGTAACGCGAATATCGTTTTCTTGAATCTAGTCATACAGTTGCTTGCTCTTTTTTTCTGTTTAAAAATGAAATCCGCCTCAAAAAAAAACGAACCCCACTGTTTTTTATTTTTTTTCAAGCAGCAATTAATTCTTTGATTCGGTTTTAAATATACCATTATCTTTGCGAATCTAAAAAAAACTATGGAAAACAGAAGAGTAAGGTTGCGATTTGCACCAAGTCCAACAGGCGGGTTACATATGGGTGGCGTTAGAACAGCGTTATTCAGCTATCTATTTGCAAAAAAGCATGGAGGAGACTTTATCCTCCGTATTGAAGACACAGACCAAACACGCTATGTAAAGGGCGCAGAAGAATATATTGTTGAGGCATTAAAATGGTGCGGCATCGAGCCGAACGAAGGTGTAGGGTTTGGAGACGGCCCCCATGCACCCTACCGTCAGAGTGAAAGAAAAGAGTTGGGCATCTATGCGAAATATTCAAAACAACTCATTGATGGAGGGCACGCCTATTATGCTTTCGACACAGCGGAAGAGTTGGATGCGATGCGGAAACGATTGGAGGCCGCTAAAGTAGCTGCGCCACAATACAATTCTGTAAGTCGCCAAAACATGCGCAACTCGTTAACCTTGTCGGAAGATGAAGTTAATAAATTAATGGAAGCAGGAACCCCTTATGTAATCCGCTTAAAAGTTCCCCGCAACGAAGAAATCCGTTTTCACGATATCATTCGAGGATGGGTTGTTGTGAACTCCACACAAGTGGATGATAAAGTGTTGATTAAAAGTGATGGAATGCCAACATACCATATGGCACACATTGTTGATGATATTGAAATGGAAGTGTCCCACTGCGTTCGTGCAGAAGAATGGTTACCTTCCGCTCCCGCACACATATTAATTTACAAATATTTAGGCTTAGAAGATAAAATGCCCTTGCTCGCGCACCTTCCGTTGATCCTAAAAACAGATGGAAATGGAAAACTTTCTAAACGTGACAAATCGGGAATTCCAATGTTTCCGCTCGATTGGCATGATGAGCGCACCGGAGAAACATATACCGGCTATAAAGAAATGGGCTTTTTTCCGGAAGCATTTATTAACATGTTGGCTTTGTTGGGTTGGAACCCAGGAACAACGCAGGAGATTTTTTCATTATCCGAATTAGAACAAGCCTTTTCATTTGAAAGAGTAAATAAATCGGGGGCTAAGTTTGATCCCGAAAAAACAAAATGGTTCAACCAACAATACCTGAGAATGAAAAGTAATGAGGAGCTGGCCGAATTGTTTTCACCAATCCTGAAAGAGAAAGGCATTGTTGCAGAAACAAAATTTGTTGAAGGTGTTTGTAACCTAGTGAAAGAGAAGGCACATTTTGTTTCAGAATTCTGGACAAACGGGAGTTACTTTTTTATTGCTCCTACTACTTTTGATGCGGATGTAATTAAAAAACGCTGGAACGAGCAAACAGCAGTATTCATAAAGGAAATAGCTGCAGCATATAAAGGAATAAATACGTTTACAGCTGCTGAAGCAGAAGCTACATTTAAGGCTGTAGCAGAAAAAATGGGGCTTGGACCCGGACAAGTTATGCAATTATTTCGCGTGTGTTTAAGCGGTGTTGGCGGTGGCCCGATGTTGTTTGAAATGGCTGAATTGTTGGGAAAAGAAGAGGTTGTGAAACGATTAGAAACTGCAACTGCTACAATCAAATAATTCACGGTTATAAATTTAGGAATTGTAACAAGCAATATAATGCCAGATTTATACCCTCATTTAATTGAGGACGAGTAATTAAAAAATCAATCATCATGCATAAAATTACAGTAGAGGGAATTAAGGTATATGCCTATCATGGATGTTTGGATGAAGAAAGTAAAATTGGCTCCAACTATACTGTTGATGTAATTATGGATACCGATTTTTCTGAAGCTGCCAAAACAGATGATCTAGAAAAAACAATCGACTATGTGATTGTTTATACTATTGTAAAAACGCAAATGGCGATTCGGTCAAAATTAATTGAGCAGGTGGGACAGCGCATTGTGGATGAATTAAAAAAAGAATTCAATACACTCAAAAAAGTAGAAGTGAAAGTGACGAAAATCAATCCGCCAATGAATGGGAATGTAGAGCGAGTAAGTATTATTATAACAGAATAGATTTTAAAAAAACTGTTCAACATTCAAATTAACCTTTGAGTGCGGCAGCGAGAAGGGAGGATGCTTTTTTGTAAAGGACTCTTTCTTGAAATTGAAAAACTTGCCACATCCCGTTTATAATACTTCAACTATTTGAACCAAGCCGCGTCCAAGAGTTTGTAGAATCAAAATAATAAGAATAAAAAATAATTGTTGTTTACTGAATTTTCGTATTTTTGTGCTCTATTAAAACAAAAGGTCCTGTGGCCGAGCGGTTAGGCTGAGCTCTGCAAAAGCTCCTACTGCGGTTCAAATCCGCACGGGACCTCAAAAAGGATGAAATTAGATTTATCTAGTTTCATCCTTTATCACAAAATCAAATCGGTTTTTTATTTTAGTAATATCCATTAGTTAAATTTCCTCTTTAAAATTTCGTAAATAGTTGAAATTTATATCTTTTCTGATATATTTGTAGACTCGTTTGGCGGACCGAACGGGAAAAAATTAAAGTATAATTTCCTCCGCAAGCAGTTACAAGACAATCATAAAAAAACCTATGCCGAAACAAAAGGAAGCAATCAACACCTTTTTTGATGAGCGGCACTCCGGATTAGAACAGATTGATGATGTTTGTATCATTGGTGTGGCGATATAAAAAGATTAAACTAAACTTAAATAATAAAAACCATGAAAAAACTACTTCTAACGTTATGCGCAATCGCAAGCTTCACGATTGTTTACGGACAAACAATTTCGTCTTCGAGTCACTCTACAACAGGTTATGTTAAAAGCGACGGAACAATTGAAAACTCAAGTCACAGCACAAAAGGGTATATTAAGAGTAACGGAACAATTGAGAATTCGAGCCATAGCACCATCGGCTACATAAAAGATAACGGGACAATTGAAAACTCAAGTCACTCCACTGTAGGATATGTAAAAGACAATGGAACCGTTGAAAACAGTAGCCACAGCACGATTGGTTACGTAAAGAGTGATGGAACTGTTGAAAACAGCAGTCACAGTACAATTGGACATGCAAGCGGAGTTAAAAAAGAATGGGCGGCAGTAGTCTTCTTTTTCTTTGAATTCTAATCTTCTTTTGATTTTAAATAGCACTGCCAATGATCGATTGGAATAGCACGTCATTCTAATTCGACTTTAATTTTACTAGCAGGCAGGTAGAAAATTATTCTGTTTTTGAGGAAGCAAATAAACTATTTGTTGTATTCTTGTTAGAAGTTTAAAAAAAATAATTGACGGGTCTCATTGTTTTTAGAACTGTTTTTAGAAAAATGAATTTTAAAAACCCGAATTTAATATATTCGAATTTAAAAAAACTCCAAATGATGCGAATACAAAAACGTTCTGCTTTTCTTACAATTCTGACTTGTTTTACTCTTGTTTTGTTTTCTTATAGTGAAAATGGTCCCTGGGGTATCCGCTTTGAAAAACAAAAATCTTTTATTGAAAACAAGGGACAATTCAAAATTGCTAGCGATCTTAATTCAGAAAAGGCAAGTGTTGTATATGCCTATGATGGTGGCTCGACAATGATTTACTTTTCTCCGAACGGAGTTACATATAGCTTTTTGAAAAGATGGAAAAATGAAGCATCTGAAAAAGAGGAAGAAGAACAAATAAAAAACAGTGAAGATTGGAAAAAACACGAAGCAGAAGAAGGCAAGGTGGAATTTAAAACAGCTGTTGTAAATATGATTTGGGAGAACTCCAATCCGAATGTGCAAGTTGTCGGTTCAGAAAAAACAGCGGATTATCATAGTTATACTTTCAAAGAAAACAATATTGAAAAAAATGTAAACCACATCAATGGATTCAAAAAGATCACTTACAAAGAATTATATCCGCATATCGATGTCGAATATGTTTTCCATCCTAAGAACGGAGTAAAGTATACAATCGTTCTCCACCCGGGTGCTGATGTATCACAAGTAAAAATGAAGTATTCTAAAAATGTAAAAATTAATTCACATGGAGATATTTGTGTACGCACTGATTTGGGTGAGCTAGTTGATCATGCACCCCTTACTTTTTTAGAGGAAAACAAAACAACAACCATTTCATCTCATTTTATAAAAACAAAAAACAGCATCTCCTTTTCCCTTGGCGATTACGATCATTCAAAAACTGTGCTTATCGACCCATGGACAACAACACCAAATTTTAATGTTGCCAATTTTGGAGCCGGTGCTGCTGATTGGGATTGTGTTTGGGAATGTGAAAAAGACGGAGCAGGAAACGTTTATATCATTGGTGGTGTTATGCCAATGCAATTATTAAAATACAATTCAGCAGGAACTTTACAATGGACATACACCACTCCTTATGATACATCCAATGTATGGCTGGGAACATTCGCGACAGACCTTTTAGGTAATTCATATGTAACAGCAGGTTCTGTCGCACAAATTCAAAAGATAAACACCGCTGGTGGTCTTGTATGGAACAATGCTAGTCCTGGTGGCATTTTTTCAAGTGCAGAATTCTGGAATATTTCTTTTAACTGCGACCAAACGAAACTGGTTATTGGCGGAACAGGGGGTGCGCTTTTAGCCTTAAGGGGAGCTATTTATAATGTAGATGTACTCACGGGAAATGTTATAGCCACCCAAATTGTGGGCTATGGAGCCATGTTCGGTTTTCCGCCCAGCATACAGGAAGTACGTTCCATCACCTCGGCAAGAAATGGTAGATATTATTTCTTAACCTTAGACACCATCGGTTACGTCAATCAGAATTTTTCACTTTGTCCGAGTGGCAGCTCCAGTTTATTCAAAACAAATAGCACGTATAATTTTGGTTACAAGTGTGAGAATTACAGGTTTGATAATTCCGGAATAATGGCCATCAAAGCAAACGGAAACTTTGTATACACTCAAAACGGAACAAACATTCATAAGCGCTCTTTATTAACAGGCGCTATTCTGGCAACTGCTGTAATTCCTGGCGGTGCAGCAACCACTTCATTAGGAAGAAAAATGGTTAGCAACAGCGGTATTGATATCGACAGTTGTGGAAACGTATATGTGGGTTCCACAAATGCCGTGGTAAAATTCAGTGCCAACTTAACACTTCTTTCATCTGTCGCGACAACTTTTAATGTATACGATGTTACAGTAAGTTATGGCGGGAACGTTATTGCGTGCGGCTCAACAGGAAACTCCAGTTCTGGTGGGGCAAGAGCGGGAAAGGTGCAATCGTTCAGTATGGTTTCATGTAGTCCGATGACAAGCATATGTTGTGATGCAACAATTTGCAGTCATCCACCGGCTTGTGTTACAGATCCGGCCTTTACTTTACAAGCCGGTACTTCCGGTGGAGTTTGGAGTGGTACAGGAATAACAAATGCTACAACAGGATTGTTTAATCCTGCAACAGCGGGCGCAGGAAGTTGGACTGTTTATTACACTTTATCTTGCGGAGTAGATTCAACAACCATCGTCGTGAGTTCATGTCTTCCTTTGAGTGTTTGTCAAAGTGCCGGTCCGACATTGACCGTAACCGGTGGTGTTGGTCCATATACATGGCAAAATCAGGTAACTACATACCCATGTGTTGCAGGTGCAGGATTCGTTTGCGGACCATTTACAGTTGCAGGTCCGGCAGTAATTACATGGACAACATTTGGAACGGGCTCTACTGTTTCCTATTCAGGAACCTACCCTATACAAGTTTTAGATAATAGCGGAACTATTTTGTCAATAGCAAGTTTAGCTTCTATTCCTGCATGTTCCGGTTGTCCTCCATTAACAGCAAATATCACAGCGCAAGTCAATGTAGCTTGCTTCGGAGCATCAACGGGCAGCTTTAATGCATCCACTACCGGAGGTGTGAGCCCTTGGGATTACACATTAATGAACGGTGCCACAACTGTCGCAACTTTTACAAACATCGCCGGAACCCAAAGTTTCACGGGGCTTCCGGCAGGAACCTATACCCTAAACATTTTAGATAATAACGGTTGCCCCGGAAGCACAACGATCATCATAACACAACCTGCTGCTGCAACTACTGCTGCTGCTGCCGGACCGACACAAACAGTTTGTGGAACTACAGCAACTTTAGCGGGCAATACAGCAACGGTCGGAACCGGAACATGGACGCTGGTAAGTGGTGCAGGAACCATTACAACTCCGACTTCACCTACATCCGGAATAACCGCTTTAGGAGTTGGAGCAAATGTTTTCCAATGGACCATTTCAAATCCGCCTTGTCCTTCTACAACAAGCACCGTGACTATAAATGGTGTTGCGACAACAACAACATCTGTCGCGGGGCCACCTCAAACGGTATGTAGCACCTCAGCGACGTTGGCCGGAAACACTGCTACAAGCGGTGTTGGTACATGGACACTTGTTAGTGGAGCAGGAACAATTACGACACCTTCATCTCCAACTTCAGGTGTAACAGGGTTAGGTCTTGGAGCAAATGTATTTCAATGGACGATCGTCAACGCACCATGTCCTTCATCATCTTCGACTGTAACAATAACAAGCACCGGTGGACCTACAACATCTGTTGCGGGAACAAGTCAAACTGTTTGTGGAACAACAGCAACACTTGCCGGAAATACACCTACAACAGGAACAGGGCTGTGGACATTAGTAAGTGGTGCAGGAACAATTACAACACCTTCGTCACCAACCTCAGGAATTACAGGATTGGGTGTAGGAGCAACTGTTTTTCAATGGACGATCACAAGCGCTCCTTGTCCGCCTTCAACTTCAACTGTTACAATTACCGGTGTAGCTGCACCAACAACGTCCAATGCAGGACCGCCTCAAACGGTTTGCAGCACCTCAGTAACACTGGCAGGAAATATTGCCACAAGCGGTGTTGGTACATGGACACTTGTTAGCGGAACCGGAACGATCACAACACCTTCTTCTCCAACTTCAGGTGTTACAGGGTTAGGACTTGGTGCAAATATGTTTCAATGGACAATTGATAATCCTCCGTGTACACCTTCTACAAGTACCGTAACGATAACTAGTACAGGAGGAGCTACAACATCCGCTGCTGGAACCAGCCAAACAATTTGTGGAACAACAGCAACTTTAGCAGGAAATACACCAACAGTCGGAACAGGTTTATGGACGCTTGTAAGCGGAGCAGGAACAATCACTACACCTGCATCACCAACATCAGGAATTACCGGATTGGGTGTTGGAGCAAATGTATTTATGTGGACGATCACAAGCGCTCCTTGTCCGCCTTCAACTTCAACAGTGACAATAACCGGTGTTACTGCACCAACAACATCTGTTGCTGGACCGAATCAATCGATCTGCAGCAGTTCAGCTACATTAGCTGCAAACACACCAACAACAGGAACAGGTTTATGGACCTTAGTAAGTGGTGCAGGAACAATTACAACACCTTCGTCACCAACATCAAGTGTCACAGGATTAGGTGTTGGAGCAAACGTATTTATGTGGACAATTTCCAACCCTCCTTGCACAGCATCCAGCACGACTGTAACGATCACAAATACTGGTGGTCCGAGTATCAATACAACTTCACAAACCAATGTCTTTTGTAACGGAGGAAGTGCCGCTTCAGCAACGGTCGCTGGTTCAGGTGGTGCAGGTTCTTATACTTATTCATGGACCGGTGGTGCAGGTACAAGCGCCAACGCAACAGGATTATCAGCAGGGGCTTATACAGTAACTGTTACAGATGGTGCAGGTTGTTCAAGTACAACCATAGTTACTATCACTCAGCCTGCTGCAATTACAGGAGTGGTAAACACGACAGCTGCAAGCTGTGGTCTAAGTGACGGAGCTGCTGCAGTCGTTGCAGGTGGCGGTTCAGGAACATTAACATATTTGTGGTCACCGGGAGGTGCTATCACTTCTACAATTTTGGGGGTTCCGGCAGGTGCGTATTCTGTCACGATCACCGATTCACTAGGTTGCGTATATTCGGCTTCCGGCTCTGTTGGTTCTGTTGGGGGGCCTTCAGTAAATGCCGGAGCCGATGTTACGATCGTTTCCGGCTCAAGCACAATTTTATCGGGAACAGCAAGTGCGGGAGCAGCCTATAGTTGGTCACCACCAACTGCATTGAGTTGCGATACATGTGCTTCACCTGTTGCAAGTCCGACACAAACAACAATCTATATATTAACCGTTACATTGAATGGTTGTTCTTCAAGTGATACCGTAACAGTATTTGTGGAAGAAGATTGCGGTGAATTGTTTGTGCCGAATGTGTTTTCACCGAATGGTGACGGAGTAAACGATTCATTAAAAATATATGGTGGTTGTATTGTAGGTTTAGAGTTTGTCGTCTTCGACCGATGGGGCGAAAAAGTATTTGAAACCACTGAACCAACAACTGCCTGGGATGGAACATTGAATGGAAAAAAATTAGACACAGCAGTGTTCGTTTATTATCTGACGGCCACAGTCAAGGGTGTTGGAGTAAAAAAACAGGGCAACATTACATTAGTAAAATAAGATAGATCTGAAATAAAATGAAAACTATAAACCAAATTAGCAACATCGTTTTAAGAAAGGCAGCTTTCTTAGCTTTGCTGTTTTCTGCTTTACTAAATTTTTCAGTATCAGCACAAGACATCCACTTTTCTCAATTTGATGAAACCCGCCTCCAATTGAATCCTGCGGCAGCTGGATTACAGGATAATTTAAGAATTACCACCAACTACAAAAACCAATGGCAAAGCATTGGCTCTCCCTACAAAACATTCGCACTATCGGCTGAAACACGTCTGTTGAAAGACAAAAAACATCATCTAGGTATTGGTATAGATGCGTTTTCTGATAAAGCAGGAGACGCGAATTTAAAGTCAAATCAGATAAATCTTTCGTTCTCGGGAATTATTAAAGTAAGCGAATACAGTTTTATCTCAGCTGGATTAATGGGGGGCTTCGCACAACGCAGCATCACACTTGATGGGTTAGCATGGGGAAATCAATACAGCGGAGTAAGGTATGACCCCACCTTGCCTACAGGAGAAGTTACTTCCCCGCAATCATTTAATTTTATTGACCTCGGAGCGGGTGTTGAATATAGTTTTGGAACTAGCGAAATGTACATTTCTGCTAACAATTCACGAAGACTTAATATCGGTGTTTCAATATTTCATCCGCAAAATCCAAGCTATACTTTTTATGGTGACAACAGCCAGATTTTGCATGCAAAATATGTTTTTCATGGAGACGCTTCAATCGGTATAAAAAATATGAATCTTGTTTTAAAGCCTTCCTACATTGTGTTTATTCAAGGTGCGAACAAAGAAGTGACTCCCGGATTAACATTCCAATATGTTATACAAGAGTCTTCTGTGTATACCGGCAATAAAAAGCCATGCGCTTTTTCTGTTGGTGGTTTCTACCGCATGAAAGATGCGTTTATTGCAGTTGCTAAGTTCGAATACTCAAATTACGCAATCGGCTTAAGCTACGATGTAAACGTATCGCAACTAAAAATAGTAAGTAAAACGCGCGGTGGCTTCGAAATTTCATTGCGCTTCATCTCTCCTTCGGTATTTGGGAAAAAAAGCACAGGAAAATCAAAGTTTATTTAATTTTTTTACCTTTTTACGAATTTTAAATGATGTTGCAGAAAATAGCAACCTCTTTTTTTATTTTTAAAAACTGAGGAAACAATTACCAGATGATGAAAATTCGAGGTATACAATTGGCATAAATTCCAGAGAATGATGTATTTTTGATGTCTGATTAACCCACAAAGACAATGAAAGCGCTTAAAAAAATAGGAAAATGGTTGTTGATCATTTTGATTGTTCTCAATCTTGCGGTCATCATTTCTGGAAGAACATACTTGTATAAAGCAATTGGAAACACCTATCTAAAAGGGCGTTCCGGGCCAAGCATCGACGAATTTAAGATTTTCGAAAACAGAGCGGTTGCTGCTGGCACTTATACCGCATGGTATCATTCCAAACAATACAATACCAAACATATTTCCCCAGAATCAAATACAGAATTTGAATCTTTAGGCTCCTCAGCATTCGTTATCGTTAAAAACGATTCGTTGATACACGAACAATATTGGGATGGGTATGGAGAAGACTCCTACTCCAATTCTTTTTCTATGGCAAAAACAGTTGTAGGAATTCTTATCGGAATTGCCATTGATGAAGGAAAAATAGAAAGTGTTGATCAGCCCGTTGGTGATTTTTTACCTGAATTTAAAGCTGGTGAAAATGCAAAACTCACCATAAAACATTTACTTACCATGTCGTCGGGAATTGATTTTGACGAAGACTATGTCAACCCTTTTGCATATCCTGCAGCAGCATATTATGGCACAGATCTTAAAAAACTTACTGATAAATATTCTGTTAAACAAGAACCAGGAAAAGTGTTTAAATACTTGAGCGGAAACACAGTTCTGCTCGGTTTTATTTTGGAAAAAGTGACAGGTAAAAAAGTGAGTGAATATACCTCTGAAAAGCTTTGGAAACCACTGGGGGCAAAAAACAGCGCTTACTGGAGTTTGGATCATGAAAATGGAATGGAAAAAGTATATTGCTGCTTCAACTCCAACGCCCCCGATTTTGCTCGTATTGGTGAATTATTTTTAGACAGCGGAAAGGTCGATGGTAAACAAATTGTTTCATCCGAATATGTAAAAAGCGCAACTAAAACTGCGGATTTGTTAGATGGAAATGGAAAGCAAAATCAAAAATATGGTTACGCCTGGTGGATAATTCCTGATTATAAAGGTCACCATATATTTTATGCTCGCGGAATTTTAGGACAATACATCCTTTGCATTCCAGATAAAAAAATGGTTGTTGTACGCTTAGGAAAAAAACGTCACAAACAATTGCCATCAGAGGATCACCCAAAAGATGTTTTTACTTACATTGATGCTGCACTTGAAATGTATGGAAATTAGTTGGAGCGCGTAACGCTTTTACAGTGTCTTATCTGTCGCCAGTTATAAAGTCATACTGCAAAAAAGCTATGAATAAAAGAAAAAAGTAACTAAAATAACGTTTGTAATCTATTTATGAAAAAAGACATTGCCCCGCCAACGGTTGAAAATGTTGCTGTTGCGGTTGTTAAAGAAACAAATGACTTAAACGAGTTGGAGTGGAATGTTTATCTTCTGAACCTAAAAAATGAAAAAATTGAAAAGGTTCTCGTTTCATCACACGGATATGGAACCATAAATGAAGAAGCCGTAAAAACATCCATGTTACGACATTTTTTGGATGATATAGAACCCTGTTCGTATTTAAAATTTGAGCCCATTATGGAAACATTGTTTGGCTTAAGCAACGAATATTGGGTAAGTTTCTTTATTGAAAATGTGATGTATGATAAAAAATATATCTTTCTGCCTGAAACAATCAAAGAAGAAAATTTTATGCTTATACCACTTATTAATAAAAAAGGAGTGATGATTAAATAATACACTATGCTAGAAAATATAAAAATTGCGAATGTACTTTTTTTAGATGTTGAAACTGCTCCCCTCGTTTATAAATACAAAGATCTAAATGAAAAAACGAAGCCTCTCTGGGATTCTAAATTTCGTTTTCAACAAACAGAAACGCCTGAATCGCTTTATAAAAAAGCTGGTGTTTATGCTGAGTTTTCAAAAATCATCTGTATCTCGGTTGGTTTTTTTAACGATGGAACTTTTCGTATAAAATCGTTTTACGGAAACGATGAAAAAACTATTCTGGATGACTTTTCAACTTTGTTAAACAAACACTTTAACCGCAAGGAACATCAGCTTTGTGCCCACAACGGAAAGGAGTTTGATTTTCCTTTTTTGTGCAGAAGAATGCTTATAAACGGGGTTAAACTTCCGAAAGCGCTGAACATATCGGGGAAGAAGCCTTGGGAAATCAATCACCTGGATACAATGGAACTTTGGAAGTTTGGCGATTATAAAAATTACACATCATTAAATTTGCTCGCCAATATTTTTGATATCCCTACTCCAAAAGACGACATGGACGGCTCTGATGTGGCTCGTGTATATTGGGAAGAAAAAAATCTAAAACGAATTGTATCCTACTGTCAAAAAGATGTTTTAACCGTTGCACAATTGTTACTTCGTTTTATGGGACAGCCTTTAATTGAGGAAAAGAGCGTTGTCGTTACCTAATTTTTTGACGTCATTATTTGCTGCTTCTAAAGGGCAGGGCACCTATAACTTAAATTTATTATCTTTACTGAATAAATCATTCACATGTCTTTTTTAAAAAAAATATCTGTTCTAGTCACAATGCTGTTTGCCCTCTTTATGCAGTCGTGTTTTGACCCGAAATCGCCTTTAGATAAGTACGGTGAAGAGTTGAAGGGAGTAATGCGCAATGAATATGGAACGTTCCGTGGATTTAACTTGGGTGAAAAAATTGACTCTGTTGTTGCAAACGAGAGCGGAAATTCGATTGAAGCAGATGAGGGATATTTATATTATGAATTTAAACTTAACGATTCCAACTCGTATTCTGTTTCTTATAATTTTGATGATGAAGGATTGAATGAAATTCAATCAGACATCTACATCAAGAGTCAAGGGGACACCGAAAAAGTTTTTAGCGCTTTTAAAAGTTACTTTGATGATCACTTCGGAAAAAGTGAAACACATCAAGGCTATACTGTCTGGACTGTCAAGTCTGATAAATACGGTGACGTTCGCATCAATCTGAGTGACGAAAGCTCCGATTTTACGATTCCTGGAAGTCCCGGAAAAATTGCCCTTTGGATCTATCCCGATAAGGAATAATATTGCCCCTTTTTTATTTTTAATGTTTTGCCCGCTTCGGGCTTCTGTATTTGCTTATTTCCATAACAAAACGTATTTTTAGCACTCTTTGGAAAAAAATCCCAGGATGATAGCAAAAGAAACATTACTTGAAGTTAAGAATTTAGTTACCGAATTTCGTACAGAAGACGAAACTGTAAAAGCAGTAAATGATATTTCGTTTACCTTATCAAGAGGAGAAACAATTGGTATTGTTGGTGAATCCGGTTCTGGAAAATCCGTTACCTCACTTTCTCTGATGCGTCTTATACCAAATCCTCCGGGAAAAATTACTGGCGGACAAATCATATATCACTCCAAAACAAAAGGTCCTATTGACATTGTAACGCTTTCTGAGAAAGAAATGCAACAACTTCGTGGTAACGAAATTGCAATGATCTTTCAAGAACCAATGACTTCTCTGAACCCCGTTTATACCTGTGGTGATCAAGTTATGGAAGCCATATTATTACACCAGCAGGTTTCAAAAAAAGAGGCCAAAGTGCTCACGATTGCCTTGTTTAAAAAAGTACAACTCCCACGCCCAGAAAACATTTTTGACAGCTATCCGCACCAGATTTCTGGAGGACAAAAGCAACGGGTTATGATTGCAATGGCCATGAGCTGCCAACCAAATATATTAATTGCCGATGAACCCACAACTGCATTGGATGTTACTGTTCAGGCAACCATTTTAGATCTGATGCTAAAACTTCAGCGCGAACACAACATGGGGATACTGTTCATCACCCACGATCTTGGCGTAATTGCCGAACTTGCCGATAAAGTGGTTGTAATGTACAAAGGGAAAATTGTTGAACAAGGCAGTGTGATGGATATCTTTGCTAACCCAAAACATCCATATACGAAAGGACTTTTAGCCTGTCGTCCACCATTAAACAAGCGCTTGCAATGGTTGCCGACAGTCGCCGACTTTATGCAAACAAGTGAAAACGGAGAACTGATCGAAAGCAAACAATCTGTTTCACAGGTTACCGAAAAACTTGTTGTTTCTGCTGGTGAACGTGAAGAGGCACATAAGAAATTGTATGCGAAGGAACCGATCTTACAGATAAAAAATTTAAAGACCTATTTCCCAATCAAAAAGGGGATTTTTGGTAAAGCAAAAGATTTTGTTAAAGCTGTTGATGATGTTTCGTTTGATGTATATCCGGGTGAAACACTTGGATTAGTAGGCGAATCGGGCTGTGGAAAAACAACACTCGGAAGAACCATTTTACGCCTAATAGAACCCACAGGTGGTGAGATCGTTTTTAATGGAATAAACATTACAAATCTCGATACTAAAAAAATGCGTGACCTGCGCAAAGACATTCAAATCATTTTTCAAGATCCTTATTCTTCTTTAAACCCCCGCATCACAATCGGACAAGCCATTATGGAACCGATGCAGGTACATGGTATTTTAGAAAATGATAAAGCCCGCAAAGCACGTGTTGTTGAGCTTTTGCAGCGCGTGAATATGAATGAGTCACATTTTTACCGTTATCCGCATGAGTTTTCTGGTGGGCAACGGCAACGAATTTGTATTGCTAGAGCACTTGCTCTCAAGCCTAAATTCATAATTTGTGATGAGTCTGTTTCTGCATTGGACGTATCTGTTCAGGCGCAAGTATTGAACCTTTTAAACGAGTTGAAAAGAGAATTTGACTTCACGTATATTTTCATCTCCCACGATCTTTCTGTTGTGAAATTCATGAGCGACCGGATGATTGTTATGAACAACGGAAAGATTGAAGAGATGGGTGATGCGGATGCAATTTACAACAACCCTAAAACAGCGTATACAAAGAATTTAATTACTGCGATTCCAAAGGGACAACTAGAAGACATTAAAGCGTCTATTGATAAAAAAACTAAATACGTATAAGTTAATTTCGTAGGCAATTGCGGACAAAGAGCATGCAGAAAAAAAGAATTCTTGTTTACTTACTTTTTATTTTTTTTGGATTTCTTGGTGCATACTTGGTTCTCAAGAACGGGACAAAAGCAACCAACAAAATTGTTCCCGCAACAGCAATAAAAAAGGATTCTCTCGTTGATGTTTCTTTACTAAAAGAGGTAATAGACTTCGAAAATAATAACGAAGCATTTATTTCAACTTACGTTTTTTCCTCCGGAAAAAAAAGCTGCCAACTTGGGCCGCTAATTGAATACAGTATTTTAATCACGAAAATGGTGAAGGACATTCCTTCCTTCCAAAACTTAAAAAAAATAACCGTTTCATTTAACTGCCTCTTCAGAAAAAACAATCCCGATGCACTGTATGTTTTATCGATTGATAACAAAAAAGGCAAAAATATTTTTTGGAATAGTAGGCCTATTGTCTATAATAAATCTAATGATTGGACAGAGCAAAAACTCGAATTTACAATTGCTCCAGAATTTTTAAATGCAGATAATAAAATTGTTGTCTATCCCTGGAATAGAAATAAAAAATTGTTTTATATAGATGACATTACTGTTGAATATATTGGTGCTGCAATTTACAGCGAGCGCTCTGCAAATCAGTCAGAAAAATCCAACTTGTTTTTAGATTTTGAAACGGAAGCGGGCTTTTCTAATGCCGACAATGTAAAAGAAACAACAGCACATTCCGGAAAGAGAGCTTGTGATATGGGGAGTGGAAAAGAATATGGCCCTTCATTAAATAAAAAGTTGAAAGAATTTGGTTCTGCATTTCCTAAAATAATAAGCATGAGCATGTGGGTATATCCACTAACAGATAATCCGAAAACAGTACTAGTTGCTTCTGTTATTAATTCGAAAAACGAAACAGTCTTTTGGGAAGGGAAAAGTACAGAAAACGAATTTTTCCAAAAACATAAATGGACAAAAATCAACGCCCTGTTTAAATTGCCAGTAGAAAAATTTAATGCAGAAGATGTTTTGGGTGTTAGTGTTTGGAACAAAGGCAAAACAGATGTTATAGTAGACGACATCGAAATTGTTTACGGAGAAGCTCCCGAAAGAAAAGGCTTAGAATCAAGAGTTGATCCGATCTCTATTTATGAAAAACGATTTGTTCCTGAAAAAAATAGGCCTCCATTTCAAACGATCTATTTTGAAAAACAGGAAATCAATAACAACAATAGATGTTCAATAACGCCTCTGAATAAATCAAACGCAATAGACAACTTTTCTCCTAAAGATGCTTTTTTAGTTGGGGATTTCATTCGGGACAAAAACAATTTAGATGAGATTATTTGTCTCAAAGAAAAAAGCAGGGGAATGTTCTCCTATTCTAAAGAAAAAAAACAATTTATTAAACACTGGGAAAACACGCTTGTTTCGGATCCGCTTTGGAACTCAAACACCAATGCCTATTCCGGAGACTTTAATTCAGATGGAAAGACAGATGTTTTGTTGGTTGATAAAAAAACAAACATATGGAAAGTGCTCAATTTTAATGGGAAGAATTGGGTAATTATTTCAGAAGGAAAAGACCCTAAAAAGGAATGGATCAGCAACAAAAAGATTACAGATGCTACTGTAATTAATAAAAACGATACACTTTTTGCAGGAAATTTTATTCCTGGCAAACAAACGTATTTAAAACTAAACACCGATTGGCGATTCGATCTAAAGTTGATTGAAATAGAAGAATCGGGATGTCGTATCATCGGAAATGTGGATTTTAAAGGTTATCCAAAAGATTACAATCCGAAGTATTTTGAATTTATAAAAATGATTCCTGGAAATTTTCTATCAAAAGAAGAAACGGCTATAATTATTGTAATGTGTAACTGTGTGGATGCCGACTTCAGCGGAAGGAAATGTGATCAAATCGAGAACTTGCCTTTTTTGCCGAATAGTGTTCAACTGTACAACATTTCACCACAGATTACTCAGATTTTCACTGATAAATATTAAATTTTTAAAACTATGGATATTACTTTTGAAGAATACAATATTGTAGAAGATGGTGTCTCGGAATATAAAACCCCGAATGAAATTACTTATGGAATTATTGGTTGTGCATTCAGAGTTCACAAGGCACTGGGGCCCGGGTTATTGGAATCTTCTTATGAAGCCTGTTTAAATTATGAATTAACAGAAGCGGGCTTCTTTGTAGAAAGACAAAAAGAACTTGAGTTGATTTATAACAAAGTAAAAATGGATGTTGGTTATAGATTAGATTTGGTAGTCAACAACTCGGTAATAATTGAAATCAAATCTGTGGAGGCGCTTGTGCCAATTCATAAAGCACAAATCTTAACATATTTAAAATTATCAAAAATAAAATTAGGGCTTCTAATAAACTTTAACACTGTAGATTTGAAAGAAGGAATTCAGAGATTAATAATGTGAAAAAAGACACCACAGATTACGCAGATTAACACAGATAGAAATTAAATGAAAAAACATTTTTATTTAGATATTACAAAAAACAATCTGTGCAAATCTGTGCAATCTGTGGTAAAAAATAAATATATCGGATTTTATAATTAATAATGTAAAAAAAGACACCACAGATTACGCAGATTAACACAGATAGAAATTA
>CANIFU010000036.1 GCA_947466965.1 Bacteroidota bacterium
ACTACCTGTAATTTAAAGGCTAAACTGTAATCTCGTTGACTACGTCTTGCTCTTTGTCGTTCTTGTACTTCCATAATTTAAGTTGTTTTGTGTGACAACTTATTTCAGGACGAGAGAAAATAAACACATAAGCCTTTCCAGATTGGATGCGCTTTTTTTAGTATAATTTTATAACCTAATCCGTGTCAACTTTTTTCAGGACTAGACATACCGTTTGATTATCCTTTTTTGAATCCAACCATAATGGATACACATCCGCTGGGCAAAACAGAACTTGTTGATTCGGATTCCTGCACTTGCACTTCAACAATAAATTGCTGTGTATTTTTTACTTTAAAATCCCAAAAATCGGGAGAATCATTTTTTTGGCTGTCGAAGACCACTTTACCCAGCATATCCAAAATTTTAAATGTGACATCACCTAATTGTTCTTCGGCACAAACAAGAATACGATAATCTTGTCCAGCGTAAAATGTTAGATTTAAAGATGTTTTCTGTCCTGAAGTAAGGGTTGAAGTATTCATTTGTCCGTTTTGAGTAAACGGAGAAATTTTAGGCATACATTTTTTCTTCACAAAAGTAGCACATTGCGCACATACAGACGTGGCAGATAAAGCGATGATACTGATCGCAATAAAAGCTTTCGAAGAGTAATTGTGTTTCATCAAAGATTTACGTCCTATTTGATGATTTTGTTTCTAATTTCAGAAGATTTGTCAGAGATCTGCTTTAATTGTTCAGGAGAAAGATTAAACGTATTGCCATTACCTATTACGGTAACTCCCTTTTCCTTATCGGTAGAAGCAGTTGTTTCCGTGGCTGTAACAGGAATAGAATCAAATACTTTTTTTAGATCATTCAACTGTATTAGTAATACAGGAATGGATTCGTTATCCGCTTTATACGTTTCGAGTAAAGAAATTAAATTCTCGAGAGACATTTTTTGCTCTCCAATGCGGGAAACAACGCCAGCGTTTTTAGTCGTTTTTGCAATTTGGGTTGCAATATAAAGTCCTTCAATCCATCCACCAGCAATTATTAGAGAAGACACTCCGGGTTGACCATTTTCTTTCAGATAAGCATCCGCATTCCAATATGAATCAGAAATAATTGCAAGCAAAGAATCTCTGTTTTGCATATTTGCTTCGATACGGGATGTGGTTGTTTCATCAAATGCTCCACTGATACCTAAAGCTGAAGCCAATTTGTTAGTACAACGCAAGTACAACATAGATTCTTGAGTTTGGTCATAAATACTTGTGAAGCTTAAATCAGAACCGTAAACGCCTAAATTCAATGCCTTTGAAGCAAGAGTAACATAATTCGAAACATTTTCTATCGGATTAAGGAATTTTGGATCATATTTCGCCCCTACTGCCTTTAATAAAGAAGTTGTTTCAACAGGAGACGGAATACTATAAAATACATTTTGAGCATTTACATCTTTTACTTTTGCTTTAGCCGCAGCAGCATCAATGTTTTCTTCAGAAGCCGAGTCGTTGGAAGAAGAACTACAAGCAACAAATACAGTAGAAATAGCTATGAATACGAAAAAAGAAATTTTTTTGATTTTCATCTTTTTATATTTTTTAAAATTTCTTCCAAATATAATACAATATCAGTATGAATTACTGCAGGGCTTAAAACTTATGAAAAAAATAAAAACCTTCCTGGCAAAAATACAAGAAGGTTTTTATTTCATTTAACACGAATAACGCTATTATCCGACCATTGTATGAGTTTTAACACCAACCATATCTGTGGCAGTTTTAACGATACTGTCTACATCAAAATTACATTCGATGTATAATTCTTTTTGTTCACCATGCTCAATAAATTTGTCAGGGATACCTAATCGTTTTACCTGAGCGGTATAATTGTTATCGGCCATAAATTCAAGAACTGCACTACCCATACCACCCATTATACAACCATCTTCAAGGGTAATTACTTTGGCGTATTTAGAAAAAACTTCGTGTAATAATTGTTCGTCAATTGGTTTTACGAAACGCATATCGTAATGTGCCGCCTTAATGCTGTTGTTTTCCAAAATTTTACAGGCATCAACAGCATTGTTTCCAATGTGGCCGATTGATAAAATAGCAATGTCGTCACCCGCTTGAATGCGTCTACCTTCTCCAATTTTTATTTTCTGAAAAGACGTTTTCCAATCTACCATTGCACCATTTCCTCTTGGATAACGGATAGAAAAGGGAGCATTTGTTTCAGGTAATTGGGCAGTATACATTAGATTTCGTAACTCCTCTTCGTTCATAGGAGCCGAAACAATCATATTGGGAATACATCTAAAAAATGCAAGATCAAAAGCACCATGATGGGTAGGTCCATCAGCACCGGCTAATCCACCACGATCCAAACAAAAAACAACGTGCAGATTCTGCAACGCTACATCATGGATTACTTGATCATATGCACGCTGCATAAAAGAAGAATAAATATTACAAAATGGAATAAGCCCTTGTGTTGCTAAACCGGCAGAAAAAGTAACAGCATGCTGCTCGGCAATTCCAACATCAAAAGCCCTATCGGGCATTGCTTTCATCATGATATTCAGCGAGCATCCCGAAGGCATAGCAGGCGTAATACCCATAATTTTAGAATTTTTTTCGGCCAATTCAACAATTGTATAACCAAAAACATCTTGGTATTTGGGAGGTTGAGGCTCTTTGGGAACTATTTTAATAATCTCACCGGTATCCTTATTAAATAATCCAGGAGCATGCCAAACGGTTTGATTACCCTCTTCTGAGAATTTGTATCCCTTCCCTTTTTGAGTAAGCACGTGTAAGATTTTTGGTCCTGGAATGTCTTTAAGGTCTTGCAATACTTTCGTCAACCGTTCCACATCGTGTCCATCAACCGGACCAAAATATCTGAATTTCAGAGACTCGAACATGTTGCTTTGTTTGAGCAAAGACGATTTGATTCCATTTTCAATTTTTGAAGCAATTTCCTGTGCGTTTGGTCCGAATTTACTGATTTTACCAAGTAAATTCCACACCTCATCTTTTACACGGTTATAGGTATGGGAAGTGGTAATATCCGTAAGATATTCACGTAAAGCTCCAACATTCGGATCGATGCTCATGCAATTATCATTCAAAATAACCAACAAATTAGAATTGGTTATGCCTGCGTGATTAAGTGCCTCAAATGCCTGTCCGGCTGTCATTGAGCCATCACCAATTACAGCAATGTGTTGGCGTTCTTTCTCCCCTTTGTAAGCAGAAGCAACAGCCATTCCTAAGGCTCCCCCAATTGAAGTAGATGAATGTCCTACACCAAAAGTATCGTATTCGCTTTCTGATCTTTTTGGAAAACCACTTATCCCTTTATAGATGCGGTTTGTATGAAAATTTTTTCGTCTTCCTGTTAAAATTTTATGACCATAGGCCTGATGGCCAACATCCCAAACAAGTTGATCATAAGGAGTATTAAAAACATAATGTAAAGCCACAGTAAGTTCTACAACTCCTAGGCTAGCGCCAAAGTGGCCACCCTTTTGAGAAACAACGTCAATAATGAATTGGCGTAATTCATTACTCACTTCAGGAAGTTGTTCTTCTTTTAATTTTCTTAGATCTGAGGGATATTCAATTTTATCCAACAGTTTTCCTGCTTTAAATTCCATTCCTTTTCCTTGGGTGATTATATTCGTTGCAAAGATAAAATAAATTATTATACAGTATAAAACTGACTAAAAACTAGATTTATATCCGTTTATTGTAGTACGGGATTACATTTTAGAATATTTAACATTGTTCTAGTTTTGTGTCGTAATTTTTTCGAATAGTTAAAAATATTTTATGTTCTTCACTCTATGTTATTCTTTCAATTTGATTCATGCAGAAAAAAAAGAAGTAATTACTTTTTATTTCAAATAAATCATGAAAATATTTAATTATAGGGATATTAAGAGATACAAAAAGGACTAAAGGAATATTTCAAACTAACTTAATTAGTTGATTTAAAATAAAATGCTGTCCAATAAAGAGGACAGCATTTTGTAAAAAATCAATAATCTAAATTACCGTATTCCAATTTTGTACCTTTAAAGTACAATACCACTCTAATAATCATAATCGCAAAAGGAACATACATTAATGCATGAGGAGCACCAACATGCGAAAGAATGATTTCTGATTTGCGTTTTAATCGTTCAGACATTAAGTACATTGCAGGAACCAAAAGCAGGGTGAGGAATGTTGCAAAGGCTAATCCGAAGATCATTGTCCAGGCTAAAGGGCCCCAGAACACAACATTATCACCGCCAAAATACAACTGTGGATCACCAGAAGCAAAAAGCGTTTCAAAGTCCATATTAAGTCCAACGGCTAAGGGAATTAACCCCAAAATAGCAGCGGTAGCCGTAAGAATAACTGGAGTCATACGGGTACGCCCCGCTTCTATAGTAGCATCCCACAAGCCCATTCCTTGTGATCGCGCCACCTCAGCAAACTCTATTAATAGGATACCATTTCGAACAACAACGCCACCCAATGCGATGATACCAACACCCGTCATTACAATACTCATATCCATTTTAAACAATGCAGTACCAATTAAAACACCGATGATACTAAACAAAATTTCTGATAGAATGATCAATGGTTTACCTACAGCATTAAATTGTAATACAAGGATCAATAACATTAAAGCTATTGAATACAATAAAGCAGTACCAAGAAATGCGCCTGTTTCAGCTTGCTCTTCTTGCTGGCCTGTCATTTTAACATTTACTTTTCCAACAGGTTTAAATTCAAGCAATGCTTTTTTAACTACCCCAACCACTTCATTTTCATTAAAACCAGTAACAACATTTGAAGATAAAGAGATCACACGTTTTTGCATCTTTCTTTTAATTCCGCCATATGTATTGCTATATACAACTTGCGCAAATGAAGAAAGGGGAACACTTCTTAAAATCCCGCCCATATTCATATCGCGGAAAGTGATCTTTAAATTTCTCAATGCTTCAATATTATTGCGCTGATCATATTTATAACGCAACTGAATCGGATATTGATCATTTTCGTCTCTGAACTTACTTATTTCAGCACCAAAAACGGCATTACGAATTTCCATTCCGATAGTTGCAGTACTAATCCCTTCTCGATTTGCACGTTCACGATCGACATTAAAAACAATCTCCGGTTTTATCGTTTCAAAATCCGATTTCAGATTAACG
This sequence comes from Bacteroidota bacterium, assembly GCA_947466965.1. GTDB lineage: Bacteria > Bacteroidota > Bacteroidia > 2-12-FULL-35-15 > 2-12-FULL-35-15 > 2-12-FULL-35-15. The sequence goes on from CANIFU010000036.1 coordinate 5,210, forward strand.
ACCCCTTCCATTTTTTGTTTATCTAAAAATCTTTTCAGTTGAATAGAATTAGCTACCAATTCATCAAAATTATCACCGCTGATTTCAATGTTAATAGGTTTCGAAACAGGCGGTCCTGCTTGTTCTTTTGAAACGCTGATTTCTGCACCGGGAATATTCCAATTCATTTTCTGAAGTTCTTCCAAATATTTGGAAGTAGACACACCCTCTCTGTCTTTGAAATCAACAAATGAAATTGCGATCTTTCCGCGATTCGGATAATCACTTTGATCTTGATCCTGGGGATCGGTTGTTTGTTTGGTAACATTCGTAATGATCGACTTCACAATTTTATTTGAGTCGCCTAATACATCATTCACTTTACTTTCAGCAAGAAGCATTGCCTGATTTGTTTGAACAGGATCTGTGCCTACAGGTAATTTCAAATATACATATACAAAATTCGGTTCTCCTTGTGGAAAAAATACCACTTTGGGTCCGCGTGCAACAAAAAACATAATTGATAAAACAAACAATATAAAAACGCCAACCAAAGCTAAACCAGGTCGTTTTAAAAATCGAATTAAAAATTTAGCATAGCGAGCCTGAAATGCGGGCCAAGTTTTTGTCTGAAATTTTTCAAAAATTGCGTACAAAATAAATTTATTCAACAAATAAAATCCTAAAATAAAGAAGGTTAAATTTCCAGTTGCGTGGTGGCCTTTTAAATGAATGAATAAGCCTAGTATAAAAAATCCAATTGCAGTGAATGTTGTATTTTTTGTCCATTTTTCTTTATGATTCGGCAGGTGAGGCTTCATAAAATCGACTGCGAATACAGGATTGACGATATAAGCTACGAGCAAGGAAGCCAACAATGTTACAATTAGAGTAACCGGCAAAAAAAACATAAATTTACCAATGATTCCGTTCCAAAAGAGGAGAGGAACGAAAGGTGCAAGTGTTGTAAGTGTTCCACTTAACACAGGCATAAACACTTCACCGGCAGCCATTTTCGCGGCCGTTTTAATATCACGCTTACCATTTTCGAAAAGCCGGTGCGTATTTTCGACCACAACAACTGCATCATCCACAACAATTCCCAGAGCAAGTAAAAATGCGAAGAGTACAATCATGTTCATGGTATAACTAAAATCGAACGCTCCACCAATAGCTGGCATTGCCCAAAACGCAATGAACATAGACAAAGGAACCGAGGCTGCAACAAACAAGGCGTTTGTTACACCCATAAAGAACATCAAAATAAAAGTCACCAAAATAAATCCAATAATGATTGTATTGATTAAGTCGTGTAAGGTGCTTCTTGTTTTTTCTGATTGATCACCGGTAACTGTTATTTTTAAATCGGGAGGAAAATCATCCTTCTTCATTGTTTCCAGCAAAGCAGTGATTTTATCAGAAGCATCAATTAAATTTTCTCCGGATCGTTTTACAATATTCAGCGTAATAACATTTTTTCCTTCTAAACGGGCATAACTTTCCTGCTCTTTGTTTCCATCAACAATTTCAGCAATGTCTTTCAAATAAAGCTTTGCACCAGCGCCAGAAGTAACGATGATATTTTTTATTTCATCAACAGATTTAAATTCTCCTTTAATAGAAATATTTCTTTTCATTCCATCCATTGGAACAAGTCCACCAGAGAAATTCATGTTTTCATATTGAACAGCACGTTGAATATCTCCAAGTGATAAATTCGCAGATTGCATTTTATACATATCCACATTCACTTGTATTTCACGCTCCAAGTCTCCAACCATAATTACTTTGGAGATCTCTTTCATTCCTTCAATCTTATCCTTCAGACTTTCTGCATAAAGTTTTAGTTTATTAAGATCCATTTTTCCTGCCAGATTTACATACATGATTGGCAATTCAGAAAAATTAACTTCTAAAACATTTGGCTGCCGAGTAAGATCTTTTGGAAGATCCATAGCCGCTTTATCAACAGCATCTTTCACTTTTTCTTTTACGTCCGACACTTTCATGTTGGTATTAAACTCAACCATGATTACGGATACATCCTGTAAAGAAGTTGAATTTAATTTTTTCATCCCTGAAAGACCTTTCAATTGTTTTTCAATTGGTTTGGTAACAAGATTTTCGATATTGGTAGGTGAATTACCTAAATAAACAGTATTAATATAAATTGTAGGAACAACGATCTCCGGAAAACTTTCTTTGGGAAGACTGTTGTATGAAAATAGTCCGGCAATTGTTATAAAGAAAGTAAGTATATAAATACTTATTTTATTATCAATGGCCCAACTCGATGGTTTAAATTCTTTAAATTTCATAAATTAAATTTTTCTACAATTAATAAGTAATGCTATCTCCATCATTGATCAGGTCATATCCAAGGGCAACCAATGTATCACCTTCTTTTAACCCTGTTAACACTTCTGCTTTTCCATTGTATTCTTTACCGATTGTAATCAACTGTTTACGCGCCTTTTTACCTTGAGTAACAAATACAAACAAGGCATTACTTTCATCCTTCTGAATCGTTCTTACAGGAACCATTATTCCAGGCTGAGCAGATTGATAATCGTTAATACTCAATTTAGCAACCATGTTTGGGTGGTATTCTTTTTTATTATCAAGTAATACTTCCACTGAAAAGGTTCGACTTGAATTATTAATTGCGCGTGACACAAAATTTACTTTCGCAAGAATTGAATCCTGAACATCAGGAAAATAGACAATTACATCATTTCCTTTTTTAATTTTAGAGGCGTATGTTTCAGAAACATCCGCTTTCACTTTTAAATTTGAATAGTTAATCACTCGAATGGCAGGCATACCGGGAGCAGTCATTTGTCCGATTTTAATATCAACAGCATCAACAGTTCCATTGATTGGAGAAATAATTTTTGTCATTCGAAGTTGTTCTTGCATCACACTCATTTTTTTAGTGATACTTTCTTTATTTGTTTTCGCTTGCAAAAATTGCACTTCGGTTCCAATTTTTTGATCCCAAAGATTTTTTTGTTTTTCATAAACCTGATTCACCAAATCGGCATTGATCTGAAGGTCTGATATTTGTTGATTAATAGCACGTACATCTGTTTCTGCGAGCACTTGTCCAACACTCACTTCATCTCCCGGTTTTACATTTATTTTGGTAATTGTTCCTGGCATTTCAGAACTTAATGCAACATTTTCATCTGCATCAACTCGCCCTTGAACATCGATATAATTTTTAAATAGTTCATTTTTGAGCACAAGAACAGCAACAGGCGTTCCTTTATTAAGTGAATCGGAACCCAAACTTAATTCCGCTTCAAGTGCGGTAATTTTTGATTTTAATTCTAACTCTTGTTTTTTTAATGATTCGAGTTGTGCTTTTTTATCTTTTCCTGCACCGCAAGCGATAAGTAATAAAGTAAGACTTGGGATTAAAACTATTTTTTTCATTTGTTTATAAGTATATAGTGTTTTTTATCAATGCGTTATTTTAAATTTCCATTTGCTTTATCATAATCAATCTTTGCTACCAGTGCGTCAAACAGGGCATTGAAATAATTTGTTTGTGCTTCTTTCAAGCTGGTTTCAGCAGTTATCATTTCTAAATTTGAGCCTACTCCTTGTTCATATTTTAATTTTGAAACACGAACAACATCTTCTGCTATCAAAATATTTTTTTTCTGATTTTCAAGAGATGAGGCCGCATTTTGCAAAATAGCAGTAGAAGATGCTATCTCAAGATCGATGGAGTTTTTTATAAAATCCATATTGTTCTCTGCTTTCTGAAGTGATAATTTTGCTTGCTGATTTTTTGAATGTCGTTGCAAACCGTTAAAAATAGGCATCGTTATTTTAGCACCTATAACACTTGTCGGAAACCATTTTTTATCCGTGTTGAAAACATCAAATTCATTTCGTTGTGCAGATCCACTGAGACTTCCATAAGCAAATGCTGTTGGCAGATAGGATAGTCGCTGACGCTTCAAATCTAATTTTGCTAATTTATATTGTGATTGAAACAAACCATATTCAATTCGCTTTTCGTAATCAAATTTTTGAGTTGAAATTGAATTCGTGAAATCGAATTTTACATCTGCCAGCTTATCCGTTAAAAGAAGCCTTGCATTCACATCCATTCCCATCTGATACTTTAAAAGGTAGTTACCCAATGATAATAAGCGCTGCATTTTTTCTTGTTCCACCAACAAATTATTGTACGTTACTGTTAAACGATCATAATCAATCTTCTCAACAAAACCATTATCGAGAAGAGCTTTCGTGTCTGTTAGTGTTTTTTTGATGCGGGAAACGGTGGCATCGATCAATTTTATTCGCTCTTCATTTACCAAAACTGTATAATATGCTTTTGAGACAGTAGCGGATGTTTCAATTTTTGTTCGTTGAGTAGATTTAGTAGAAAGTTCAACAAATACCTTTGATGCTTTAACACCTAAAAAGTATTCACCGCTAAAGATCAATTGAGAGGCATCTAATCCGGCAGTTGCATTATATTTTGTTCCGAACTTTACCGCTGCAAAAGTACCGGGTGCGCCGCCAAAAATTTCGGCAGGAATTAAGGATGTAGGAATTTCGATAAATTCCCTCAGATCAAAACTAGAATTTATCTGAGGCAAACCCATGCCGGCAATTTCATTCACTTTTTTCTGTGCGATCTGCTCATCAATGATTGCATTTTTAACATCCTTTTGGTTTTGCAAAGCAAACTCAATTGCTTTTTGCAAGGAAAACGAATACGAAAAACTGTCTTTTGTTTGAGAGAAGGAATAGAGTGTTATGCAAACTGTTCCAACTAATAGAATTAATTTTTTCATATGACTTTTTTTATTCTTCTTCGGTAAGTTGTTTGTATTTATTAATCATTTTATGTCCTTTTAGCGTGCATATTCCATGAAGAAAATGATCGAGCATTGCCAGTTGAACATCCACCATTTTAAATTTATCTGGTGGAAAAATATCTGCTCTCAAGCCCATTTCAACTTGCTCGATACGTAGCCTTGATAAAACCTTTCCATTCACATCCTTTCGTACAAGCCCCTCTTTAATTCCCCGTTCTATAGACGCTTCTACCATCTTTGCCATACAATCTTCTTTAAAGGATTTAAAATGTTTCCAAGCATTCGGATGATATTTTTGCAAATCATAAAATATATTAGGGTTTGTTTTTGAAAACATCGCGGCCATGTGTTTCATCATGTTGAGTACCTCAACAATCATATTTTCCGACGCTTCCTGAATTTGTTTGAATTCACACTCATCCTGGGCTAGCTTAACAGTCAATAGTGTTTCCACTAATTCATTTTTATCCCTAAAAAATTGATAGATTGTTTTTTTTGAAATCGCTAATTCTTTAGCAATATCATCCATTGTAACACTCTTGATTCCGTATTTAAAGAATAGCTCCTCTGCACCAAGCAATATTCTTTCTCTGGGTTCCATTTGTTTGTTTTTGGTTAAATCAGGTGCAAAACTATGGAAACATTTTTTATTCCCAAAGTTTCCATGTAATTATTTGAGAGAAAAATTATAACTAATTGATATTCATTTATAAAAATGGAAACTTTTTTGCTCGCAATCGTTTTCTATGAACTAATTTAAGTGGTAATATACTTAAAATACTGCTGGAAAATAGACGTTTTTTTTACCTTAATGATTCAAAAAAAAATCCTATTTTTAGCATGAACAATTTTATAGATATGAAAAAACATTTACTTACTTCGCTTGCAATCTTTAGTTTATCCATTTTAGCTATTGCGCAAGACAATTGGACTCCAGTTATTGGAGGAGGATTTGACAATGTGTTTAACAGAGCAGTTTCAACATCCCTTGTTTATAACGGGAAAATATTTGCAGGAACAGGTTTGGATTCCGCAAGCGTTTACACTTCAAGCGCAGGAGATCCTGGAACTTGGCAGAAAATATTTACTGATCCAGGCTATAATATAATTGATGCGATGGCAGCAACATCTGCAGGAGCCGGAAGATTATATCTTTCAGAATACAAATATTTCTATCCTATACAAAAAGCCCTTAGTTCTGATGACAATGGAAACAGCTGGCAACCGTTTTTAAATTCAACAGACCATCGGATAAAACACATCATACCATTTAATGGAACTGGAGCTATTGATTCGATATACCTTGTTTTGGAAGCCCCTTCTGGCGATATGATCCTGAAGGCTCCATACGATAGTAATGATCCTGACAATCTTCTATCGACTTGGGATACAGTCTTAAATTTCGATCAATCGGTTACTTACGAGCGCATCAATTGCATTTCGGAATTCAATAATAAACTTTTTTTCGGAACAAACTTTGCCCAATTGTACAGCTCTGCAGATGGCGCCAACTGGACACTTAATACATTTGCTGGGGTCGGCTTTTCTAATCCAAACAACTATGAATTTACAGCTATCGGTACGTGGGGATCTTCGATATACATAGGTACAAGAAACTTTACGGATGGAGCTCAAATCTGGCGATCTTCAGATGAAATGGTTTGGGATTCTGTGATGCAATTTTCTACTGCAAGTGAAAAAGTTACAAGCATAAATTCTACCGCAACAAATCTTTGGATTACTACTTATGCGTTTGCGCCTATGGCTGGTAAAATTTATAAAACCAATGATGGTATTACCTACACACTTTCAAATGGCAATGGCTTTGGTTACAACAATAACGGAGAGTTCGGCAATATTTTCTCATTTGGAAATAATATTTATGCTACCGGAGAAAATTTTTTCCCGGGAAGTATGCCTACTATAGGCAGGACACCAACCGAAAATTACGGTGGACAAATATGGAGATTATGTGACTTTACACCAACCCCTATTGTTGCTTCACCTTCAACTGTTACAATGTGTGACGGACTATCCTCCTCTTTTTCAGCTTCCGCTGGATTTACAAATTATACGTGGGATGCCTCCATTGCTTCAGCTGTTCCGTCTATATTGCTTTCCAGTGGTGGCAATCATTTTGTAACAGGCGTTGATGCAAATGGATGTTCTTCTTATGATACCGTTACTGTAAATTTATTAGCTGCCCCATCTTCCTTAATAAGCAGTCCTGAATCCATTTCGGCGGTAATTTGTTTAGATGATTCACTGCAGATGGTTTCTTCTCATATTTCTAACCTCAGAACAAATCTACCTACTTTATCAAGTACAAATACAGTTGCAATTTCCGATTATACATATGCCCAAGACAGCATAACCGTTGCAGGTATATTTGATGATGGCGCTCCATATACTTTAGTAAATGTTACGATTGATAGTTTATATCATCCGAATGATGGTGAACTTAACATCGTACTTTACGCTCCGGATGGATCATTTATAAATTTATCAGGATATAACGGATTTGGAACTCAAAATTTTATCGGAACAGTATTTTCTCAAACAGCCACAAATTCAATAATGTCTGGAAGTGGACCATTCACAGGATCTTACGTTCCAACGGATCCTTATTATTATTTAACCGGTTCAACAAATGGAGTATGGAGAATAGAAATTTATGATAACCAAAATTTAAATGGAGGATTCTTAAAGGGATGGTCTCTTAATTTTTCTGAAGCAGACACAAACATGACCTATTCATGGTTGCCGACTGCAGGCTTATCCTCTGTAAATACGCCAAATACAATGGCAACCCCAACCACAACAACTTCGTACACATTAACTACAACAAACGCAATTGGTTGCTCAACAAGCAAAACCGTTGATTTGGAAGTACCCTCCATTAACATTACTCCTGCTGCTGCAACGGTTTGTTATGGAGCCAGTACAGCATTAAATGCGAATGGTGGAACTACCTATTATTGGTCACCAGCAACATCTCTTTCAGCAACAACTGGTGCTTCAGTATACACTTCCCCATCAACAGATATTATGTATTATGTTTCGGATACCCTATTCGGATGCGTAATCACCGATTCTGTTTTTGTAACTGCAAATCCTCAATTATTGGTAACTGCAAGTCCACCCGTAAGTATTTGTTATGCCGATACAACGCTTTTATCTGCAACAGTTTCAGGCGGTACTCCTGGTTATAGTTTCTACTGGAATGATGGAATTGGCGGTAGCATTTCAGGGCAAAATGCCGCTGTAGCCCCTCTTTCAAGCGTTACCTACTCCCTAACTGTTTTTGATGTTAACGGATGTTATACAGGAAGCGCAACAAACATAACAATCATTCCAAGCACAGATGTAATAGGACATGTGACCTATTCGGGAGGGAATGTTACAACAGGAAATGTTGTAGCATTGAAATACATACCAACGTATACACGCTTGGATACCGTTCAAGTTGCTGCCTTGGATGCAGGTGGAAATTATGTTTTTACGGCTTTAAACAGTGGGACCTATTTAATAAAAGTTTTTGCCGATTCAATTACATACCCGACTTTAAATTCTACTTATTATGGGAATGCCTTTTCTTGGACAACTGCTACACAATTTCTTCATGGATGCAGTGGAGTAGAAACAGCAGACATTCTAATGATCGAAGAATTGGGGATTATTACAGCAGGCCCTGGAAATTTGCGTGGAAGAATTGTGGAAGATGTCGGATTCGGAAGAACACCCGGAGACCCGATCCCGGGCTTAGATGTTAAGCTAGGAAAAAATCCGGGAGGAGCCATGGTCACTAGCACTACAACAAGTAATACTACTGCATCTGATGGAGGAGGATATTTTTACTTCCGAGATATTCCATACAGTACAGGAGTAGAAAGCTATACTGTTTATGTTGATATTCCAGGACTCGGAACCGATTCATCCTATACCTTCCAACTAACGACTGCCACAAGCGAATTTATGTATTTGGATTATCTAGTTGATTCTACAACCATTCATTTTGTGCCGAATGCAGGTGTTGGTATCAGTAATCCTGAAATGGCGATAGAAAACAAATTCAATGTTTTCCCTAACCCGTCAAATGGAAATGCAACAGTATCTTATTCTCTTTTAACCGATGCCGATGTGAACGTATCTGTTTATAATGTATTAGGAATAAAAACTGCCGAACTAGTGAATTCGAAACAAACTGCTGGGGAGTTCAAACTGAATCTGAATTCAAGTGATACCAAATTAACAAGCGGTGTTTATTTTATTTCATTGATCATTGATGGTAAATCAACAACACAACGATTAGTAATAACTGAATAATATTTTAGGTACTAGGCGATGATAAATAATTTAAGATTGCATATCGTATTCACAACAATTAATAATAATTCGAACACATTGCGATTGATGGTAATTGATTAATAATTAACATAAAATCAAAAAGCCATCCGACAAGCAACGGATGGCTTTTTTTATTTTGTTCTCTCGTCCTGAAATAAGTTGTCACACAAAACAACTTAAATTATGGAAGTACAAGAACGACAAAGAGCAAGACGTAGTCAACGAGATTACAGTTTAGCCTTTAAATTACAGGTAGTATCAGAAGTAGAAAAAGGCGAATTGAGTTACAAGCAGGCTCAAAGGAAGTACGGAATCCAAGGCAGAAGTACGGTTTTGGTTTGGATACGAAAACATAGTATCTTAGATTGGAAAGAACTGCCGGTCATGTCACATAAAAAAACTCCAGAACAACGAATAAAAGAACTAGAAACCCTTTTAGCAAGAGAAAAGGAAAAGGTTCATGTATTAAATATAGCCATCGATATCGCAGATGGCATGTTAAAAACGGATATTCGAAAAAAGTATTTGCCCAAACAATCCGAGAATCAAAAGCCCCAATCATAGGCATTAAGGGAGTTAGTTCATTGTTTGGGTTTAGTAGACAATCCTATTACAAAGACAGATCTAGTAGAATCAAAAGAAATATTGACTTAGTAAAAGTAAGGGATATTGTTATGCGCATCCGTTGTAAAATGCCAAGAATAGGGACACGGAAGCTTTATTTTTTAATTAAACAAGACTTGAAAGTTTTAAATATAAAAATGGGAAGAGATGTTTTGTTTAATTTTTTAAGAGCAGAGCATTTGCTTATAAAGCCTAAAAGAAGCTATGTGAAGACAACAAACTCTAAGCACTGGATGAAAAAACACCCCAATCTTATAAAAGATATTGACGTGAATCGTCCAGAACAATTGTGGGTTAGTGATATTACTTATATCAAAACAGATAAAGGACACGAATATTTAAGTTTAATAACAGATGCATATTCAAAGAAAATAATGGGCTACGAACTCTTAGAGAATTTAAGTACAGCAGGTCCTTTGCGAGCATTAGAAGCAGCATTAAAAAACAGAAAATACAAGCAAGAATTAATTCATCACTCTGATAGAGGCTTGCAATATTGCTCCGCTGATTATGTTCAAAAACTGAAAGATAACAACATAAAAATAAGCATGACCGAGAATGGTGACCCCTATGAAAATGCAATAGCAGAAAGGATTAACGGAATATTAAAGTATGAGTTTTTGATAATAGATGGCTTTAAGGATCACGTGCAAGCATTGAAAGTAATTGAAGAGTCTATTAGTATTTACAATGAAAGTCGGCCTCATTTAAGCTGTCACATGCTAACACCAAACATGACTCACTTGCAACGAAAAATAAAATTAAAGAAATGGAAGAAAAAAACCTCGAAAGAATTTTCTTCCGAGGTCAATTTTTAGTGTAATTTTATAACCTAATCCGTGTTAACTTTTTTCAGGACTAGACATGTTACATTTACAAACTTAAATGATTCAACAATTATGAAAAGAACAAAAGTGAAAGAGCTGCTGAATTCAACAGCATATGGAAGTGAAGTTACTGTAAAAGGATGGGTGCGAACATTTCGTAACAATCAATTTATTGCAATCAATGATGGCTCAACCATTCATAACATACAAGCAGTAGTAGATTTTAATACCACAGATGAAGCTTTATTGAAACGATTAACAACGGGTGCAGCAATAAGTGTAACCGGAGAATTGATTGAATCGCAAGGTAAAGGACAAAAGGTAGAATTAAAAGTAAAACTACTGGAAATATTAGGAGACAGTGATGCTGAAAAATTCCCCCTTCAACCAAAAAAACACAGTTTGGAATTTTTGCGTGAGATTGCACATTTACGCTTTAGAACAAATACATTCAATGCTGTATTTAAAATCCGTCACGCACTAGCATTTGCCGTTCATCAATTTTTTAATGACCGTGGATTCGTATACATGCACACGCCAATTATCACGGCATCGGATGCCGAAGGTGCAGGAGAAATGTTTCGTGTAACAGCATTGGATTTTGATAATCCACCACGAACAGAAGAAGGAAAAATAGATTTCAAACAGGATTTTTTCGGAAAATCAACTAACTTAACAGTAAGCGGACAGTTAGAAGGAGAGCTTGCTGCAATGGCATTCGGCGATATTTATACCTTTGGACCTACCTTCCGCGCAGAAAATTCAAACACAACACGTCACCTTGCTGAATTTTGGATGATCGAACCCGAAATGGCATTTTATGAATTAAAAGACAACATGCAGTTGGCAGAAGATCTTTTAAAACATGTCATCAAATATGCACTTTCACATTGTGCCGATGAAATTGAATTTTTGAGAAACCGATTGTTGGAAGAAGAAAAACAAAAACCTCAGGATGAACGATCAGAATTGGATCTTACTGCAAAATTAAATTTTTGTCTCGAAAATAATTTCGAACGATTGACGTATACTGAAGCGATTGAAATATTAAAAAATTCGACCCCCAATAAAAAGAAAAAATTCAAATACCTGATCGAGAATTGGGGCGCTGATCTTCAAAGTGAACACGAACGTTATCTCGTTGAAAAACATTTTAAAAAACCTGTCATATTAACTGATTATCCGAAAGACATCAAATCATTTTACATGCGCCAGAATGATGATGGGAAAACAGTAGCAGCTATGGATATATTATTCCCCGGAATTGGAGAGATCATTGGTGGTTCTCAGCGTGAAGAACGTTTAGAATTATTGGAAAAACGAATGAAAGAAATGCACATTTCTACTGAAGAATTATATTGGTATCTGGACACCCGCAGATTCGGAAGCGCTCCGCATGCAGGCTTTGGGTTGGGTTTTGAACGCTTGGTTTTATTCGTAACGGGAATGACCAACATACGCGATGTGATCGCTTTCCCAAGAGCACCTAAAACCGCAGAATTTTAATATTGTTTCCACTGCGATTCGACTTAAAAGCCGCTACAAAAATTTTTAGCGGCTTTTCGTTTTTTTTATATCTTTATTCACACTTATAAAATGTTTTGAAAATTTATTCTAAAATAATAGTTGCACTAATTGTTTTGCTCTTTGCAAAACAATCGGTGATATCTCAGACTTACGACTTCCGAAATTTCAGTGTCGATGATGGTATTGCTCAATCTCAAGTGCTTTCTATGTGTCAGGATCGTAACGGCAACATATGGTTTGGGACCAACAGTGGTGGCGTAAGCAGATACGATGGTAATAAATTTGTGACGTTTACTGAAAATGACAGCCTTATCAACAATGTTGTATTTTCCATTACTGAATTAAAAACAGGACAGCTTCTATTTGGAACAAACGGGGGCTTGAGCATTTTTAATGGGAAAAAATTTAGAAATTATACAGACAAAAATGGATTACCTCACAATCGGGTATTTAAAACTGTACAGGATGATAATGGAGTTGTTTGGATAGCAACAGCTAAAGGGGTTTGTTATTTGGACAAAAACAAGATCGTGCCATTTGAAGAAGATACTCTTTTATCATCCGCAACAATCATTACTATCTATCCAGATAAAGCCGGAAATATCTGGTTTGGAACACTTCAGGACGGTGTAATTAAATACAATCTGAAAAACAAAATAGTTACACGCTTCAATTCAAAAGGCGGACTTCGTAATGATTTTGTTCGTGCAATTAACGAAGATCTTCAAGGTAACATTTATGTAGGAACCATTTCGGGCATAAGTAAAATTACTCCTGCCGGACAAATTCAAAAAGTAAATATTCCTAATGAAGAATTAAATGCCTTCCTTTCAATTGTTTCGGATAATAAAAATAATTTATGGTTGGGAACATCTGCTGGTGTTTATAAATACAACGGATTTGCTTACAGAAACTATCTTCAAAAAAACGGATTGGCGAGTAATAAAATACTTTCCGCTCTTCAAGATAGAGAGGGAAATTTTTGGTTCGGAACGGATGGATTTGGTGTTTCCCGATTTTCTACTGAAGCATTTACTTCATACACTGTAAAAGACAGTTTGCCTGGCGACTACATCACTGCTGTATTTCAAGATTCAAAAAAGAATATCTGGTTGGGCGTTAAAAACTTTGGCGTTTGCAGATTCGAAAAAAATAAAATAATTAATTATAAATTAAATGTAAAAAACATTAATGGCTCATTAGCCGATAATGAAGTATTAACCATTAGCGAAGATCGAGAAGGAAATATTTTTTTCGGAACAAAATCCGGATTAAGTATTTTTAATGGAAGAACATTTAAAAATTACCATACGAAAGATGGACTTGCTGGAGAAATTGTTTATTCAATTATTATGGACCACTCCGGAATGATTTGGCTAGGAACCCAAAAAGGCTTGTGCAGTTTTAAGGATGGAAAAATTAGTATTAATAAAGATGTTGATAAACTAAAAGATGACAAAGGCAACAATTACGTTTATGCTATTTATGAAGATCGCAAGAGAGACCTTTGGCTGGCTTCCGAAAATGGCGTGATCCAATACGATCGTGAAAAAGCAATTCGTTTCAACAAAGCAAATGGATTTACGGATAAACGTGTAACGTCTATTTTGCAGGACAACAACCGTTATTTATGGTTTGGAACAGATGAAGGTGTTTTTAGTTTCGATTACAATACTTTTAAAACAATCAACGAAGGATTGGGTTTAGCCTCCAATAAAGTATACTTAATGGCTTTAGAAAAAAATTATTTATGGATTGGAACCAACAAAGGATTAGATAAAATAAATTTAAACATTTTTCACAAAAATAATATCGTTGAAATTCGACATTTCGGAAAAGAAGAAGGCTTAAAGGGAATTGAATGCAATTCAAATGCACAAATGAAAGATGCAGATGGGAATCTGTGGTTCGGAACAATAAAAGGTGTTGCAGCATTTAATCCGCGTTTAGAAAAAACAAACAGAAAAGAAGCGATCACTCGTATAACAGCAATTCGCTTATTTTTCCAGAATGCAGACGAAGATTTAACAAACTATTCGGAAGGAATAGATACTATTACAAACTTACCCAACAAATTGATTTTACCGTATGATAAAAATCACATTACATTTGATTTTATTGGTGTGTGTATTACCAATCCGAATAAAGTAAAATATCAATTTAAGCTGGAAGGAGCCGATGAAGACTGGTTTCCACCAACCTCTAAAACCGAAGCAACCTATTCCTCATTACCTCCCGGAGATTATATCTTTCATCTCAAATCAATGAATAACGATGGCCTGTGGAATGAAAAAGATGTAACCTATTCTTTTATAATTTTACCTCCCTGGTATAAAACCTGGTGGTTCTATACGCTTTCTTCAATTATTGCAGTTGGCAGCATCTATCTTTTTATTGTAGTAAGAACACGTAATCTTCAAAAAGCAAAGATCGAACTGGAAGAGGAAGTTCAGCTAAGAACCTTTCAACTCCGTCAGGAAAAGGAAAAAGTTGAAATCGTAAACAAAGAAGTAACTGAACAAAAAGCAATCATTGAGGCAAAAAATCACGACATTACGGATAGTATAAAGTATGCGAAAAATATTCAGGAAGCATTATTACCTCCATTACAAAATTTACACAATGAATTAAACGACGCCTTTGTTTTATATTTACCAAAAGATATTGTTAGTGGTGACTTTTATTGGTTTGCCAAACGAAATAAAAAAAGGTTTATCGCATCTGTAGATTGCACCGGACATGGAGTTCCAGGAGCATTCATGAGTATCATTGGCAATACATTATTGAATGAGATTGTTACAGAAAAAAACATTACTTCCCCTGCCGAAATATTAAATGAATTACACCTTGGTGTAAAAACTGCTTTAAAACAAAGCGGGAATGCCGAAAACGAAAGACGCGATGGGATGGATATTGCCTTGTGTTCATTAAATGAAGAAGGCACCATACTGGAGTATGCAGGCGCAAATCGTCCACTTTGGATTTTCAGAAAAAATAAAAATGGGGAGGATGCATTTGAAATCATTAAAGCAAATAAATTTCCAATAGGTGGTTTGGAAATGGAAAATGAAGTAAAACGAACGTTCACCAATCATAGCATCTCCATCGAAAAAGGAGACACGATCTATCTTTTTTCTGATGGATACGCCGATCAATTTGGTGGCGCTAAAGGAAAAAAATTCATGGTTGGAAACATGCAAAAATTAGTTTCAAATATATACCATAAACCAATCAAGGAACAAGAAAAACTCCTACTCAAAAACTTCCTCGACTGGAAAGGTGAGCTGGAGCAGATTGATGATGTATTGGTGATTGGCTTCAAAATATGATTTCTATTCCCTACCTGCTATTACTTTAGATGAATTTTTGTTACTTTTGTAAAAAAATTGCTAGCGTAGAACGATTATGTTAAGGCAGGTTCAGTCACAAAAATTACTTCAAAAATTATCTCCGCAACAAATTCAATTAATGAAATTGTTGCAACTTCCTACTATTGCGCTTGAACAACGTATCAAAGAAGAAATGGAAATTAATCCCGCACTTGAAGAAGGGGTGGATACTGACGATGAACCAAAAGATGAATTTGATAACGATGAGGAATATGAAGAAACTTCAAAAGATGATGCTAATCAACGAGAAGACTTCAGCCTTAGCGACTATATGGATGATGATGAAGGGGCTTCGTACAAACTGAAAGCAAACAATATCAGTCCGGATGAAGAACGGAAAGACATTCCTTTTTCAGTTGGCGTATCGTTTCAGGACATGCTTGAAAGTCAACTTGGAATGAAAGACCTTGATGATCGCGAATATCAGGTTGCACTACACTTAATTGGAAATTTGGATGACGACGGGTATTTAAGAAGAGAATTATCATCCATTGTGGATGACATCGCTTTTTCCCAAAATATAACTACGACAGAAGAAGAACTGAATGAGTTGTTAAACGTTATACAGGATTTTGACCCTGCAGGCATCGGTGCACGCGATTTACAAGAGTGCTTGCTTATCCAATTGAGACGTATTGATGTTCAGAATATGATTGTTGAACTCGCTACCGAAGTAGTGGAGAAACAAATGGATGAGTTTTCGAAAAAGCATTATGATAAAATTTCCAAAAAACTTGAAATCGATGATGAAACACTGAAAGAAGTGATTCAAGAAATTTTAAAATTAAACCCTCGCCCAGGAAATTCAATGGCCGATGGACAAAAAAGCCATCAGCAAGTAATTGCAGATTTTATGATCGTGAATGAAGAAGGACAATTAATTCTAACATTAAATTCTCGTAATTCACCCGATCTGAAAGTAAGTAAAGAATATGCCCAGATGCTGGAGGAATATTCCAAATCGAAAGACAAGAGCAGCAAGGAAGCATCGATGTTTGTTAAACAAAAACTGGAGGGCGCAAAATGGTTTATTGATGCCCTGCAACAACGCAGTTACACATTGCTTTATTCCATGAACGCAATCATGGACTATCAAAAAGATTATTTTTTGACCGGTGATGAAACGCTATTAAAACCAATGATTTTAAAAGATATCGCAGAAAAGGTGAACCTTGATATTTCCACAATCTCCAGAGTTGCAAATAGTAAATATGTTCAAACACCTTTCGGAACTTTTTTACTGAAATCTTTTTTTAGCGAATCGCTTTCTACTGATAGTGGCGAAGAAGTTTCTACAAGAGAAGTGAAGAAAATTCTAGAAGATTGTATCGCTGCAGAAAACAAAAAGAAACCTTTGACAGATGATAAATTAACAAAAATTCTAAAAGAAAAAGGTTATAACATTGCCCGCAGAACCATCGCTAAATACCGCGAACAGCTTGAAATTCCTGTAGCAAGGTTAAGAAAAGAACTCTAAGAAAAGTCAAAAGAGAAAAAGGTCAAAATTCAAAAGAAATACTCGTTGGAGACAAAAATCTCTCTGTGCAACTCAATAAAACTCTGCGAATTCTGTGTTGAAAAATTTATACGGGTAATTATGTTAGAAACAAGAATCGCAAAAACCATTTCTTATCTTTTTCATCCACTCCTAATGCCAACTTATGGCTTTGCATTTATTTTTTTTACAGACAATTATATTTCTGCTTTCATTTCAGAAATATTAAAATATATTATTCTTGGAGTTACTTTTCTTTTCACATTTATACTCCCAACAATCAATGCCTTGATATTATTAAAAATGGGACGCATCAAAAGTATAGAAATGGAGTCAAACGAGGAGCGTATCATTCCTTACAGCAGCACTGCGTTGTATTTTTTTGCATTACTCTACCTATTTCACAATGCGGAATTTCCAAGCATATTTAAAATTGTGATCTTAGGTGCGGCACTTTCTATATTGCTCACTTTTATTGTGAACTTTAAGTGGAAGATTAGCGCCCATACTGTTGGGATTGGAGGAATTGCTGGTGTTGCACTGGGACTAATGTATCGTATTCAAATCGATCTGTTTATGCCTTTATTGCTTATCCTTTTTGTATCAGGACTAGTTGCCACTGCCCGACTGAAATTGAAAGCACACACACCTTCACAAGTATATACTGGATTTTTAGCAGGATTTATAATCGAATTGGGATTAATGCTCTTTTATTAAAAAAGCAACAATCCAATTCCTATAGAAAAAGGAATCATGTTGGGCTCCCCCTTCCCTTTTTTAAATAATTCCGACAAGGCATAAAACCCTTGAAAATTTAGTCTGTTATAGCCTATTCTAAAGGTAAGACCATAACGGAAAGGATCTACATTTTTTATTTTATAAACTTTTATTTTACCCGCTGCGTCTTCGAATTTAGTATGCACATTAAATGCATATCCAGCCTTTCCTCCTATCGCCAATTTAAAACTTTTTTTTCCTCTGGTTCGAATCCTCAACTCTATAGGAATGTCAATATAATTGCATGAAAACTTATTTGTTGAATATTCTGTTGTATAGGGCACAAAGGAAGTATGATCGCCATTAATCGAGTAGATAATTTTTCCGTTGGTATGAACATCGTGCGTGCTAAAACCTGCTCCAATAGCAATACTAAATGGACCATACCCAAATGGGTAATCCCACATCAAATAAGCGTTTCCGCCTAATGAATATGGTTTTTGAGAAATACCATCAGGGAAATTTCTATAGGAATCAAAACTAAAATCAATAACAATATGATCTTTGGGATCAGCAATTTTTTTAGGCTGTATTTCAACAATAGAATCTTTTATTTGAGCAAAAGAAGCACTGCCTATAAATAAGAAGAGGAAGAGAAGAGGCAATCGGGAATTTATTTTTTTAAAAAATAATTTCATCTTTTTATATTTTTACAAAAATAACGATTTTACTATTGATATTAAACATCAAGAAGCTGTAATTAAAATAAGTCGATGATATTTTCATTTTTTACGTCCAGCAGATACGTCTGAATACCTATCAATTTAGCACTTTCAACATGCTGAACAGAGTCGTCTATAAAAAGCGTCTCCTCTTTAAGAAGACTATTTTGATTGATCACAAATTCAAATATTTCAGCATCGGGTTTGCGCATGTGTATTTCATAAGAGAGATACACTTTTTCGAAATGTTGATTAAAATCAGGAATTTGCAACTGTTTTTTTAGATAATCGTAAATAAAAAGCATGTGAATTTCATTCGTATTACTCAATAAGAATGTCCGATATTTATTTTTAACATTCAATATCAACTCCAGCCGTTCTTTCGGAAGATCGAGCAACATCGCATTCCAGGCAGTATCGATTTCTTTATCTGTAGTCCCAATTTTACAATGTTTTTTCAGCTCATCCCTGAAATCCTGAGAAGATATTAACCCTTTTTCATAAAGATCGAACAAATCCTTTTGTTTCAGTTGAGAAAAATGCATTTCAAAATCCGGAAGACCAATTTCAGAAAAAGCACCTATTAAGAGCGCATAGTCAATGTTTATGATTACACCACCCAGATCAAATATGATATTTTTAAATTTGTTTTTACTAATATCCATAATATAAAGGGAAAGGAACTTTGTTAATTCGTTATAAATTTATAATTTCGCATTCCTAATTTTGTAGCAATACAAAAAGGGCCTATAGCTCATTCGGTTAGAGCAACAGACTCATAATCTGTGGGTGCTTGGTTCGATTCCAAGTGGGCCCACCACTTTCAGCCTAAGACATAATCCTTGTGCATGTATTGTGCAAGTTTTTACCTGATTAATAATTATTAGTTGGTTAAAAGTAGGATTAATTTTAATCTTTAGAAAATATATAATTTAATAAAGATTTTTTCCTACAGAGAAATATTTTGTTGGTAGGAAAACACACAATCATTAATTTTTACTAGGAAATAGCTATAATAACAAGGATCTGGTTCTTGATGTGTGCGTATTTTTCCCGGGCACAATTTTTTTGCAGGTAGTTAGGAAGATTACAGGTGATAGTAACCAAGCTACTATTTAATTCTTACATAATTACCTCCAAAATAATAGAATTTTGTAGGTGTTTTTATGGGTACAAATAGGGGTACAATAGAAAGACTGTCCATGGTAATTTGCTTATAGGGTATGCTTAAATCCCCTTCATTTTTAGCGTTATAGTGGGTGCCATTTTTTAATATCATATAAGGTTGGTAATTATTTATGTGGATTATCTTTTTTAATTGATCTAAGGACCAAGTTGCAGAATAGTGAGCACCGCTACATTCTCTATAAAAAGTAGAATCTGAGAAAAATCTTAGAGTATCTTCTTTAACCTTACCATTATTTAACACCCATTCACCAATTATAGACGCATTATTCCTCTTAACAGTAATTGTTCCCCTGTTTTGTGAATAGCTTATAGTTGTGAAATAGATCAGTATTAGTATACTAACAATAACTGCACGGGTCATTTGTATTTGTCTTTATTAGTAGGAAGTTTATATACAATCCCCATACTCCATTATAGACAAATTTAATATGTTTAGAAGATAAGTAGCTTATAAACTTACATATTTAGTAGGGTCTTGCTAAGTATGCTATACGCTCCCGCAACTTTTTTCCTGCAGGGTCTGCCCGCTAGATTAGTTTTTATGCTCCCACAGCATTACTATTGATCCTCTCCACAATACTTATAATCTTGTGGGATGCTCCATCATCAAAAACACCCATTAAACCTTGGTCATTTATATCTGTAAAAGGTGGTTCAAATAACATGCTTGGTTGTACTGTTCCATTTTTGGTAAGATGCGCTATTATAATTTGTATAAATGTCATTTGATCTGCTCTTAGATTACCCGCTTGCAGAAATTCAGCAAAAGCTTCTTGCGCTGCTTTAATATCCAGACCTATAATGCTTCTGATAAATATACCTAATGGTGCTTCACCAAACTCTTTTAAATAATCTGCTCTTGTACCTCTTTCTCCTCCATCAAATAAAATATCTTCTAGTGATTTTAACTCATCAGCTGTGATAGGTACATTAGTTGACAGCTTTGAAATAGTTATGTTGTTCTTATTATCTCTGATAAATTTCTCTACCCGTTTTCTGTAAATTGTACCATAGTTAGTTGCTAAATTGGGTTCATTCACAGTTATGGTAATTTCAGAATCCTTAATATCTGTATATATTGTTGGTCTTGCCGAAACATCTAAATACTCTACCAGCTCACGTATCTCTAACCTGATACTATCCAGTTTTTTCTGTGATAAATCTTTATAAAAGTCAGGGTTTTTAAGTTCTTCAATAAGTGGTTTTGATCTTAAAACCATTGGTATAGTATATTTTAAGCTTAACCCTTCTGCAATATCCATCAAGTTTTCCTCCAGCTTTTTCTTGTTCATAGCCATCATTAAGGTTGAGATCTGAAGCTTTAGCATCATTAGATCGAACCTTCTTGCTAGCTCATTGATGGTTTCCGGTACAGGTAAATCTGATAGGTGTTTTTCAATAATGTGCACATCATTAGCATCAAGGTTGTTCCACCTTGCTCTTTTTTCAAATTCATGAACATGCTTTAAATTCATGGAAACCTGGAACCTGCTTTTGTCTAGTGATTCAACAGCCTTGTGTAAAATATCAAGTAAAGTACCTGCTAATTCAAGGTCTCCATCTTCACTGGTTTCTTTTAATAATCTGCTAAGGTGTAACCGTGATTCAAATATTTGTTGTGTTATTGGTTTACCTACTTTAGGTTCTTTAGCTTGTTTATCAGCATCAAAAAATTCAAAGTTCCCGCATACATCAAATATTAAAAAGTGCTCTTTAGGTTGGTTAGGACCAAATGCATCAGGACATAACCTGGTACCTCTACCAATCATTTGCCAGAA
>CANIFU010000037.1 GCA_947466965.1 Bacteroidota bacterium
AAATGATTATTTCAATATTAATTATTCCTTGCCATCAACAACGAAAATATCCGTTCGTTTGTTTAATTATTTAGGTTCAGAAGTTTTGTCAACCACGCCAATAATGAAAAGTGCCGGGCATCATTCACTAAAACTCGAAACCCAAACTCTTTCAAATGGTGTTTATATTTTAAATTTTGAGATAGGAAAAAATGTTTTATCAAAAAAAATAATTATCCTGAAATAATAATTTTTGTTATCACAGCTAAATTTAGGCGACACCATCACCTACTTTTAACAACCTTTTGTGCAAACCTCAAACAGTTGTTCCTTGCAAGAGCAGAAGCATAAAATGGAAATTTCACATCATCAGCCCCCGAAAGATCGGAAATTTCAGACCTATCTTTTAAACTGTGGAAAGCTCTTTAAAACCAATATCTTTAGGTACTATTTGCTGGGGACAATTTTTTTCGATCAAATGGTGTCTATCTTGGCGAGATTTCCGCCTCCAAAACTTTCTTCAACATATTTAAAGCAGCATTTGCCGTCTTTTGAATGTTGCGTTCACGGTTATTCCCAAACAAGAATTTTTCAGAAATCACTTTTGTCGGTGTTGCAACTGCAACCCAAACTGTTCCTACAGGTTTTTCTTCTGTTCCACCCCCTGGACCAGCAATACCGGAAGCAGAGATAGAATAATCGGTTTTATATTTTACTCGAATGGCTTTTGCCATCTGCTCAACTACTGGCTGACTAACAGCACCGTGCTTTTCAATTACATCATGTGCCACACCTAATTCGGTTTCTTTAATCTCATAAGCATACGAAATAACGGAGCCTATGTAATAATCGGAGCTTCCTGCTACTTTGGTAAGCAAGTGAGAAATGTATCCACCAGTGCAGCTTTCTGCCGTTGAAATGGTTTTGTGTTGATCACGTAATAAATTCCCCACCATCATCCCTAAACTTTCTTTCTCTTCACCAAATAGTTCATAACCATAAATGTATTCAGAGATAATTCCTTTCAATTCTTCAATTTTATGATTTACATTTTTTATCAGAATCGATTCGTCTTCACCTTTTGTACTCAAGCGTAACCGCACCATTCCGGGTGCAGGTAAGTATGCCAATTTTATATCTACAGCCGCTAAGCTGTCTTCCCAATCAGAGATCAGTTCAGAAAGTGCAGACTCCCCTATTCCTTGCGTTAAAACTGTTTTATGAAAAATAGACGGAAATTTAAAACGCTCTTTTAATTTCGGTACCACCTGATCTTTCATCAGTGCTTTCATTTCATAAGGAACACCAGGCATAGAAACAAAGATTTTTCCATCCACATCGAACCACATGCAAGGCGCTGTTCCATTGTAATTATGAATTACTTCGCAGTTGGCCGGTACTTCTGCTTGCAAGCGATTCAAAGGCGATACTTCTTTTCCATAGCTAGCAAAAATAGTCGCTACATCCTGGTAGACGCCTTCATCAAAACGCATGGTAGTTTTAAAGTACTCACACATTGTTTTTTTTGTGATATCGTCTTTGGTAGGACCCAAGCCTCCGGTGATCAGAATAATGTCTGCTCGCGATTTCGCTTCATCCAATGCTTTTAAAATGTGCTCACGGTTATCAGAAACAGAGGAGATCTGCTTCACACTCATGCCGTTCATATTCAACAACTGCCCAATATAGGCGGAATTGGTATCAACGATCTGACCGATTAAAATTTCGTCGCCAATGGTTATAATTTCTACGATTCCCACGATTTATAATTTAAAATTTATAAAATCAACACATTCGCATCTTTCCAAATAAGTAGCTATTTTCATAATGTTCTCGATACATTTATTTCGCTCACGCTCAATAAACACTCGAACTGACATTACCCTAATAACCTACTTCATCAACTTCATTTCATTCAACAAATATCCTGCTCCGGCAAACTTATCGATCACGAAAAGTGTAAAACGCACATCCAATACAATGTTTCTCACTTGGTCGGGATTAAAGAAAATATCACTCATAGTTCCCTCCCAGTTTCTATCGAAGTTCGTTCCGATCAACTGTCCATCTCCATTAAAAACAGGACTACCTGAATTTCCACCCGTTGTGTGATTGCTCGCACAGAAAGCAACTGGTAAGTCACCGCTTTTGTTTGCATACTGACCGTAATCTTTTTTCAAGTAAAGCTCTTTCAATTTCGGAGCAACAACAAACTCATCCACAGCCGGATTTTCTTTTTCCATTACACCATCCAATGTTGTAAAATAATTATAATGCACACCATCTCGGGGTTCATAGCCTTCTACTTTACCGTAAGCCACACGCAGCGTACTATTTGCATCCGGATAATATTTTTTTGTAGTGATCAGTTCGCGCATCGCTTTCATATATAAACGATTTAAGATTGTAATCTTACCATCCAGTTCAGCATACTTGGGACTGATCTCTGATCTGTATTTTGTCAAACAGCTCCGCATTAATTTGAAGATAGGGTCTTTATCCACTTTTTTATAATTCTTATCCATATCAGCAATTGCGGCCATTACTTTCGCTTCGGAAACAAACATCGATTTTGAATAAATATCCTTCGCATATTTTTCAAAATCTCCTTTATATTTTTTGTCTATCTCTGAAAAGATGGATGCTCTTTGACTGGGCTCTATATTGTCGACAAACAATTTTAGCATCGCTGCACAAATTTTCTCATCAGTGGCTGCATTGTAATTTTTATAAAAAGCGGCTGCATCGGTTTTAATTTTATCAAGATTTTTTTGAAAATCCTTTGCTTTTTTTCCGGTGTTTAAGCTATCGATAAGGTTCAGAAAATAGGACGCAACGGTAACACCTTCAATCCCCATGATCGCTTCAGAATGATAATCGCGCTGCTTGTTCCATGGACTTATTTCGGCATGTAATTTCTGAAGATCGGAAAACAAGTTTCCATATTTTCCTTTCGCATCATCATCAGTATTTACTTTCAGCAAAAAATCCTGCTCAAATAGTATTTTTTTATTGATGGCATCTGCTTTTTTTAAGCCACGGATCTCACCATCCCATTTCTTCCAGTAATTTGCTATTCCAGCGTATTTTGCGGCATATTGAATGCGGACTTTATCACTCGCCTTCATATCTGCATCCCATATCGATAAGCGTTTTTCACGTATCTTCACTTTAGCCGGATCACTTTCATTCATGATCAAATTAACGGCGAAGGAACTCAGATATTCGGTCGTTCTTCCCGGGAAACCGTATACCATTGTAAAATCATTTTCTTCTACACCTTTGATGGAAATAGGAATCACGTATTTCGGTTTGTAAGGAACATTGTCTTTCGAATATTCAGCAGGCTTATTATCCTTATTCGCATAAATTCTAAAAACAGAAAAATCACCAGTATGTCTCGGCCACATCCAATTGTCGGTATCACCTCCAAATTTACCGATCGATGATGGAGGCGCTCCAACTAAACGAATGTCTTTAAATGTTTCTGTAACGAACATATAATATTCATTTCCATAAAAGAACGGGCGAATGTACGCACCATAATGTGTGTCCTTCGTTGCCTCTTTTATGATCAGCGCCATTGCTTCATTAATTTTTTTTTTCTCGAAGCGCTTCAGTCATTCCAATGGTTATGTTCTCCAATATTTTTGAAGTTACATCTTCCATGCGAACAATGAGCGTGGCAGTTAATCCTGGATTCGTTAATTCTTCCGCTTGTGATTTCGCCCAAAAACCGTTTGTTAATAAGTCGTTTTCAACGGAACTATGTGCTTGAATTTGACCGTAACCGCAATGGTGATTGGTAAACATTAAACCTTGTTCAGAAATAATTTCAGCTGTACATCCACCGCCAAAATGAACAATGGCATCTTTCAAACTTGATTTATTTATGCTATAGATATCTTCAGCAGAAAGCTTCAAGCCTTTACTTTGCATATCCGATTCATTCATTGCTTTTAGAAAAAGCGGCAACCACATTCCTTCATCCGCTTTGATAAATAGGGACGTTAAAAAATTAAATGCTAGAAAAAGAACAGTTATTTTTTTCATAAAATAAAAATGGGAATAATTTATTGTTTAATAATTTTAGAGAAATAGATTTTATCGGCTGAAAAAAGCCTTAACGTATATATGCCTTTTGACAGAGATGAAATTTCAGATAGTACAAACTTATTCGTAGTATTTGCAATAACAGATTGTTCTTGACTGATTACTTTTCTGCCACCAACATCAAACAATTCAAGAAGAATGAGCTCCTTTTTTTCGGCATAAAAGGAAACTACAACGTTAGAAGAAAAAGGATTTGGATAAACAGATAAAACATTTTGTGAAGAAACAAGATCGTTTATTCCAATAAGAAAATGGAGAATGGAATCGGCTTTACAAAAATTGGGGATTCCGAATCCTTGAATAGAATCAGGAGCAAAACCTTGAGTGGCACTAAGCTGAATGCCATTGATAAGTTCTAAAACAGTTGCGCTAGGATTCGACTGCCACAAACACGCTACTGCACCGGCTGTAATTGGTGAAGAAAAAGAAGTACCTCCTGCAGTTGCAATTCCGCCCCAATTTGCTGCAATAACCGCTTGAACACCACGAGCACAGGTATTTGGTTTTATTCTACCGTCAAATGTTGGTCCACGAGAACTAAAACTAGCAATATTACCAGCTGAATCAACTGCACCAACAGTTAAAACACTATCCGCATCAGCAGGAGCCGTAATCTTAAACCAAGGAGGACCGCCAGCATTTCCAGCACTCGTTGTCACAAAAATTCCTTTCCCAACAGCCCAATCAGCCGCATTAGAGATTATTGTAGAATTCCCATCCATATCCGAATAAAAATGATCGCCGATACCACCGTCAAATTTACTATAACCAAGAGAAGAATTGATCACATCTGCACCGACACTGTCAGCAAACTCTGCTCCTACCAACCAATTAACTTCTTCCTGCAATGTTTCTGTATAAGCATCTTCTGTTCGCAAAAGCCAGAATTTTGATTTCGGAGCCGTCCCAACTAGTTGTCCAGGTAAATTCCCTCCCATACATGAAAGCACATTCATTCCATGAGGATAATCTTCAAAAACCAAAGTATCACCTGTAACAAAATCGCGGCATCCTAAGATTTGATTATTAATCCATAAACTATCAAATGCAGGAAGCGAATCTGCTTTATAAAAACCGGCATCCAGCACAGCAATGGTCATTCCTTGTCCCATATATCCTTTATCGTGCATACAATCCATACCAATCTGATTGGCCTGAAAAAATGAAGGACCATAGTTTAGTGAAGTTGTCATTGCTTTTTCAGAAGGCGATCCTGTTGAAGCAGCCTTTGTTGTATTCGCCTGATCGAACTTTGTTGAATGAATTTTCGGAGATGCAGGATCAGCTGTTAATTTAACTTCTTTAACGAAGGATATTTTTTTAATATCCGAAAGAACTTGTTCATCCGAAATGGAAATAGAAATCGCATTCATCCATTTCGTCTGATTTAAAATTGTTGCTCCTAATGAATGAAGAACATTAACATAAGAGGGATTAACAGGAAGATCGCTTTCATTTATTTCAATGTGTTGTTTTTGTCTGCGTTCAATTGCTTTAACTGAAAGAAATTTTTCGGGTTGAGAAACAGAATAAGGAGAATTTTTTTTGTCTTTAAAAACAACCAAATAAATCTTAGTCGATTGAGCGAACGTAAATTGCATTAGCAACAAAAGAGAAAAGAGAGAACTATTTTTTTTCATAATTATTATTCTATTCCGGATGAATTATAAATGTAAGAATATTGAAAGCCAGACGTAACACGTTGCATAATTGGTTTTGAATAAAACAAAATTAAAGAGTCGTTACCAAAAGGATACATAAGAAAATTGGACCAATCGGGATTGGGTTGGGATTGAATTTCAATAACATTTTTGGAGATCATACCATATCGTTTGGCATATCTTTCAACATAATATTGTTTAGAGATCAGATCTTCATGAATCAACTGATTTACCTGCAATACCGAATCAAAGTATACACCGGCAATTGTTCTTGGTTGGTTAAAAAAGCCATACGAATAGTTTAATGCACCAGTAATATTCTGAGCATTTCCATTCCAACGCTGACCTTCTTGCACAGCAAATGCAAGCTTAACATACCGTACATTTTCCTCTACCTTTTCGGCAGTGGTAACAGTTCTATTCGCGGCCCACACATCTCTTAATATCCATGGCAAAGAGGGATATGGAATCAAGGGATCGTAATTACGAATAAATCTTTCGATCCTAAGTGTTGAGCGGTTTTGATTATCCAAAAAGGTCGATTGAATTTTTTCTTTAAGTTGAAATTTAAAGGTATCAATAGTGTTAGTAAAATCATTGTAGTAGAAAGAATCAACAGAATAAACTATATATTTACCAACCTGAATTGGAAAATAATTGTAGCCCATTTCAGGAACCGTATCCATCTCTTTTTTACAAGAAAATGTTCCTGAAAAGAGAATCAATGAAATAAAAAGGAAACAGCATATTTGTTTCATAACCAACAAAATTTAACATCAGCTAAAATAAGAATTATAGTTGGGAAAAGGAAATATTAAGATTTGACACCCATTGGGAAGGTTTTAACACATAGATACATAGAATTTATTCTACTAAACGTCATTTCAATAAAATCAAAAGCAGAATAATCATCTAACACACTATTCTCTGGGCACCATATTGCATAGGTGAAGCAAGCTTCAAACACCTAGAGACAGTCGCTGCGACTACCTCTATATTAAAAATTTATTTTTCTATACAATCGAGAGTTTTGGAAAGGAATAGGTAATGAACCAATATATAAAAACTATGTTTCTATGTGTTTAAAAACCATATTAGCTTTTAGCAAACTCTATAACAATATTGGTTTCTGGCGTTCAATGATACCACCACCAACAAGATCTTCTCCTTCATAAAAAACAGCAGATTGTCCGGGTGCCACAGCAGAAACTGGGCTATGAAAAAGCACATTTAATTTATCATTTACCTGCGAAACACTTGCCATCGTACCGGCATCTTTGTAGCGGATTTTAGTTAGAAATTCAGCGTTATCAGGCACACTTGCATATTTGATCAGGTTGTATTTCCCAACGATCATTTGTTGTTGTTCAAGATCTTCTTTGGATCCAAGCACAACAGTATTTGTTTCAGGAATAATCTCTAAAACGTGTAATGGCTCACCAACCGCAATTTCCAGTCCTTTTCGTTGTCCAATAGTGTAAAACGGATACCCTTTGTGTTTTCCTAAAATGCGTCCTGTACGGTCAATAAAATCGCCACCAGCAACACGCTCTTCCAGTCCATCAACTTTACGTTTTAAAAAACCTCGGTAATCGTTATCAGGAACAAAACAAATTTCGTAACTCTCACTTTTTGTAGCAAGATCAACGTATCCATTATCGATTGCCATTTGTTTTATTTCAGTTTTCCGAAAATTTTGCAAAGGAAAAAGGGTGCGTTTTAAACTCTCCTGCGTTAAGCCCCAAAGCACATATGATTGATCTTTATTGGTATCCAAACCCCTTGAAATAACAAATCGATTATTTTCTTCACGAATACGGGCATAATGACCTGTTGCAATAAAATCACATTCAAGCATATCCGCACGTTTCAATAATGCTTCCCACTTAATATGAGTATTACACAATACACAAGGGTTTGGTGTGCGACCGGCAATGTATTCATCTACAAAATTATCGATGATATAATTTCCGAATTCCTGACGGATATCTAAAATAAAATGTGGAAAGCCAAGATTAACAGCAAGCATTCTTGCGTCGTTAATAGAATCTAGGCTACAACAGCCTGTTTCCTTACTTGAACCACCAGATGAAGCATAATCCCAGGTTTTCATGGTAATTCCAACAACATCATATCCTTCTTCATGCAATAATAAAGCAGCGATAGAACTATCAATTCCACCACTCATTGCCAATAATACTTTTCCTTTTTTACTCATTATTATTCTCCCCGATAATTATCCTGGAATGGATCTTTTATTTCAAATTGTTGTGATTTTCTTTTTTCTTCCTCTTGCTGCTCCTTTGTGATCACATCTCTGTTTTTATTCTTATCGGTACTATCCATCATTTTACCATTTTCATAGGTATCTGTCCTGATTACAGTACCATCTTCTTTACTGTATTTCCAAGGTCCATTTTTCAAGTCATTCACATACGTTCCTTCCGCATCTACTTTCCCAGATGAATGATAATAAGTAACCTTTCCTTCTACTTTGTTTTTAAGATAATTACCGGAATATTTCATTTGTCCGGATTCAAAATATTTTTTACAAGGGCCATTCAGTTCATTGTTTTTCCAAGTTTTCTCTTCGGAAATCTGCCCTGATGGATAATACACTTTTACAACTCCGTTCTTCACACCATTGATATAGGTTTCATCAGAAAGTAATTTACCATCCTGATTATAAAACTTCCAAAGACTATCCTTTTTCTCGTTCACATATTTCCCTTCTCCTACAAGTTTACCACCAGCATCAAACATTTTTGTTCGGGCAACTTTTCCATTTTGAGAAAATACGGAAATAGACCAAGGAACACCTGTATCATAAAAATAGGTAAAAGTTCCAACAGGAATATTGTTTAAAAAATTACCATCGTATATTTTTTTATGATTATCATCGAACTTAATCCAATGGCCTTGTTTTTTTCCGGAAGCATCGGTTGTATTAGGAGCTTCCTGAGCATTCATTGCGGTGGAAAATAAAATTCCAAAAGCGAATAAAAACGTATTTAGTTTCATAAGAATTAAGTATTAGTTTTTACAATAACAAAAAATCAGAAGAAAGATACAAATTACTACTTCTTTTTTTAATGTAAAATCAAGAACAAAAGTACTAAAATTTAAGGAGGGCATTTCAAAAATCAAACCAATCTTTTATTGTTTGAAAACGGCAATTAAAAAGTCAAAATCTGTTTGCTAATGAACTGTGATTTTTTTATAAAGATCTTGAAGTCCATTTACAAATGTGCTCCATAAAAAACGCTGTTTTTCATAAACGGTATTTTCTACAAATTGTTGTTCGCGGTTATTTGAATAAAAGTCAACAATGGCGTCTGCAATGGATTTTGAATCAATTTCGGTTACATATCCCACTTTATTATGAGGAACAATTTCGGGTAATCCGCCAACATTTGTAACCAACATTGGCTTTTCAAAATGGTAAGCGATTTGCGTTACACCACTCTGAGTGGCTGTTCGATAAGGTTGCGCAACCATATCCGAAGCACAAAAATAATTTCGAACCTCTTCAGATGGAATGTACTCTGTTTTCAGAATAATATTCTTTTCGAGTCCATATTTATGAATGATCTCATTGTATGGTGCAGCATCTTCATAATATTCTCCAGCCACAATCAATTTAACATTTAGTTTTTTGATGCGTTGATCTGCCATAGCTTCTAGCAAAAGATCCAATCCTTTGTATTTTCGAATAAAACCAAAAAATAAAAGATGTTTATCAGCGGGATTCAACAGAAGATGAGCAATTGCTTCCTTTTTTGTAACTTTTTCCCCAAAGATATCATAGATTGGGTGAGGCAAAAAGGATTTTTTATCTGTAGCAGTAAATTTCGACAAATCGTTTAGTACCGAATTAGACATGGCAATAAAGCCATCGCATTGTTTAATAAAATAATTGGTAAAAACAGTATCTCCAAATCGTTTTTCATGAGGGATGACATTATCAGTAATTGCAATAACTTTTATTCCTGTTCCTCTTTTTATACGTTTAGCGATTGTCCCTAAACAAGGACCCATAAAAGGTAGCCAATATCTAAAAATAACAAAATCGGGTTGCTCACTTTTTATCTGCTTAGCCACAGCTAGCCAATTAAAAGGATTTATCGAGTTAATCTTGGTTTCTATTTGAATGTCAACAGGAGCTTTCCCTTCATCAAATTGGGTTTTACCAGGAAAAAGGAAATTGGGATACTGCAGTGAAAAAGAGATGATCTTCGTTTCAATGTTTGCCGCATTCATAGAGCGACACAAAGCCTCATTAAAATTAGCAATACCTCCCCGCAAAGGAAAAGCGGGACCAACAATAATTGCTTTGAGTTTAGAAATTGACATATGGAACAAAGATAAGTTTTTACTACATTTGTTACCCAAATAAAAAAAACAAATCGAATGAAAAAAATAGTTCTTCTTATATCCGCTTCAATTTTCTTATTCTCTTGCGGTAGCAAAAATAGTTCCGAAGACGAAAATAAAAACAAAGCACTTCAGGATAGCGTTCAGACTTACTTAAATGAATACAATCTAAAATATCAGAAACTGAGTGTAATCAGCAACGAAACCGATTGGAAAACTAATACACATATTATAGAAGGCGATACAGCCAATGCAACAGCCTTAAATATTGCTCAAGAAGAATATGCAAAATTTACAGGTAGCAAATACAATATTGAAACAGCAAAAACATATTTAGCTCAAAAAGAGAAACTGACTCCCATTCAGATAAAACAACTGAACAGCATTATCTATAAAGCTGCAAACAATCCCGAAACAATTAAGGATATTGTAAAAGAACGAATAAAAGCTGAAACCAAGCAAACAGAAAATATGTTTGGATTCGATTTTAAAATTGATGGAAAATCTGTTTCAACAAATGACATCGATGGTATTTTATCCCATGAAACAAACATGTCTAAAAGATTAAAAGCTTGGGAAGCTAGTAAAGAAGTTGGTAAAGGTTTAAAAACAGGATTAGTTAATCTGCGCGACCTGCGTAACAAAACAGTTCAGGGTTTAGGATATAAAGATTATTTTGAATATCAGGTTTCGGATTATGGAATGACCACGCAAGAAATGATTGAGATGTTGCAAAAATTCAATAAGGAATTACATCCTTTATTTAGAGAGTTACACACATATGCTCGTTATGAATACGCTAAAAAATATAAGGTGAAAGATGTACCAGATTTATTGCCTGCACAATGGTTACCAAACCGTTGGGGACAAGATTGGGGTAGTTTAGTAGATGTGAAAGGAATAAACTTAGACAGTGCATTAAAAACAAAAGATGCGGAGTGGATTGTGAAACAAGGAGAACGGTTTTATGTGAGTATCGGTTTTCCTGAATTACCAAAATCGTTCTGGGAAAAATCTGACCTCTACCCTGCTCCGAAGGATGCTACCTATAAAAAAAACAATCACGCTTCTGCATGGCACATGAACTATGATCAAGATGTTCGTTGTCTGATGAGTGCTGAGGCAAACAGCGAATGGTATGAAACATCCCACCATGAATTGGGGCATATCTATTATTATTTATCCTATAGTAATCCGGATGTCCCTATTTTATTGCGTGAAGGCGCTAATCGTGCTTACCACGAAGCATTGGGAAGTTTAATGGGAATGGCTGCCATGCAAAAACCATTCATGGAAAATTTAGATCTGATCCCTAAAAATTCAAAGTCAGATGAGATGCAGGCACTTTTAAAAGAAGCATTGAACTATGTCGTTTTTATTCCGTTTAGCACTGGAACCATGAGTATGTTTGAACATGATATTTATTCAAATAACTTACCAGCCGATCAATTCAATAAGCGATGGTGGGAATTAGCTGCAAAGTATCAGGGAATTGCTCCTCCAACAATACGCGGAGAAGCCTATTGTGATGCTGCAACCAAAACTCATATAAATAACGATGCTGCTCAATATTATGATTATGCATTATCCTTTGTTTTATTATTTCAGGTTCATGATCATATTTCAAAAAATATTTTACACCAGGATCCGCATGCAACCAATTATTTTGGAAACAAAGAAATTGGAAAATTCATAGGTGAAATAATGAAGCCGGGAGCAAGTGCCGATTGGAGAAGTTTATTGAAAGAAAAAACAGGAAGTGAATTGAGCGCAAAAGCAATGTTGGATTATTTTGCTCCCTTAATGGATTATCTGAAAGAAGTAAATAAAGGAAGAAAATATACACTGCCTGATTTGAATTAAAATTAAATAGCTCAAACCACATACATTGAAATCGATCTCTGAAAGTCGTTCCGAAAAAAAAGCAAACTTTATTGATCAAAAAGTAGATAATTTGTTCGACTCTGGTTTAATTTTTTTCGCACATTGATTTAACATCATGGATTTAGAATTACAACTAGCTAAAGAAAATTCCCGTGCCAACACCATTCATATAGCAAACAGTATCGGGAACGATTCTGACAAGTTCAAAAAATTAATCGAATTACTTTACAATGCTAAGAATCCAATAAGGGATCGAGCATCCTGGGTTATATCAACGGTGAATGGGATGCATCCTAAACTTCTCGATCCTTATATTTCAAAACTATTAAATGATATTAAAACGAATCGTTCGGATACTATAAAGCGAAATATCACAATGGCCTTGAGCAATCATGCTATTCCCAAAAAATTGCAAGGAAAACTTATCAAAGTTTGTTTCGAACTGATTTTATCAAAAGAAGAAAAAGTGGCAGTAAAAGTTCATGCACTTCAAAGTATTGCCAATATAGCAAAAGAATACACGCAAATAATTCCTGAATTAAAATCGGTGATTGAAGACCAATTACCAAAGACGAGTGCGGCATTTAATGCAAGAGCAAGGATGGTGATGAAAAAACTTAAATAATCGTCTTAAGCACTCGTCCTTATTTTATCGTTGATCTCTTTTACTCCAATATACAATAAAGAAAATCAACAACCCAACCAAGCCCATCGCAAACGTAAATAATGTTTGTCCGGCATGGATCAATGTTGCCAAATCTTTTCCCCACGTTTCCGATAATCCATATAATACCACTACACTCGTTACTAAAAAATGATAGGCCCCCATTCCACCTCCTTGTATCGGCACGGAACGTCCGATTGTTCCAATTGTTAGAATAGACAAACATGCGCCCCACGAAAGAATACTTGTTTCTTCAAAAACAAAAAACCAGAAATAGGTCATGAGGTAATATCCCAACCAGATTAAAAAAGTATATAGCACAAATAATTTTTTTTGTTTAAGCATTGCAACACTTACAATTCCTTCTTTTAATCCCTCAATAAATTTAAGAATGAATTTGGGTGATCGTTCTTTGATATGTTTTCTGAAATAAAAGAACAATCCTGTAACCAAAAATAAAGTAACTAGTACTAACCAAATACTTGTAGTGTTACCGGAAAGAAGTTTTAATATGATTTTATCAAAAAAAGGATGAAAAATATTAGTAGTAATAAATTCTATGATCTCATTAAATTGAAGTATTAATGTGACGCACAAAAGTACTATCAATGTTAAAACATCAATAACACGTTCAACAATTACTGTCCCCAACAATTGCATAAATGGAATCTTATGTTGTTTTTTTAAGGACAAACAACGGGTAACTTCACCCAAACGCGGCACCACAAAACTCACAAAATAACTGATAGAAAGAGCGGCAAATGCATTATGAAATTTTGAATCGTAACCCGTTGACCGAATAAGCATTTGCCATCGTAACGTTCGAAAAACGTATACCATAAAGGAAACTAACATCACAAGATAAAACCAAGAGAAGTTTCCGTTTATGACTTTAGTTTTTAAACTATCAACATCAAGTGTATTAAAAAAAAGAACACACAAAACAATTCCGATTGTAAGCAGAAGTATGTATTGTGCGACTCTATAAAAACGTGCCTTCACTTATAAAATTTTGATTCGAGGTAAAAATAGGAATTAATCTTAACACTATATTCAGCTTTGTATCATCAGAGCAGAAAGAAGAATAAACATTTAAGTGAAAAGTACAAACTCCTTTTTTCCATAAGACTTTCCATTAATCATAATCTCCAACATGTGTTTTCCTGGATAATGTTTACGGGTAGTAAAATCAATGAATCGGTGCGACTTTTCAATACTTATAGTTTGCTGAGATTTCAAGTACAGGTCTTTTAGTTTAAATACTTTGGGCACAAGTACAGTCGATTTTTTTTGGTAATGAACCACAAAATCAATAACTAGTTTTTGAGATGTTGATTTTTGGGATGTTAAATCAAAACTAAATTGAAGACTTTCACCCAAGTTAATTTTAAATTTTTCGAATTTTAAATTTTCGACCTTTAGCGAGGGAGACTTTTCATAATGAAATATAGCTAAGGACCTCGCATCCCCATTTTTTATTAATGTTCGGCTTGCATGTTTAACAATCCAGGCTGTATCTGAATTTTTTTTGTCCCAGGCATTAATAACATTCAACATCCAATCAGGATTAATCCTTGAAAAATCATTCAAATGATTTGCAACCGATTTTTTTACATATAATTCGGAATCGGTTTTTAAACGTTCTAAAATGGGTCGTGTATATTCAGGATTATTTGCAATTGCTTGTATATTGAATGACCATGGTAATCGAGGGCGACTTCCTTCACTCGATAATCTTCTGATATGATAACTCTTGTCTTCCGACCATTTTTTCATTACAGCAAGCGTTTTTTCTAAATCTCGTTTTAAAAATTCACGGACAGCAAATTCAGAAGAACCGAATTGAGTAAAATATTTCAGGGCATCCATCGACAATTTAAAATCAGTATGTCCATATTGTCCGACAAAATCTGGAAACAACAAAGCGGTATAGCTTGATTTGAATTCGGGAATCACTTCCCACATTATATCAATTGCTTTTTTATAATCGGAAGGAAGGTGCTGTTTTAAAACCATAGAAGTATTTCGCATTCGCTGATTCAAAGAAAGCGAATCAATATTTTTTATCACATCCTTTACAAATTTATCAGGATGAAAATTTTTATCGACCTTATTAAATTCCAGTGCTAAGCGTTCATAGAATTTTTTCGAAAACATGTCTTTTAATGCATCAGCCATTTGTATAAATAATTATACTTACAAATATAAGATTGATTTACGATGAACCGTCAAGCGAAAAAGGAAGAAATCTTTATTGAAGAAAGAAATCATTAGGCAAAAAAATCAATGCTCGCAATGCTTTCATAAAGAGTTTAGCTATGCATTAAACAATTCCATCACAGTAATCTCAGGCATGATCCCTACTCTGCCAGGATAACCCAGAAAACCTAAGCCTCGATTTACATACAAGTACTGATCATTTTTTGAATATAATCCTGCCCATTGGTTGTAAACAAATTGGGAAGGACTCCATTTGACTAAACCGGGAATTTCGATACCAAACTGAAAACCATGGGTATGACCGCTGAAAGTGATATCAATATCTTTAAACTCTTCCGTAACCTGCATGTTCCAATGGGAAGGATCATGAGATAATAATAATTTCACGGGATATTTTTCTGTTCCAGCATGTGCCTTTTTTAAATCACCATATTTTGGGAAATTCAGATTGCCGCCCCAATTTTCAATCCCGATTAGTGCAATTTCTGATTCCGCTTTTTTCAAAGAAACATGTTCATTCATCATCAGCCTCCAGCCCAATTTTGCATGAATGTCCTTCAGGTCCTGTAAGTTTTTTTCTTTCGCAAGCTGACTTTCCCATGTTACATAGTCACCGTAATCGTGATTTCCTAAAGTGCTAAAAACACCCATGGGAGCAGTTATTTTACTAAGAACCTCAATAAAAGGGTTCATTTCCTTCGACTCATTATTAACCAAATCACCTGTAAAAAAGATAATATCAGCATTTTGTTCCTGGATCATTTTAACTGCTGTTTCAAGAGGTGAAGCAGAAATAAAACTACCCGAATGAATATCTGATATCTGAACAATTTTCAATCCATTGAAATCAAGAGGCAAATTGGGCAATACTACTTTTACTTTATGAATTTTATAGTCAAAGGCACCTTTAACCATTCCATAAATAAAACTTGAAAAAGGAATAGCGGCCATTGTAACTGCAATCACATTAAAAAAACGTAATCGAGAAATTGCATGCGGATTGACATGTGCACTATTGCTAACTAAAGATGAAGGTTTCAATAGGTAACTTAATATCCAACGAAAAAAACGGATAATATCGTCCAAAGCAATAAATAATGAACCGATCAGTTTGGATATAATGATCATTACTACAAAGGAGAATACATAAATTCTAACAAATTTCGGGAAATCACTAAACGTAAAAAAAGAAGGAGTTAAAAAAAGTAGCAACGAAAAAATAGTAAAACTCCAATAGCTGGTGAAGGCAAAATTTTTCTTAAAGGCAGAGCTATTCGCTAAAACAGTTTTAATTGATTGATAAAAATAAAGATCGATAAGGACGAGTAAAACACCAAAAAGAAGAATACGAATACCAGAATTCATTTTTTTTTACAATTAATATACAAAACTATGGAAACATTTTTTGATTTCAAAGTTTCCATAAAAAATTTTAACATATCTTTACCTCCAAATAATAAAAAACGACATTAAAGAAAGTTGAATATTTTTTTGTAAAAAGCAGAAAGTAAGCTTGCAAATATAATAATGAAAGAAGAGACGACCACGCAAAAGACAAAATTTGATCCCTATCAAATTTTCATCATAGTACTATTAGCACTCACCCAATTTACCGTTGTACTCGACTTTATGGTCATGTCACCTTTAGGAGATATTTTGATGAAATCGATGAATTTAAGCACAACACAATTTGGTTTTGCAGTTTCAGCATATGCAATAAGTGCGGGTATTTCGGGCTTGCTGACCGCAGGTTTTGCAGACAGATACGATCGAAAAAAAATGCTTTTGTTTTTTTATACCGGATTTATTTTAGGAACTTTATTTTGTGGATTATCTACCAGCTATGCTTTTCTGATTGCTGCACGAATTATTACCGGAATTTTTGGCGGTGTAATAGGTTCCATTTCAATGGCGATCGTAGCTGATCTGTTTAAAATAGAGCAACGCGGCAGAGTAATGGGATTCATGCAAATGGGCTTTGGTGCTAGTCAGGTGATGGGAATTCCGATCAGTTTATACATATCCAACATTTGGGGATGGCAGAGCCCGTTTTTATTGATCGTAGGAATTGCAACAACTGTATTTTTTTTACTACTACTCTATATGAAACCGATTATAAATCATCTACAAGAAAAAAAAGAACAAAATGCGATACAACATCTTTGGAAAACATTAGCAAATCGCACTTACAGAATTGGATTTTTAGCAACTGCATTGCTTTCGTTGGGAGGTTTTATGATGATGCCATGGGGAAGTGCTTTTTCAATTAATAATTTAAAAATAACCTCAGAACAGCTGCCTTTATTGTTTATGGTATCAGGCCTTGCTACCTTATTTATAATGCCGGTTATAGGCAAATTGAGTGATCGCATCGAGAAGTTTAAAATTTTTACAGTTGCTGCTGTCTGGATGATCGTCGTTGTAGTTATATACACCAATCTTTCAGCTACACCGTTCTGGCTGGTAATGTTACTGAATATTGCCATGATGATCGGAATAATGGGTAGAATGGTTCCGGCAATGGCACTGACTTCTGCCCTTCCACAAATACATGACCGTGGTGCATTCATGAGTATTAACGCTTCACTCCAACAGATTGCCGGAGGCATTGCATCCGGGATTGGTGGGCTAATTGTGGTTCAGCAAACAAAAACCAGTCCGATCGAACATTACGACCTATTAGGCTATGTGATAGTAATAATAACCATTCTTTGTATTTTTATGGTCAACCGTGTAAGCAAGTTGATCAAGTCAAAACAGACCGGCACGAATTGATTAAATTCAGTTAAATAATTGCTTTAGAACATTGGAAATTAAAAATAAAAAGTAAATCTTTATCGGAAAAGTAATTAAAATAAATTTCTCCAGGCAATGTCTGATTCTACGTTCAATATAAAAGGTCTCTCAATTACAGAGGTTATCGACTCCAGAGAAAAGTACGGTCAAAATATATTAGATTACAAAAAAGAGAATAGCTTTTTCGAGGCCATTAAAAGCCTTGCCAAAGAACCAATGGTTATCATATTAATGGTGGCCTCCTCCATCTATTTCATAAGTGGGAAATCCGGTGACGGAATATTTCTTGCCTCAGCAATTATTTTAGTTTCAGCCATTTCTTTATACCAGGATTCGAGAAGCAGAGGTGCTTTGGAAAAACTGAAAAAATTTTCACAACCCACCTGCAAAGTTATCCGCAACGGCAAAATCGTTGAAATTCTAAGCGAAGAATTAGTTGTTGGTGACAGTCTTATTGTGGAGGAAGGAACATTAATATCTGCAGACGGATCGATAGTCCATTCAAATGATTTTTCGGTAGACGAATCCATACTTACAGGAGAATCATTGCCTGTATATAAAGATCTATTGAAAGAAGACCATTCCATTTACAGTGGTACATCAGTCGCCAGCGGCTTAGCCATTGCTACAATCACCTCAATTGGTACATCAACCAAATTAGGCAAGATCGGAAAAAGTTTAGAGAACATTAAAGAAGAAAAAACACCCTTGGAGTTGCAGATCAACAACTTTGTAAAGAAAATGGTGATATCCGGAGTGATTGTTTTTATAGTTGTTTGGGCGATCAACTATTTTCGTTCCTACAATTTGCTAGATAGCCTGCTCAAAGCCTTAACATTAGCAATGAGCATTTTGCCAGAAGAAATACCTGTTGCATTCACAACATTTATGGCCCTCGGTGCTTGGCGGTTAATGAAAATGGGGATTGTTGTGAAACAAATGAAAACGGTTGAAACTCTTGGAAGCGCGAGTGTGATCTGTGTCGATAAAACAGGTACAATAACCGAAAACAAAATGAGTCTTGCAAAAATTTTCGTTTTCGATACAAATAAAATTACTGATCCGGATGAAACATTCGGAGAGAAGGAAAATGAGTTGATACGGCTGGCAATGTTTGCGAGTGAGCCAATTCCCTTTGACCCGATGGAAATAGCATTACACAATGCTTACAAGAAAAGCCAATCAAATGATGAACGGTCGCTCTTCAAAATAGTACACGAGTATCCACTGGGAGGAAAACCGCCCATGATGACGCATGTCTTTGAAAACAACTCTGGCGACAGAATTATTGCTTCAAAAGGAGCACCTGAAGCTATAATGAATGTATCCGATTTAAAATCAGAGGACAAGATAAAAATTGAGAATGCCATAAACACATTAGCAAAAGAAGGTTATAGAATATTAGCCATTAGCGAAGCGATTTATAAAGAAAATAATTTTCCGAAAGATCAACAGGAATTTAAATTCCAATTTAAAGGCATCGTTGCCTTTTATGATCCTCCAAAGAAAAATATAAAAACTGTTCTTACAAATTTTTATACCGCAGGCATCACAGTTAAGATCATCACAGGTGATAATGATGCAACAACAACAGCCATAGCAAAACAGATTCAATTCAGAGGATATGAAAAAAGTATTTCCGGTGATGAACTAATGAAATTGTCGGATATCGAATTAAAGAAAACGGTAGCAGAAACACATATTTTTACAAGAATGTTTCCGGATGCAAAACTAAGGATCATCGATGCGCTAAAAGCGAATGGGGAAATTGTAGCAATGACAGGTGACGGAGTAAATGATGGCCCTGCGCTAAAATCAGCTCATATCGGCATTGCCATGGGAAAAAAAGGAACCGAAATAGCGAAAAAAGCGGCCTCATTAATTTTAATTGAAGACGATTTA
The DNA here is from genome assembly GCA_947466965.1 of Bacteroidota bacterium. Taxonomy (GTDB): domain Bacteria; phylum Bacteroidota; class Bacteroidia; order 2-12-FULL-35-15; family 2-12-FULL-35-15; genus 2-12-FULL-35-15. The sequence continues at coordinate 19,594 of CANIFU010000037.1, forward strand.
GCTAAAATGGTCGACGCTATTGCAATGGGAAGAAAGATCTATACAAACCTAAAAAAAGCAATACAATATATTATATCCATTCATATTCCTATTATCCTGACCGTATTTATTCCATTGGCCTTGGGATGGGTTTATCCGAATATATTTTCACCTGTCCACATTATTTTTTTAGAATTAATAATGGGCCCGACCTGCTCGATCATTTATGAAAATGAACCGATTGAAGAAAACACAATGATTCAAAAGCCCAGACCATTTTCTAACACTTTTTTTAACTTGAGAGAATTAACAACAAGTATCGTTCAGGGATTAATGATAACCGCAGGAACACTTATCGCTTATTTGTATTCTGTTCATGAAGGATTTGGTGAATCGATCACCAGAACCATGGTTTTTACCGTACTTATATCAGCAAACATATCATTAACCTTTGTGAATCGATCATTCCACTATTCGCTGCTTACAACCCTTAAATACAAAAACAACCTCGTATTTTTTATTATCGGTTCTACGATTCTATTTTCAACTATATTGCTGTATGTTAAACCACTATCACATTTTTTCGAATTTGAATCATTAAATCCAACTCAATTACTGATTAGTATCGGAATCGGTTTTATATTCGTAATCTGGTATGAAGCAGTGAAATGGAAAAAGAGAATAGCAGCTACTTAAAAACTTAAACAACATGAAGGAACTTGATCAATTAATAGAATTCAAATCTTCTCCGGAAATAAGAGAAAAACTTTATGAATACGGAATTCCGAAAACATTTACTGAAGGTGATGTCATATTAAATGAGAATGCATACATAAAAGCTATTCCGATCGTAACAAAAGGAAGTGTAAGGGTAATGAGGACGGATGAAGATGGCAGAGAACTCCTACTCTATTATATCAAAGCGGGCGAAAGTTGTATTATGTCTTTTTTGGGAGGCATTCATCAGGATACCAGCAAAGTAAAAGCCATTGCTGAAGAAGAAACAGAAATATTATTTATCCCTATTGATATGGTGAGTATGCTGATCAAAGCATACCCCGAGTGGTTAGATTATATTTTCAGATTATACCACAAGCGTTTTGAAGAATTATTAGAAGTGGTGAATGAAGTGGCTTTCAAAAAAGTAGATGAACGATTATTAAACTTTATCAAAAAAAAATGCAACCTATCCAATAGCGCAACCATTAATCTCACACATGAACAACTGGCGAATGAATTAGGAACTGCCAGAGTTGTAGTATCAAGACTATTGAAACAAATGGAAGATCAAGGTATAGTTAAATTGGGAAGAAATAAATTAACATTACTCACTTAAAAAATCCAATTTCATTCACCTTCAACTTGCGTCCAACTATTATGTTTTCAGGAATGACTTTCCTGATTGTGTAAAGTTATACGTCGAGAACTCAAGAATCATATAGAAACATGTATTCTTTTCTGCATCTTTTTGGTGTTTCAATACTAACAACTTCACATGACAAACACCTCCCAAAACTATAACATTAAAGATCGAACATTTATCAATCATCAACTATAAGAAGTAAGAAAAAACAAACCACTGCGAACGGATGGCCATACACGGAATTTGATAATTATCAATAATTTAAAAAACAGATCGGCATAAAATCCACCTTGTGTAACAAAAGTGACTGTAGGGTCTGTTTAGATGAAGGATATTTGTATCGTAATTGTGTAATTAACTAATAAAAAAGTAGAAATGAAAAAAAATATCGGAAATGCAGATAAAATAATTAGGATCATTGCAGCAGTTATTATTGGCTTATTATATTTCACGCAACAGATCTCGGGAACTACAGCTATAATTCTATTGATCTTGGCAGGCATTTTTATCCTTACGAGTTTTATAGGCTTTTGCCCGCTATATTTGCCATTCGGTATTTCAACCAGAAAAAAAGAAAAATAAAATGGAATTCTTACAAAAACATAAACTTACACTATTGGGTGTTGTTATTGGTGCTATTGCCGGATACCTTTACTACTATTTTGTAGGTTGCGCCAGCGGCACTTGTGCCATCACTTCAAAACCATTCAACAGCACCTTGTATGGCGCATTAATGGGTGGCTTATTCTTTAATATTTTCAAAAAAGAAAAATCTAATAATTAAAAAAATGGATATCAAAAAAATCATCAGTGAAAATCACGGAACAATCATAGATGTTCGCTCACAAGGAGAATTCAAAGGTGGAAATGTTTCAGGTTCAATAAACATACCTTTACAGGAAATCCCAGATCGCATCGAAGAATTAAAAAACATGAAATCGCCAATCGTATTTTGCTGCGCTTCAGGTAACAGAAGCGGTCAAGCACATGGTTATCTTGCACAACAAGGAATAGAATGTTACAATGGTGGTTCCTGGATGGATGTAAATTATTTTCAAACGTTAACACATAAATAAGATGATCAATACACTAAAACAATTATTCGGCTTTGGCCCTAAAGTAGATTATGCAGCCTTAGTAAAAGAAGGTGCCGTAATTCTTGATGTTCGCAGTAAAGGTGAATATGCTGGAGGCCATATTAAAGGATCTATCAATATTTCTGTTGATACATTAAACAACAATTTATCGAAATTGAAAGACAAAAACAAACCAGTGATCACTTGCTGTGCATCTGGTATGAGAAGTGCTTCAGCAAAAGGAATCCTTAAATCAAACGGCTATACAAATGTTCACAATGGTGGAGCTTGGTCGAGCTTACAGCAAAAAATAAAATGATAAAAGAAACACTTTTTTCCGGTTGGCATTTTGTTCGTTGGCTTCGTTTAAGTTTGGGAATCTTTATTGCAATACAGGCAATTGAAACGAAGGATACACTTTCAGGATTAATTGCAGCGTTCTTTTTATTTCAGGCGGTAACAAATAAAGGATGCTGCACATCAAACAGTTGTGCTGTCGACCTTAAACAAAACAACTTGCAAGAGAATCACTTAAACTCTCACGAAAAATTAAAATAAAATTATGGACGCTCATTATTACAATGTTAATCTGAATTGGATTTCAGACAGAAAAGGTGAGATTTCATCTCCCGAATTACAGGACAACATAAATGTTGCTACTCCCCCACAATTCCCGAAGGGCATTGAGGGAATATGGTCGCCTGAACATTTTTTGACAGCTGCAGTAAACAGTTGTTATATGACAACATTTTTATCGATTGCAGAAAACTCAAAATTGGAATTTTTAAGTTTTAATTGTTCTGCAAAAGGTAAATTAGAACAAATTGAAGGAAAATATTTAATGACAGAAGTCCTTCTTGAGCCCGTGTTGGTAATTGCAAAAGAGGCGGATAAAGAAAAAGCCGAACGAATACTCCAAAAATCCGAAACTGCTTGTTTGATCTCTAATTCAATAAAATCAAAAGTATCAGTGACAACAACAATTCAATTCCAATAAAAATGGCAACAACTTTTTCAGATATTATCAAAAGCAGTACGCCTACTTTGGTCGACTTCTTTGCCGAATGGTGCGGTCCATGCAAAATGATGAAACCTATCCTTGAAGAACTGAAAACAAACGTAGGCGACAAGGCAACAATCTTAAAAATAGATGTGGATAAAAACCAGCAGGTCGCAAGTACATACCAGATCCAAGGTGTGCCAACACTTATCCTCTTTAAAAACGGTGAAATAAAATGGAGGCAATCCGGAGTCGTATCTGCAAATGATCTTAAAAGAATCATACAACAACACTCCAATTAATTATGAAAGATATTCTTTATTCTGTTTTTAAAAACAAATGCCCTTCATGTCATAAGGGGAATGTTTTTATTTCTAATAATCCATATAACCTGAAGGAGTTTGACAAAATGCATCAAACATGTACCTGCTGTGGCGAAAAATATGAAAAGGAGCCGGGTTACTTTTATGGTGCTATGTATGTAAGTTACGGTCTGATGGTTGGTTGGTTCGTTATCACTTGGACGGCTAATGCTTTTCTTTTTAATGCGGATATTATTAATTATCTGATCTTTTTAATTGCAACGATTGTTTTATTCATGACGCTAACATTCAGAATATCTCGACTAATCTGGCTTAATTTCTTTATAAAATTTGATACAGAAAAATCCAAGTGCTTAGAAGAAAAATAAAAAACAAAATGAGATATATACTTACGATCATCGCTATTTCTTCAACGATACTATTCTTTAGTTGTAATAGTAAAAACGAAGAAACAAATCTTTCTCCGAACCAATTTAAAAACAAAATAAAAGAAATGCCTTCCGCACCTCTAATTGACGTGCGAACACCCGATGAGTTTTCGAAAGGTCATTTGCCAAATGCACAGAACATCGATTGGAACGGAGACGATTTTGATAAACAAGTTACCACTATAAATAAATCAACACCCATTTTTGTCTATTGCCTGAGCGGAGGAAGGAGTTCTTCCGCTGCAGCGAAAATGAGAAATGATGGATTTAAAAAAGTGTATGAATTGGATGGTGGTATTATGAAATGGCGAAGTGAAAATCTACCTGAAACTACAGATAATCAAAAGAAATCAATAGGAATGACCCTTGAGGACTTCAACAAATTATTGAAGTCGGATAAACCAGTACTTGTAGATTTTTATGCTGAATGGTGTGCGCCTTGCAAAAAAATGAACCCCCATTTAGTTGAGATCGCTACTGAAATGTCTGAAAAAGTGACCATCATACGAATTGATGCTGACAGCAATAGCGAATTGTGTAACGCTTTAAAAATTGAATCATTGCCAGTACTGTTACTTTATAAAAAAACAAAACTTAGCTGGACCAACTTAGGATATATCGAGAAAGAAGATATTGTAAAACAGTTGAATTGATAATCAACTAACGTTCCAGACTTATATTCTCGTCCCCACTCATATAAGGAAGATACGTTACTATAAATTGAAACATTTCATCGGAGGTACGCATACTTCCCTCCCGCTCCGAAACAAGCTGTGGCGGGCTAAATGGATTATTCGGATTTTCACGGGTATTATCAAAAACACCTACCGTATGGATAGTTGCTCCTTTCGGGATCTTTACCATTTTTTTAAATGTGTAAAAATATTGCCATCTGAAATCCCATTTATTTATTTTGATCAATGGAATTGTATCCCCTTTTAATGTAACAGCATAAGCCCAAAATGATTTACCCAATAAATGCATATGCGGATTGATCGTTAATAATGAAATATCAAATGGGACCTGATAAGTGGATGTAAATGTTTTTATTTCATTGGGTGGAATGATTAGTTCTGGAACAGTAGGTGAAATACCAAATGTTCCCATCTGAAATTCCTGTGTAGGCCTTTGGGGAGGCTGCTTTGCAAAAAAAACATTAAATCGTGTTTCATCTGTTGTATCAACACGGGATGGACCGTAATGAATATCCTTCAGGAACAATGCACCCTTTCTCGTCATTTTAAACCCTCCTATTCTATCCGGATAAATTGGCGGAGTAACTCCTGGCAAATAATTTGTAACCGACTGAGTTAACATCGGAAACGTTACACCATCATCATTCGCTAAACCAAGTTCTTTATAGGCGATCAATTTGTTTGGAAATGAATCCAGATTGACAACCACTCTACCTGAAAAAACATCCTTCTTTTTTTCATATTCATAACTTAAAAGTTGTGCATTCACATGGTGCAACAATTTTCTGTTGTCAGGGATCACTTCGATCACAGAAATAAATTTATCTTCCGGGATTTCATAAGGAATACGCATCAATAAAAACTGATCCTTATTGTTTCCCTTGATCTTGTATAAGTCTCTGAATTTAATGACAAGATCAGGTGTTCCTAATTGCGAACGTTTAGGAAAAAAAGGAACAGCTGGAATTTTTGAAGAATCACCTAGCGCACAACCTTGATCTACCCAACGAACAATCAAATCGATTTCACTTTGTGTTAATACTTTTTCGTCCACAAAATGCGTGTATGATGCATCCGCTGGCCATGGCGGCATAAAACGGGTTTTTGTAACAAATTTCATTAATGCGCTACGCGATTTTGCATCCTGATAAGTTAGAAGACTAAAGGGGCCAGCCTCTCCCGGTCGGTGGCAGGAACTACAATTTTTATACATTATAGGTGCTATATGTTCTGAGAATGTAACTGGAGCAATCTGCTCTGCTTCACCACATGAACAAAGGATGATCGTAATGAGAATGTATATATAATTTTTAATACTCATTTAAATTAATTTATGTGAACAGTCAAACAGTTTTCCAGCATTCTAAATGTATCTCATTAAAAAATATTTGTCAACTTTTCAAGAGTTAGATTTTGCATTACAGGATATAACGCTCCGAATAATATCGTGTATCTTTTTTAATAGCATTCGTTATAGCACCGAAACGTTCAAACAAAATTAAGAGAATGTTTTAATGCTACATGAAAATTTATACAAAAAGAATATTCTTTTTATTAATCGTTTTTTCAGTGCTCTATTCATTAAATTCTTGCAGATCGAAAACACCCTGGAATCCTTATTTATCTGCCAAAGAAAAACCTAACGACAAGCAACGCAAAGTAGAAAACAAACAAATTGTGATAGGAAAAAAGGCATACAAAGAACGTTTGAAAAAAAACAAAAAAGAAATCAAAGAAAATAACGATCGCTTTTATTCTAAAAATCAACAA
>CANIFU010000038.1 GCA_947466965.1 Bacteroidota bacterium
ATGGAAGATGCAAGCAGTAATGTTTTATTTGACGGAAGCGGTTCAACTTATAACGATATCTCTGCGGGGAGCCTCCCTCTTGCTTGGAATTTTGTAACGGCATACGCAATAACAAACACAGGCGTATTCCACAATGTAACTGTTTACGACTATGACAGTCTTGACCCTGACGATTTAATAGGATATGTTGAGTTTAAAATGGATGACCATAAAAGTGGTTATCCCACTTCGATATCAAAGTCTAATGGTTCTCTTTCCGTAACGATTACAGGTAGTTGGTATTAATAACAGAATAAAACTAATCAGAACGCTTCAGGTAAAATTCATTAAACAATTAAACAATTAGAAAAATGAGAAAATTAACATTAGGTGTATTTGTAGTTGCTATAATGCTTACTTCAAGCTGCGCAACAATTCTTACGGGTAGAAAACAAAAAATAACTTTTAAGTCAAATGTAGACGGAAAGGTAATTCAGAACTTATCTGAAATCGGAAAAACAAACGAAGTGATTAAAGTTTATAGAAGGGACTTAACTAAATTATACACAATCAAATCAGATGGGTGTCCTGATAAGCAATTTGAATTGCCTGTAAGAAGTAATCACGTTTTCTTATTAAATCTTCTTACAGGTCTTTGGATTGGCGGGTACTTTGATTTAATGTATGGTAGTAATATGATAACGGATAAGGTTATTGATGTAAATGTAGATTGCAAAGAAAAAAGCAAGTAAATTGGTTTAAAATAAAAAGTGATTTTAAAATAAAAAGGGGATGTTGCATCCCCTTTTTGCATTATGCCAAGTAATTGGTCTTTGAAATAATACCCAATTACTTCAACTTCTATACTATTAGCAACTATACTATTAGCAACTATGGCTTTTCAGTATCGCCTCGTTTTTTAAGTAGTTTCTAAACTCCATATTTTTATTAAAAGGTATTGGGGATTGATGAAGCTAATTTACTGTTTAATTCGAGTTCTGAAGAAGGAATATAACTGTGTATTAAATGTAGGTATCTATGTATAAGAAAAGAGAAAAATTAGAATTATGGACTTATTTTGGACTAAAACGCAAAACAAAAAAACCGTAAACACTTTATATCTAAAGGTTTACGGTTTTGTTTTGTGCGGATGAAGGGACTCGAACCCCCACGCCTTGCGGCACCAGATCCTAAGTCTGGCGCGGCTGCCAATTACGCCACATCCGCATTATTATTTACTAAATCTTTAACTCAACTAGCGCGTCTACGGTTTTTGCTTCATCGCAAAAAATGCCACATCCGCATTATTATTTACTAAATCTTTAACTCAACTAGCGCGTCTACGGTTTTTGCTTCATCGCAAAAAATGCCACATCCGCATTATTATTTACTAAATCTTTAACTCAACTAGCGCGTCTACGGTTTTTGCTACTTCGCAAAAAGCGACATCGTGTTTTTATTCTATAGGGGGGCAAAGATATGATTTTTATTAAAATGACGCATTGTTTTTCAGATTTTTTAAAACATTGTTCTTTATTTCTTTTAAAACAAAACAAATAAAGAAAAAAACATGAAAGGCATTAAGGTAAACTCCCATCAAATACAACATATTAACAGCAGTTGATAACATAATTAGCAAGCTTTTAAATAATGTTTTATTTTTGTTGACGAATATATATTATGTTGACGATAGATCCTAAAGAAGTTTCAATACCTGTTTTACACAGCTACCTGCTTGGTGCTGTTGCTCCGCGTCCTATTGCATTTGCTAGTACAATCGATAAAAACGGGAATCCGAATTTGGCTCCATTTAGTTTCTTCAATGTTTTTAGTGCAAACCCGCCTATAGCAATCTTTTCTCCTGCCAGAAGTGGAAGAACAGGAATTACAAAACATACCTATAACAACGTGAAAGAAGTTCCTGAGGTTGTTATTAACATGGTAAGTTTTGACATGGTGCAGCAAATGAGCCTAGCAAGCACCGAATATCCTGAAGGAACAAATGAATTTACCAAAGCAGGATTTACCCAACTTGCATCAGAAAGAATAAAACCATTTAGGGTAAAAGAATCACCTGCACAGCTTGAGTGCATTGTGAAACAGGTTATTGAACTTGGTGATAAAGGCGGAGCTGGCAATCTAATCATTTGCGAGGTGGTATTAATTCATATCAGCGAAAATGTTCTTGATGTCAACAAACAAATCGATCCGAATAAAATAGACCTGGTGGCGCGTATGGGCGGAAACTGGTATAGCAGAACGAATGGCAGCGCATTGTTTGAAGTTGCTAAGCCTCTTTTAAACTTAGGAATTGGGGTAGATCAGCTTCCGAACTTCATCCGAAACTCAAAAGTATTGACAGGTAACAATTTAGGACAGCTCGGAAATGTTGAAAATATTCCTTCTGAAACGGATGTAATTGCATATAAAAACTCTGGTGCTATTAATGAGGCAGTTGACGTTTATGGCAAAAAGCTGGACCAATTAGAGGATCATCTGCACCATATTGCAAAAAAATTATTAGATACTAATAAAGTGGATGAAGCTTGGAAGGTTTTACTATCTTTCCAACATTAATAAGAATCAATTAAAGTAATAACAATATAAACAAAAGCAAAATGGACATCACAGGGATCTTAAAAGTAAAAAGCGAAGCGCAACAAGTATCTGAAAAATTCAAAAAAAGAGAATTTGTTTTAACAGACAATTCTTCTCAATATCCTCAACACATTTCGTTTCAATTAACGCAGGACAAATGCAACTTAATTGATAACTTCGCTGTTGGAGCGGAAATAAAAGTTCACTTTAACTTACGTGGTCGCGAATGGACAAGCCCGAAAAATGAAATAAAATATTTCAATACACTTGAAGCATGGAGAATTGAAGGAAGCAACGTTGGTTCAGACACTATTATGCCAATAGATAACAACAATGTTGCAGAAACATTTACAGCAGCTACCCAAGAAGACGATCTTCCTTTTTAAGAACTAAAGCGTAAAAAAGAAAACGCCATACAATTATTGTATGGCGTTTTCTTTTTTATTTAGATAGCGCTTTTTTTTAATACATAATCTGATCATCATCTATCGATTTTGTATCCAATGAATCACGCAAACCATTTCCTAAAAGCACAAAGGCTAAAACCATTACCATAATTGCCATACCAGGTAAAAAAGCAAGATAGGGAGAGTCGCCAATAATATATCCACGGTGTGCGTTAATCATTGCACCCCAAGAGGCTGTAGGAGGCTGTGCACCAATACCAAGAAAACTTAATCCTGCCTCAATTAATATTGCAGAAGCAAAATTGGCAGCAGAAATAACAATCACAGGACCCATTACATTTGGTAATACATGTCGCATGATGATTCGGTAATTAGTGAATCCCAATGCTCTTCCTGCTTCAATAAATTCTTTTTCCCGCAAACTCATTACTTGTCCGCGAATGACACGTGCAACTTCAACCCACATTGTTAAACCTACAGCCACAAAAACCTGCCAAAAACCTTTCCCTAATGCGAGTGTTATTGCAATTACTAGCAACAAGGTAGGGATAGACCAAACTACATTAATAATCCAAACAATCACATTATCCACTCTTCCTCTGTAGAAACCAGCCAAAGCGCCCATTAAGATTCCGATTACAACAGAAATAAAAACAGAAACAAATCCTACAGAAAAAGAAACCCGTGTTCCTATAATTAACCTACTCAACAAATCCCTACCTGCCGGATCAGTACCCAAAATATACTTGCGTTTAACTATATAATTCTTCAGCACTTCTGCTCTTAATTCAACAACTGTTTTTCTAATTTTAGTATCGCTTCCAAATTCATAAAACTCGGTATATCCTTTTTGAACATTATTTTCTATGGGTGTATTATAATCAATCGCGTAAACCGCATCAGCCAAGTTGTATCTAAGATCTGTCCCTTGTCGTTTTTCGTCACCAGTATACTCACGAACAACTATATCGTTTCCTTCAAAATGATAATCAGAAAAAGGAATAGATCTGAAATCACTTACTTCACCGTAGATCATTTTTGTAAAAAAGTTTACAGCATGGGATGGTTCATTTTTTCGAATCCGTAGCATTTTAATTTCGAATCCGGGCGGCTTTTTAGAAAGTTCCAACAATTGGTCGTTTGCATCAGGTGTAGCATCAGGAGTAATAGCAAATCCAAGGATCGCCAAAATCATACATAAAAAAATAACGATCAACCCAAATATCGACAGTTTATTCTTTTTCAATCGCTGCCAAGCGAAATAGGAAAGGGAGCGTGAATATGAATCTTCTTTTTTAGACATTCGTTAATTTGTTTTGCGACCTTTCCATTCGTATTTTCCTATTGATCCCAATAAACCAAACAAGACAACATACATCAAATAAATGATTTGTTCGGGCAAGAATAATATTAAAAAACGTTTCTTATTAAAGAAAGATGCCGCTAAAAATAATAACAATAAATCAATAATGCATTTAATTCCAAAAAGAATAAGGCAAGTTTCTATGTAAAATAGGAAGAATGAACTGTTTTTGAAGCATACAATGCCAACAATTGGAGCAAAGACAAGGTAAATGTTAAAAAAGTAAATGAGTAATGCTACCACTTTGGTTTCCTTATTTAAAGCAAAAAAACCTTTTGATGCCCATCTTTTCCGCTGTTGAACAAACTTTTTGATTGTATCTACTGCCTTTGTATAGACGATTGCATCTTTGCTTTTCAAAAAAACAACTCCTTCCGGATAGTTCTTTTTGATCTTATACATTAACAATACGTCATCGCCAGAAGCCTTTTCATCTGAATCAACATATCCGCCAACTTCCATAAAAACATCTTTTTGATAACACAAATTTGCACCATTGCACATAATCGCTTTAGAATAATATAAAGAAGCTCCTCCAGAAGACATCAATGCCATAAATTCGATACTCTGCATCTTTTCAAACAAACTTTTCTCATCATAAAATGCTACTGGTGAAACAATCATCTTCGCATTTGTTTTCAGATAAAATGAAACAATGGAAGAAAGCCAGCTTGTCCCCATTTCACAATCAGCATCGGTTGTTACAACGAGTGTTCCTTTTGCAATTGCAATTGCACAATTCACGGCATGTTTCTTTCCTAATTGATTACCCTGAAGTTGAGCAAATTTTACTTGAGGATATTTTTCTACATATGATTCAATAATTTGAAAAGTAGAATCTTCAGAATGGTCATCAATTAGAATAAGCTCAAACATTACAGAAGGATAATGTTGTGCAAGAATTGCATCTATGCATCGTTCAATGTTTTTTTCTTCATTTCGTGCAGGAACAATTACACTTACAAAAACAAACGCATCAGCAATCGTAATCTCTTCTTTTGTTTTTACCCAAGCATAGCAATAACTTGCAATCAAAATAAGATAGCGCGCGCCTAAAAGTATGCCGACCGATAAAATGATTATAAATAAAAATTCCATTTTATTCTTTAAAAAATTTCAATTTCCAAACAAATGGCGAACCCAATATAGCTGGAACGGCAAGATTAATGATCCATATAAAAAGTGATGCCCCTATAATAGATGAACTAGCAAAAGAAATTGCACCGAAAAAATAAATAGCAACTCCTGCCCTGACTGCAATTTCAGTTAGCGCAAATGTAGGGATAGCAGAGGTAACAAAAAATGTAAGCGCTATTAGTGAAAAAACAACAACCAATTCGCCATGAATACCGAATAAACAAAGTGCAAAATAATATTGAATTGAAAATACAACATACCGGATGAAGGATAATAAAAAAATTATATTCAACTCCTTCATCGTATAAAGTTGAAAAGTATCTATATATTTTCTGAATCGGAGTAAGATGATTTGTCTTTTAAAAAATATATAAAGCGAAGTTGCAATTAACAATGTCAAAAACAAACTTAAAAACAAAAAGAATTCATTAGAAAAAAAGCGATGAACGTTAAAAAAAGTAGAATGCTTTTTATCTAAAGTAAAAAACGCGAAAACACCTGTTAATAGAGTAACAGACAGTTGCATCAAACTACCGATCAAACTCACAATGGCTCCTTGAATTTTATCTGCTTTTTCTAAAAAGAAAACTCTTCCTGCAAACTCCCCCACCCTGTTCGGAGTAAAAATACTAACGGTTATTCCGGAAAAAATTGCTTTGAATGATACTAAAAAAGTAATCGACTCAAGCGGAGCAATCAACTGTTTCCATTTTAATGCTTCTATGCTCCAATTCAGAAACATTAACAAAACAATAGCTAACGTAATTAAATAATTTTCAGCAGAAAATAAAAGGGGGAAACTAAAGAACAAAGGAGCCTTTTTAAGCTTTTCCCAAATAAAATAAAATGAAAAGAATAAAATAGCCGTCTTTATAAAAAGACTTATAACTTTGTAAAAATGCTTATTAAAAGAGGTATTCATTCTTCAACAATATTAGCAAAAAGAGATCGGATTATCACGAAAGAAAGACGAATCTTAAACAAAAATATACATAAGCAAACGTGAACAAATCCGATAAAATAATTTTGGGAATAGATCCGGGAACAAATATTCTTGGATACGGACTGATTCATGTGAAAGGTAATAAAATGGAATTGATTGTGATGGGGGTTTTGCGTTTAGAAAAAATCAAAGACCCTGCATTAAAACTAAAAAAAATATTTGAACGTGTTGTTTCCTTAATTGAAGAATATAAACCTGAAGAACTCGCAATTGAAGCACCTTTTTTTGGAAAAAACGTGCAATCTATGCTAAAACTTGGCAGAGCTCAGGGGGTAGCAATAGCAGGTGCTTTATCAAGAGATTTAACTGTAAATGAATATTCCCCAAAAAAAATAAAACAATCCATTACAGGAAGTGGCAATGCTTCAAAGGAACAAGTAGCGGCAATGCTAAAAACATTATTAAATTTCAAAGAAACACCAGAATTTTTAGATGCCACCGATGGCCTAGCAGCTGCGGTTTGTCACCATTTTCAGCGTAAACCAGGCACAACTTCAAAATCCTACACAGGCTGGAAAGCCTATTTAGCAGAATATCCAGATAAAAAAGGATGAATTAAAGTTTGGACTTGATCTTTTCGGCTATAGCGTTTAACTCAGCGGCAGTCGGTTTTATTTTCGGTTGGGTAAAATTTACGTCATTTGCTGTATTCATTGGCACTAGATGAATATGTGCATGAGGTACTTCCAATCCAATAACGGCAACTCCAATGCGCTTGCAAACAATTGCTGCCTTTTGGGCTTTTGCAACTTTTTTTGCAAAAAGTATCATTTCAGAAAGTTCAGCATCTTCAATATCAAAAATAAAATCCGTTTCTTTCTTTGGAACCACTAAAACATGACCGTGTACAAGAGGAAAAACATCCAGAAAAGCTAAAAATTGATCAGTTTCAGCGATCTTATAACTGGGAATTTCTCCGGAAATTATTTTAGTAAATATACTTGGCATAGATTAGCGAGACAGTTCAACAATTTCAAACTTCATTATTCCTGAAGGAACGGTAATATCGGCTGTATCCCCTACTTTTTTACCTAACAATCCTTTCCCTATAGGAGAATCAACAGAGATCTTGCCTGCTTTCAAATCAGCTTCATTTTCAGCAACAAGCGTATAGGTCATAGTAGCTCCTGTTGCTATATTTTTTATTTTCACTTTCGAAAGAATAAGCACTTTCGTCATATCCAACGTAGATTCATCAATCAACCGAGCATTACTCAACACCTCTTCCATTTTAGAGATTTTAAGCTCTAATAAGCCCTGTGCTTCCTTTGCAGCATCATATTCGGCATTTTCGGAAAGATCGCCTTTATCTCTTGCTTCCGCTATCTGTTTCGAAATATAAGAACGGTCATGCACCTTTAGTTGGTGTAATTCTTCTTTTAGTTTCTTTAATCCTTCTTCAGTAAAATAAGAAATTGACATGGTTAAATGTGTTGGTTAAAATAAAAAAGAATCCCGCATTTCTGCAGGACTCTTTTACAATGCAAATATAATAAAAATATTTACAAGTTGATTCTCGCACCGATAGAGTGAGTTCCTTGGAAAGGATCTGTAGCTCTGTAAGAATAATCTAACCCAAAAGTTGATTTATTTTTACCGAATGGAATTTCAACTGTAAAACCAGCACTTGGGCCTGTAAAAACAGTTGTTCTTTTATCCTTGTCTAGGATATCTTTCTCATGACAATATCCAACACGAACCATTAACATATTTCTCCAAGCATACTCCAAACCAATTTTTAAATGATTTTTCTCAAATGAATTAGATGTAAATGCACCCATAACTGTAATTCTGTGTGTTTTCATAGAAATACTATCTTTCTTTAAATAGAAATCATAACCACCACCTATATTCAATAATGAAGGTAATTCAAATTGAGCCGTTCTGTTTTCTACAGTATAGGTTGTTCCAACAGTACTACCTGGGATTTCAGCTTTCATAGATAATCCATCACCACTGAACTTCATACGAGGTCCAACATTTTTTAAGGAAATACCAAATTTAATCTGGTTGTATTTCCCGGATACATACTGAATACCTGCATCAAAGGCGATACCTCTTGCACTTACGTTAGCTGTTTTCTCTGAAATAACTCTCAGTGTTAAACCACCATAAATATTGTCTGAGAAACCTTTTGCATATGACAAACCGATGTTAACAAACTGAGGAGAAAAAGTACCTACACCACCTTCAGGGTTTTCAACAGTTGTAATTTCGATATCTCCAAAATCCATTGACATGATTGAAAGACCAATAGCACCGGTTTCACCAACGCGTTGAGTTAAACCAAAAGAATTGATGTTGATATCTGTTCCTTTTAACCAATTTGTTCGGGCAAACATCAACTCTGTTTTTTTAGTAAAGGCAGTACCTGCTACATTTAAAAACATTGCTTCCAAACCTTTTGCACCAGCAATATTTGAACCTGCCCATCCGGAACTTCGAGCCCAAGGGTTGATTAACAATTCGGTTGCACCAGCCTGACCTGATCGATCTGGGTTGCCTGCTAATGCATGATTAGTTGTCGCTAAAAACAAGCCTAAAAAGGCAAGTGGTGCTACTATTTTATTATATTTTTTCATATCTAAATATTTATGAATCTTTGTTCTAATACAATTAATTTTCTCAGATTAGTATGAATCCAAATCTGTAGGACGCAATACACCAAACCATTTTAATGTTTTTTCTCCAACATCAGGAACTTTGATGTAAATAATATACATACCACTTGCAATGGGAATTCTTGCTTGATTTTTCAAATCCCAATCCAAAGAAGTTTTAGAATCGTCCTTACTAAATTTTCTGATTAGTGTACCATTCAATGTATAGATTGAAATGTTACATTTTACAGGAAGGTTCGTAATTTTCACGATGTTCTCCAAAGCCTTTTTCTCGTATGCAGAATAAGCATAATAGGGATTCGGAACTACATTGATCAGATCAAGTGCATTTTTAGCCGTTACAGCATCATTTTTATGTGTTTCGATATCTGCTGAATTGAAAGCGTACATTGGCAAATTCGAATTCTGAGGTGTTAAAGATGTATCTGCGGTTGTAGCTGAAGAAGTTGTATATCCTTTTTGATAAGATTTCGCTACCCTAATTCTGAATTTTACAGTAGACTCAAACAATGCATGTCCAGGAGCAAGTAATGGAATATTCACCCACATTGCATCGGTAAATGCTTCACGCTTATAAGCATCACTAGTTCCACCAACTGTAGAAGTACCTGCTGTTAGAGCAGCAGCATTCAATAATTTATACAGAGCAGCACCTTTATCATAGCGGGGGATGTCTCTTAATTCAGAGGGCAACTGAGCGTCTGTTGCAGGGAATGTTGCATCGCCATTATGACCGAAGATATATACATAATGTTTACCACCAAAACGAGGATCACGCGTTCCTGAATATCTTGAACCCGTTGGATTCCATTTCATATCATTTCCATTGTCAGTAACCAACCAGGAATCTTCACCAAAAGCCATGTTTAAACGCTCACCCGTTTCAATATTAATTGCGTACCCTGGAAACCAACCCATACCTTCAGAAAAATCATTGTTGTCTGTTGAAGGGAAATTAGCAACACCATTCTTATCTACAGATGCTTGTTTACGCATAAACAACTTTCTTGCACCACCAACAGCTAATAATTTATCGTCACACTCTTCCAAAACAGGGCAACGTGTCCATAGTGACTTATCAGCAGTTACTATAACATCAACTGAAGCAAGGTTTGCAATTTTATTTAAAGAAATATTCGTAGGCCATGCAGGGGCGCCTTTAGCATAAACAGATGTTGCAACAGGATCAGTAGCAAGACCGGTAGCACAAACACGGTAAGGAGCCCACGTTTTTCCGATAATATTTTCATAATCCTGATTCGGATCTGTACCAGTTCCTGCGGCATCATTATAAACTATTTCGTCAGAAGCAGTAAATACAGCAGAACCTGAACGTATCCAGTTTGCATCACTAGGACCCTCTTCATCAGCTAAACCAACTAACCATTGCTTCGTATCATCAGAATAAGATACCGTTGCTTCAAGGAAACCATTTTTTACAGCTGCCAAACCAGGATCATTTGTAAAGGAAACATTTACAGAAATACCCCAAGAAGGAATGGCATTATTAATATTTGTTTCTCCAGAAGGCTGACCATTGATCAATTGTTCATTAGCAATCGCAATCGTTTTATCTGAGAAAACAGTATCATTCGTTGTTAAGTTAATTAATTGCCAATTCGCTGCAGAAGTAATTCCAACTAATTTGAACTCAAAACTATTTTCAACCGGAACATTTAATGGATCTACTACTTTAATATTAACTGGTCCACGGCTTGTTTCATATGTTGGATTAACTACGCGTGAAGTTGATGAACTTAATATTTCAGAAATAGTTGATGCTGTTAAATCCAACACATTTCCACCATTTCCGTGACCTTCAATTCGTGTTAATTTAGGACCTGTTCCATAAGAAGAATGTACTTCCGTTCCATAAGCTTCAGGAGAGGTGATGTGTGGAATTGCAGAATGACTAAAGAAACCATCGGCAGATTTATTACCTGCAATGAACGGGAAATAGTCTTTTGGAATTTCAAAATCAGGATTTACCAATGAAGGAGAATATCCATAAGCAATCACTGCAAAATAATAGGTTTTGTGATTAATCAATGCTGTGTTTCCAACAGCAAATTTATCTTCTGTAACTGAAATAGAATGAACAATTCCAAGATCAGAACCATTTACCATCTCCTGAGGAACAAGTGCTTGTAAAGCCACATCGTTCGAGAAGTTAACAATTTGTTTAATATTATCTGTTTTATCACACTGAAGAACAATACGTGCTTTATCAACATTATAAAGGTCAGCAGAAGTAACTGTTTCGTCTTTTAATTGATAAACAATATATCCTTGAAAACGGTATAGTGAATCGCTACCAGTTGATTTATCATAATCCTCAGTATATGCTTCATTATAATTATTGGACGTTTTAGGGTTAGACCAAGTCAAAATAACCTCATTTGCTAATTCCTGAACAACTAAATTTGGAGCATCTGGTCCACTCAACAATGCAAAACAATTATTAAAAAGTTCTTGTGCTTTTGCATCAGCACCTTTCATTAAAGTTACAGAAGCTAAGTTACCACCTTGTGTTGCTCTAGCCCAAACCAAACCAGTCGTGATTGTATTTACAGCACCAGGTTGTAAAGTAAATGGACCAGCACTTTGCAAGAAACGTCTGTCATCAGGAACATTACCAACAGTTACTTCATCCCAAGGAGCTTGTGACGTTCCATTTGTACCAAATCCGGTTGGATCAGAAGCACCAGGGAACATATAATCACAAGCAGCACCCGTTAAGTGACCGGTTCCGCCATAAGTGATGGTTGTTGCATCTCTCCACTCACCAGCTAGGTAATTATAAAAATCAACCGCTCCGGAAGGATTACCCGTTACAGATGCATCATTATTGTAATAAACGAATTTAGACATACCGATACGCTCGTTGTCAACAATTCCATCGCCATAGTTGACATAACTTGCTGGAACGGCTGATGCTAAATCATCTGCGCCGTTTGGATCAGCATAAGGACCTTCAAAGAAATCACAACCAATAGCAGGAGGGTTTACTCCGTAAGGTATTTGTCCGGCTGGTGGGTTATCATCAACTAAGTCGCCATTATAACAATAACCTAAACCTAATCCAACATCGCAACCAACAAAGTCATCAGAAGCAGAACCTAAATCCGGATCTACCCAAACACCAAAATAAGTGCTATCCAAACGGAAAGAAGATTTGTTGATAATATTATAATGATAGAAGGTCATGTTATTAATTACATCATTTGTTTGAAAAGCGAAAGCCTGCGCTTGAATTTCTAAACCAATAGAAGCACCACCCGATTCAGAGTGAACATTTCCTTTGTCATTAAATACCCAGAAAAGTACCTGATCACCAAATAATTCAGCATCACAAGGATCAGCAAGAACACCAGGAGAAGGATCAGGACGAGAACCTGTTCCTAACCAGAAATCAGGATAGTCACCAGCATAGGGATCATAAACACCATTTCCATTGGCATCGTAATAGGGAGCCATAGGCTGACCTTCCGGTCCGATAGCAGGCCAATTTAAGATTGCATCCATAGCTGATGCACCAGTAGGATTTGCACCAACACTTCCACCATTAAACCAATTAATATAAGTTGATACATCCTTTTTATCTACTTTAAAAAACTTATCCCATGTTAAACAGGTAGTTGCTTCAGTAGTAGCGGAAGAAGTAAGAGGACCAGGCCAAAAATCGTTACCTGTTTGACGATACGTCATGGCAGCAACCTTTAAGGTATTACTTGCATCAAAACCACCAATCCAAAGGGAACCGGCAAACAATGAAGTTGGACCATTTAATCCAGGAGCAGGTTTTGGAACCAAGTACTTACCATTCACAAGATCCCACCACATATCTCCACCGGTTAATATGGTAGCTCTAACATTATTAATATCCAAATCCTCTTTGGCAGCAGCAGGAGCGCACAATGCCATAACAGATTTTAGTTGACTTTGGGATGTTGCAATACTTCTTCCTACATTCTCTCTTGCTTGGATAGCAATTGAGAAAGTAAAAGCAGATGCAGTTAGAATTAATTTGAAACGATTCTTCATATTGTAATTATTAAGTAGCATTAAAAATTTTTAAATTGAATAAAATTAAAAATCAAGTAATAAACCTAAACGAATAACACGAGGTCGGCTATAATAGCTAGGGTCATTAATTTTAACTGAATATAAATCTCTAAATGATTCAGGATCATTTTGACTAGAAATAATTGTCTGAGCAGCAGCTGAACTCAAATAACCGTCATCATCAGGGTTACCTGTAGCTTTATAAACGTTCAATACATTTTTAGTATTTAATAAGTTTAACACTTGCAAGTAGATAGTTAGGTTAGCTGTTTTATTTTCAGCACCTTCTTTTTTACCTTTCCAGTTCAATTCAACTTGCTTGTCAATTCTTAAGTCAATTTTGTATGACCAAGGTAAATTTGAACCATTGATCTGTCCGTCAAGAGCAGTGTTTCCACCACCGATACCAAATTGACCTTCGTGGGTAATGTTCGCTTGTTTACTATAAGGAGTTCCGGAACCCGCTCTAAAAACAATGTTAGCTCCCACATTTTCCAATAAGGTGATCACTTTTTCATTTTCTTTACCTTTTCTTAATTTTAAACGAGGACCACGATAATCTTTACCTGCACCAAATCGGTAATCAACATTTAATGTAATTGTGTGACGTTGGTCAAAATCTAAAGGGTGAGTAGTTCTTAAATTCGGCACTCCTGAAGAAACAAGGTTTTGTCCATCAGTTGTACTTGAACCAGTACCATCAGCAAATTGCAAAGTATAATTAGCTGTTAATGAAACACCAGTAGCTGTTCTTCTCAAATCGTAAGCAATTGATAATCCTTTTACTGTTCCAAAATCCACATTTGAGAAAGACTTGTAAGTAGTTGGATACGCTTGAACAACATTCGTTGTTTGAACTAAATCTTTAAGTTCACGATAAAACAATGATAATTGAAGAGATGAATTTTTCTTTTCGTTTAACACTTGCTGGTAACCTAACTCGTAATCGGTTGTTTTTTCTGATTTCAAATCAGGATTATTCACATAATCAGATTGATTATTAATAACACCTAAGTATTGTAATGGATCCAATCGGTTACGTTCTGGCGGACGTTGAGACAATACGTCATAATGTGCATAAAAATTAGCAACATCAGAAATAGGGAATGAAAATGCGATACGAGGTAAAATATTTACCTGTGGAACATAATCTTTAAATACTTTAGACGTTAATCCTTCTTTTTTACTTGGATCAACCAAGAAGGGCTGAACTTGACCGGCACCCTGACCTAAAGCAGCGCTTGGGTCATTTACTTCCGTTCCGCTTGCATTGTACCAGGTATCTCCATCACGATAACCTACAACTTGATTCACACTAGGATTTGCTCCATCTTCCACATATACAACAAAATCATCACCAATATTTGAAGGACGACCAGCAATATCAAGCTCTCCTGCAGTTTTTGCTTCGTATAATAAATATTTATCTTTTAATACTTTTTGGTTTGCATCAAAACGATCGATACGAACACCTACATTGAATTTTAAATCTTTAAAATCGAAACGATCCTGAATATATCCAGCTACATAAATAGGGCGGTATGCTCCGATCTCACGAGTTAAATATCCATTTTCACCTTTCTTAGTAAAGAAATCGTCCAAGCTTGGATTTCCTGACGTTTTCTTACCAGTATGGTCATAGCCATAATAAGCAACTACCCCTGTACCACCAATGTTTAATAAGTCATCAGCACTAAACATATCCAAACTGTACATGTCTTTGTCATAAGAATCAATGTCTAACCAATCGGTACCATTCACATTGTAACCCAATGCTTCTCTTACGCTTTTACTAAACAAGGTTTGGTCTTCAGCTACATTTTTGCGATTAAAATCATAGTATGCATAAGGACTAAGAGTTCCATCAGGCAAATATTGAGCATCCGTATTTAAGATTGCATCATTGATACCATCATCTTCTAACTGTGTGATGTGATAATTCGCCAACTCACGCATTCTAGTCCACAATCCGATTGGATTAAGTGAGTATTTACTTTGAACACGTTGTTCATATTCAAATCCTAATTGAATAGCGTGTCTTTTGATATCTGCTGAAAAATTTGCAAACACACGGAACTGAGAACGGTCTTCAGTACTGTATCCGTTAAATTGACGACCAGTATTGTACCAAGTAGAATAAACGTTTCGTGGTCTGTCACCATTTGCCAAACCTAAACCGGATTGAACATCAAAGATGTTTACTACATTTTGAGCACCATAAAACTCATAAAACTGATTTGTATAAGGAGTACCTGTAGGATTTACGTCACCAGGAGTGTACGCAAGACTTACATCAGAATAACCATCAAGGAAGAAAGCATTAACGGAATCAGTTAACCCATCACCATCAACGTCATAAATAAATTTTGTATCTGGACTATACGATTTTTCTTTTGTTTGAGTAAACTTACCAATATAACCATAATCAAAAAATTTATCTCTATGATTGTCATCTTGAGTTTTCTCCGTTGTTTTTTCGTAACCTGCTTGTAAAGTGAAATAAGCATTTTTAATTACAGATGAAGATTTCTCCTCTTCTTTAGCTGTGGCAGCGTTAAACTTTTGAGTTAATTTAGCATAAACTCTCCAAGTATTTTTTGTTATCTCGGCATTATTAGAAGGGTTAAACAAGGCATATTCATAAGTAAAATCTTGTGATTTATTGTAATCAACAGATCCACCTAAAGTAATACTCAAATTTGAACTTGGCTGATATTGTAATTTACCTGTTAAACTCAGTGCTTTGGATGATACATTATTACGTGCCTTGATTTTTTCAAGATCATCCATTTTAACATATTCTGAATTCAAAACATAACCATTACCTTGAGGAGAGGGGCGAAGAGGAGATTGCTCTAACTGAGCCAATTTATCAGGATTAATTTGATAAAAACCAATTGCTGAAGGGTCAGGATCTTTTTCCGATACAACTTGTCCGGACAAACTGAATCCTAAAACTGGTTTATTAATATTATTAACGGAATCCTTTTTCATTAATAAAGGACCATTTAAAGAGAAACCAATAAAGTTATAACCGAAGGCGTCTAATCCTCTGCTTTTGCCATTTTTTTCACCTGCACCGGAAGTAATCAACTCGATACCCCCAGTATATTTACTTGCTGGACCTCTTGTTGTGATTGCGATAATACCACCAGTTGCATCACCATACTCAGCAGGAGTTCCACCGGTAATAGAAGTAACCTGTTCAACACCACCTTGAGGCACGCCAGAGCTTCCAATTACTTTCTGACCATCCACATAATAAGCCGTACCATTTGAACGGGAACCTCGGATATTTAATTCACCACCTTCATCTTTCTGATAAATACCTGCCGTTGTAGAAGCTACTGAATTAATATTTTTTGAAGCCATATTTTGGTATTCCTCACGTGTTACCGTTCCACCCGATTTCGTGTCTGGATCGATTAATGGTTCAGAATATTCAATTACTTCAACAACATCTAATTGTTGTCCGGCAGCCATCTCAATATTTAAATATACTGTTTTACCAACAGAAACCGATACATCTTTAATTTCAACACTTTGATATCCGACATACGTTGCTTTAACAGAATATCTTCCTGGACTTAATGGCTTAATAGTTAATTCACCATCGATATTCGTTGTACCAACTCCTGCTTGTATCCCTCCCATGTCAACAACAACATTGGCAAAAGGAATCGTTTCTTTATTTGCTTTATCAGTTAGTTTTACCTTAATGGCAGACTCGTTTTGTGCAAATGTCAGGCCTACTGACAAAACAACTACGGACAAGGTGGAAAGTAATTTTCTTAGCATATTCTTAATATTTATTTAAAATAATTTTCGTGCAAAATCAAGTGCGTAAATATATGAATAATTAAAATTCATAAACAAATTTTTTTTAACATTTTTTTACTTTTCAACAATCACTCAGATAAAACTCTAAAAGAGAATGAAATCAAGCAATTGAGTCCAAAATAAAAAAAAATAAATACAAAATTTGATTGGCTTATTTACAAAAATACTATTTGTAAATAAATTGGCGGGATGTTGTTTTAAATACTAAATTATATGCAAGTATACAAAATAAAAATAAAAATGTTACATTTTATTCATTTATTTTAAAAATATTTTTCGTAAGGGTTAGTAAAATAAGTTATTATTGATGTCGATTTTTAAACCACCTCACTAAAAAGAACTCTCTTTTGTTTTTTCTTAGCTTCTCCCCTTTCTGCTTCTCTTTTCGCATTGTTTTAAGCGTTTTCTTCTGCTGAAGTCGCTTGTGGTGCTTTTTTACAGCCTTTTCATGCTGCATTTCCATCTTCCGTTGTTCTTTCCACTTTTTCTTCGCTGCCTTTTTCTGAACTCGACTTGTTGCTGGCGCTTTTTCAATTGCTTTTTCTTGTGCTAAAGAGGTCAAAGGCAATAAACAAATAAGTGATCCTGCAATTATTTTAAAGAGAAATTTCATTCTTTTATATTTAATACAAATTTAGGGATTTATTACTATAAAATTTTGTTTGCTTCTCTAAATAAATAAACATTAAATTTGTTATGTAATCATGAAAAGAAAAACATTTTATACTTCTTTATTTTTTTTAATCATTATAATGATGACTATTTTTTCTTGTAAAAAAGATGAAAACAACGGTGTACCAATAACACCTGTAAATATCTACTTGTATACAACCGACCCTTTATTCATCAACTTAACGGCTGTAGGCGGTTGGTGCTATATTACTGGAGGAGCTAGGGGTATTTTACTCTATAGAAAATCAACTTCCGAATTTATGGCTTTTGACCGAAATTGCACTTATAACTCAAACGATGTTTGTGCAACAGTATATGTTGATGCTACAAACATTATTGCAACCGATACCTGTTGTAATTCACAGTTTTCTATTATTGATGGCAATGTTCTGAGGGCTCCCGCAGGCTTACCTCTAAAAAGCTACACCACATCTTACGATGGAAATATTTTACACATCTACAATTAAGCAATTAACGTGTTCTTTTAAAACTTTGCATTAATAAAAAAATTCATAAAAAAAGCCTGAACAATGTTCAGGCTTTTTTTATGAATTTAGTTTAATTAGTATCTGTATGCATCTGATTTAAATGGGCCTTCAACTGCAACACCAATATAAGCAGCTTGATCAGCACTTAAAACATCTAATTCACAATTGATTTTAGCTAAATGTAATCGGGCAACTTTTTCGTCAAGATGTTTAGGAAGTGTGTATACTTTATTTTCGTAATTATCGGTATGCAACCACAACTCTAGTTGCGCTAAAGTTTGGTTTGTAAATGAGTTACTCATTACAAAAGAGGGATGCCCAGTTGCGCAACCTAAATTAACAAGTCGCCCTTCGGCTAGTACAATAACATCTTTATTTTCGATTGTATATTTATCAACCTGAGGTTTTATTTCATCTTTAGTAGAACCGTAATTTGAATTCAGCCAAGCCATGTCTATTTCATTATCGAAATGACCAATATTACAAACAATTGCATTATTTTTCATTGCTCTGAAATGACGCTCAGAAATAATATTTTTATTTCCTGTTGCAGTAACAATAATATCTGCTTCTTTCACTGCAGTATCCATTTTTTGAACTTGGTACCCATCCATTGCAGCTTGCAATGCACAAATAGGATCAATTTCTGTTACTATAACTCGAACACCTTGTGAACTTAATGATTCTGCTGACCCTTTACCTACATCACCGTATCCGGCAACTACAGCAACTTTCCCTGCCAACATTAAATCAGTGGCCCTGCGAATGGCATCCACTAAAGATTCTCTGCAACCATATTTATTATCAAATTTTGATTTTGTTACTGAATCGTTTACGTTAATTGCAGGAATATGCAATGTCCCATTTTTCATTCGTTCATACAAACGGTGAACACCTGTAGTTGTTTCTTCGGATAATCCTTTAATATCTTTGATTAATTCAGGATATTTATCAAATACCATATTTGTTAAATCACCACCATCATCAAGTATCATATTCAATGGTTTACGGTCTTCACCAAAAAATAAAGTTTGCTCAATACACCAATCAAATTCAACTTCATTCATTCCTTTCCAAGCATAAACTTGAATTCCGGCTGCAGCAATTGCAGCAGCTGCATGATCTTGAGTAGAAAAGATATTACAAGAAGACCAGGTAACTTCAGCACCTAATTCTTTTAGTGTTTCAATTAATACAGCTGTTTGAATAGTCATGTGCAAACAGCCAGCGATACGAGCTCCTGCCAAAGGCTGAGATTTACCATATTCGGCACGAAGTGACATTAAGCCTGGCATTTCTGCTTCTGCCAATTTAATTTCTTTTCGTCCCCATGCAGCAAGAGACATATCCTTAACTTTGTATTTTTCGAATTTTTCCACGGTTGAATTTGACATTTTTATAGTTGTTTTAAATTAAAAAAGAAGTGCGAAATTAGATGTTATTGGAATAACAAACAAATTTCGCACTTGTTTAAATTTTAAAAAAATTATTATTTAGCGGAAGGCCAAACAATTTTACCTGTTTTATCAATATAAGAAAGAACCCCAGCATAACTTACATAAGAAAGTCCTTTATTAAAATCAGAAACGAAATCAGAACCGCGTGATATTATAATTTTACCTGTCTTATCAATGTATTGCCATTTTGCGTCTTTTAAAAAACCGCCCGTTAAGGGAGTTGTGCTTATACAAGCTAAACCATCAAAATAAGAACTCGCACCCGAATAAATAGGATTAATAATTATTTTTCCGGCTTTATCAATGTATCCGAATTTTCCGGTTTTATAGTCTCCAACACGAATACATGCTAATCCATCCGAAAAGATATACGCACGATCAAATTGAGACTCGATTATCATCTTTCCGGATTTATCGATATACCCCCATTTTCCGTTTTTTTCATCCCCTATTCTTACATTCGCTAATCCTTCTGAAAACTCAAATGTTTCATCGTATTTAAAATCAACAATCACTTTACCTGTTTTGTCAATAAAGCCCCATTTCCCATTTTTCTTCACACGCGCTAAACCTTCTTTAAAATCCCAACCACCATCATATTCGGGCTTTACAACAACTGCACCCGACTTATCAATATAAGCAAATTTTAAGCCTATCTGCAATCGCGCCATGCCTTCAGAAAACTTATAAGCATGTTCACATTTAGGAGTCAAAACAACTTTCCCTGATTTATCTATATACGAATATTTTGAGCCTTGTTTTACGCATGCTAAGCCATCTGAAAAATAACCATCTGTTTTTTGATCGTACTGAGCAGGAATTACCATTTTACCTGTTGCATCAATAAAACCACGCTTTCCTCCTTGTTTCACAACGGCCAATCCTTCAAAAAACTTATCCGCATATTCAAACTGAGGCGACAAAACAACTTTTCCTGTTTTATTCACATATCCATATTTCCCTTTTTCACTAAATGGATAAAGTGTTTCCTGCGCCATTACAGCTGCCTGTCCGAATAATGCAACTAAAACAATACTTACAAATCTGATTTTATTATATGGAGATTTCATATGTTTTTTTGGTATTTTTTTGTAAATATCTAAAAAAAAAATGAAAAAGAAAATATTTAACTGCTCAAATTAATTTTGATATAAATAATGAAACCATCAAATGAATTATTTAATATTGCGTGAAAATCCATTCTAAAGGATATTTATGCAAACATCTATTTACACTAAAATATTTAAAAGTAAGGCAGAAGGCAAGAAACTTTTTGCTCTTTTGATTGACCCTGATAAATTTCATTCGGACGAAATAATCTTAAAAGCTGAAAAAGCAGGTGTCGATTTTATTTTGGTAGGAGGTAGTATTATTACGAATGGAAATATCGAAAATTGTATACAAACAATAAAGAACAACACCTTGATTCCTGTTGTTATTTTTCCGGGAAATCATTTACAGATAAGTAAGTACGCAGATGGTATTCTTTTATTATCGCTAATTTCGGGACGTAATCCTGAATTACTAATTGGAAAGCATGTAATAGCGGCACCTCAATTAAAAGCGAGCGGTTTAGAAATTCTTTCAACAGGATATATGTTAATAGAGAGTGGGAAACAAACCTCAGCATCCTACATGAGCAATACAAATCCCATCCCATACGACAAGGACGACATAGCAGCTTGCACAGCTATGGCGGGCGAACAACTGGGATTAAAATTAATTTATATGGATGCCGGAAGCGGAGCAATCCAAGCCTTGAGTAAAAGCATGATTTCAATTGTCAGTAAAAACATTTCTATTCCACTTATTATTGGCGGAGGAATCAATTCAAAGGAAAAAGCCTATTCTGCTTGCGAATCTGGTGCAGATATAATAGTTGTAGGAAACGCCATAGAAACAAATACTGCACTTTTAGATTCCATTGCAGAAACAATTCATTCATTTAAATAATAAACAATGAAATTGATTGTAATTTCGAGTTCAGGTATTTTAGAAAACGAAGCTCAGCTCATTACTGGATTATTTGAGGCTGGATTGGAATCTTTTCATTTACGCAAACACAAGCTTTCCACAAAAGCAACAAAGAATCTATTAAATGCCATTCCGAAACACTTCCACAACAGAATTATTATTCACTCGCATCATAACCTGGCAAGAAAATTTAATTTAAAAGGCATCCATTTAACGAAAACTCATATAAAGCGAAAATATAAAACGTGGTTTACAATTAAATTAATTCAATTAAGAAATCCTTCATTGATTATAACCAGTTCGTATAATAATATAGGGCAACTATTTGAAGCCAAACATAAACATTCCTACAGTTATATTTTTTTAAGTCCGATATTTGATAGTCTAACAAGCAAGTTTCAAGGCGGATTTTCAGAACACAGCTTAAAATCAGCCATAGAAAAAACAACTATAAAAGTAATTGCGAGAGGTGGTATAGATGTTAGCGCTATAGAGAAATCACACAAAATCGGATTTGACGGCCTAGCATTTTACAGCGCTATATGGAAGAAGAAAGATCCCATTGCTGAATTCAATAAAATTGTAGCTAGGTTTCAGGAGTTAAACATTCCAATCGAATAAAAAAATTAATGAACTTCTCCGAAATTTATAATTCGATACAAACTAATTTCATTCAAACAAGCATTACCGAATGGATCATTTTTATTTCAGCGATTATATATATTCTTTTAATTGCAGCTGAAAACGCATGGGGTTGGCTTTTTGGAATTATAGCAAGTATAGTTAGCGTTTATCTTTGTTATACAGGAAATCTATTTTTAGAAAGCGGATTAAATGTTTTTTATGCCATTGTTGGATTTTACGGTTGGTATCAATGGTTGTATGGATCGAAAGATAAAAAAGAAATACAGATATCTGAAAACACTAAATTAAAAAATGGCTACCTGATACTATTGGGTTGCCTGATTTGGATACCGTTTGCAATTTTAGCAAAAAAATATTCGACACAAGCACTTCCTTATTTGGATGCATTCATCACTACTTTTAGCCTGATAGCAACGTGGATGACAACAAAAAAAATGATTGAAAACTGGTTGTATTGGATTATCGTTGACGCACTTGGCATTCTTCTTTTCGGAAACAGAGGATTCTATTTATTAGCTTTACTAAACATCATTTATACATCTATGGCCATAGCCGGATATTTTTCATGGAGAAAAAAAATGACATTATCCGGATTGCACTAATCGGACCAGAAAGTACTGCCAAAAGCTCCCTATCAGAAGCTTTAGCCAAATACTATAATACTGTTTGGGTGAAAGAATATGCTCGTGAATATCTTTCCCATTTAAAATCAAACTATACCTTAATTGATATTTTAAATATAGCAAAAGAACAATTAAAAATAGAAAAGAAGGAACTGAAAAATGCGAACAAAATTCTTTTTGCTGATACTGAATTAATAATTTCAAAAGTATGGTGCGAAGATGTTTTTAATGTTTGTCCTGAATGGATTTCACAAAAAATCATCTATAACAAATATGACTTATATTTACTTACCTATCCCGATATACCATGGGAAGCAGATCAATTAAGGGAGAATCCAAATAGAAGAATTTATTTTTACAATTGGTATGAAAAAGAATTAAATAAAATCAATGCAAAATATGTAATAATAAAAGGAGAAAAAGAAGAACGATTAAAAAACTGCATTGCTTCTGTGGATATTTTATTGTCTTAATCCAAAATTAATTTATAGTTTTGCAACATCTTAAAGGGGTGCCTTTTTAAAAAATTGCTATTTATTAATTTTATTCTGCAATTTTTATTTGGCTGAGATTATACCCAATAAACAGTTGCGCCAATCGCAACTGTTTATGCACCTGATCAGGGTAATGCCTGCGTAGGGATTGGTTGTGTTAAAAAAACAGTAGCTGCTTGCCCTTAGCTGCTATAGCTTTAACTAAAAAAATCAAATCAAATGTTAAAATTAAAAAAGAGTTTAGCCGGATTATTACTCTTACTTTCGGCTAGTATATCTGCTCAATTTAGTATAAAAGGAACAGTTCGAAAACAGAATACAAACGAACGTATTGCAGGAGCAACAGTGAATATACAGGGTTCATTTATTACATTACAAAGCAATAGCGATGGCAGTTTCGAATTCAATGACCTAAAAAAAGGCACCTATAGGCTGCATACTTCATTTATTGGCTACCTTACAAAAACAGATACCATTATAATAAATGAAAACAATGAATCCGAGATTGCAATTGAATTAAAGGAAAGTCCTATTCTGATGGACGAAATTATTGTTTCTGCAACACGCATAGATGAAAGGGCAGCAGTTGCATTTTCTGAATTATCGAAGCAACAAATTGAAGAACAAAATCTTGGGCAAGACCTCCCCTATCTTCTCAACCAACTGCCCTCGATTGTAACTACATCTGATGCAGGAGCAGGAGTAGGTTATACGGCTATACGAATGCGGGGAATTGACGCAACACGAATCAATGTCACAATTAATGGAATTCCTCTTAACGATGCAGAATCGCAGGGAACCTTTTGGGTAGATTTACCGGATATTGCATCAAGCATTGACAACATTCAAGTTCAAAGGGGGGTAGGAACATCGACTAATGGAGCGGGTGCTTTTGGAGGGAGTTTAAACATACAGACAACTAAACTAAATCCAAAGGGATACGGTGAATACAACACATCTTGGGGTTCGTTCAACACATTTAAAAACACTGTAAATGTAGGTTCCGGTTTAATCAATGATAAATTTTCATTTGATGCACGCTTATCAAAAATATCTTCTGACGGATTTATAGATCGTGCGGCTTCAGATCTTAAATCCTATTATTTATCAGGAGCTTATTATGGAAAAAAATCTATTATTAAGTTCATTACTTTTTCGGGATTAGAAGAAACCTACCAAGCTTGGAATGGAATACCCGAATCACGTTTAAAAGGTGATGTGCAGGGGATGAATGATTATATTATAAGAAACGCCTTATCTCAGGAAGATGCACTTCACTTGTTAAATTCTGAAAGCAGAACGTTCAATCAATTTACCTATCAAAATCAGGTTGACCATTACAAACAAGATTACTATCAATTGCATTTCTCTCATGAATTTAATCGCAAATGGAATATGAATCTGGCAATGCATTTCACAAAAGGAAAAGGATATTTTGAAGAATATAAAAAAGGGGAAGCTTTCAGCAACTTCGGATTAAACGATATTTATATTGGTGTTGACACCATTACTCAAACAAATTTGGTTAGAAGAAAGTGGCTTGATAATAATTTTTACGGAACAACCTTTTCAACCTCCTATAATAGCAACAAAAAATTAAATGCAACGATAGGCGGTGCATGGAACAAATATGACGGCTTACATTACGGAGAAGTAATTTGGGCGCAATATGCTACAAATAGCACACTTCATAATAACTATTACAAAGATACTGCAAGCAAAATCGATTTTAATATTTTTGCGAAAATGAATTTTGCATTAACAACAAGATTTTCATTTTATACAGATTTACAATACCGTATAGTAAATTATTCTTTTCTTGGATATGATAACAATTTAAAAAATATTCAACAGTCTGCTTCGCTCGGATTCATCAACCCTAAAATTGGTTTTAATTTCGAATTAAATTCAAAAGCAACTATTTATTTATCCTATAGCGTTGGCAACAAAGAACCAAGCAGAGATGACTATACTCAGTCAACACTTAATAGCAGACCCAAAGCAGAAACCCTCAGTGATATTGAGTTAGGATATCGTAAAAATTCAAAAAATATAAAGTGGACTGTGAATGCATATTACATGGAATATAAGAATCAATTGATTTTAACGGGCGAAATAAACGATGTTGGCGCTTACAACAGAACCAATGTATTAGAAAGCTATCGCAATGGTCTAGAAGCAGAAATAGCAATAAGAATATTTAAAAATTTGACGTGGAACATGAATGCCACGTTTAGCCAAAACAAGATAAATAATTATGTAGAATATCTTGACAATTTCGATAGCACGGCGCAACGCGTAAATAATTATTCAAAAACAGACATTGCATTTTCACCAAATATAATTGCTGCGGGCACACTCACATTTGAGCCTATTAAAAATTTGAAATTTAATTTTATTTGTAAATACATAGGCAAACAATACATGGATAACACTCATGTAAGTGCGTATAATGCAGGAGTTACTCCTACTTTTATAGGAATTCAACACAGAAGCGAAACAGAGAAGGATACACCAATGCTAGACGCATACTTTACTGGCGATTTACGAATTAACTATACTTTAAAAACAAAGTATATTCGTGAAATTGGAATTACGTTCACGGCAAACAATATACTTAATGAGTTATATGAATCAAACGGATATACATATGGCTATATCTATGGCGGGGATCATGTTGTAGAAAACTTTTATTATCCTCAAGCAGGAATGAATTTTACGGCAGGATTGAGCTTTAAGTTTTAATTCATAACCAAAAAATCAAA
>CANIFU010000039.1 GCA_947466965.1 Bacteroidota bacterium
AGAAATTTGTATTTAAGTAAGTAGGGTTTTTACCACAGATTACACAGATTTACACGGATTATTTTATAAGGCGTGTTTTTTTATAATGTCAAAAAAGTTTTGTGGAAATCTGTGTGATCTGCAGTGAATTTATGGTCTCAAAATAAAATTTCCCAAAACATTCATATAATTCCCAAATCCCATCGTTTGTGGAACGGTGCTGTGACCTGCTCCCGGAATTCGGTGCGCTTCTTTGTAGCTTCCCTGATAGTTGTTGTAAACAGTAGCGCCATGTGTTTCGATATTTAAAAAATCGTCATCTTCACCATGTATCCAAAAGAATGGCTGTGTTACTGATTTTATTTGTTCTCCATTATTAATTTCCAGTGTCGTGAAAAAATCTCCCGGCATAGCCAATCCCGATCCATCCTGAACCATCGTTTCAGCGGAAGCAAAAGGAGCTTCCAGCATTAATTTGGAAGGTTTCATGCTGTAGTTTTCTGCACTCAATTTCGTTGCAGGAGCAGATCCCATACTAAATCCATACATCACTAATCTGTCGTTGGATAATCCTTTGTTCTTCAACCATTTTAAAGCAGCATCCGCATCGGCATACATTCCTTCTTCGGTTGGTTTTCCGTCCGACATACCATAACCGCGATAATCGATCATCATTACACCAAATCGATTTTTACTTTTTGTATTGGCCAATAATTTTGCGCGCTGCCAATAAAAATCCATGTGGTCTTTGTTTCCATGGCAATACATAATCACAGTATCGGTAGCAATTTGTGCAATGTTACCAATATAAATTGCATAAATGCTCGTTGCATTGGCTTCACCTGAAGCTTGCGAAGGCAATGTGAACAGGTGAATCAAGCTGTCGTCAATATGATAGGAATTATCCAAAATAAAATCAACTTCTCCTGAATAGTTATCAAGTTTGTAAGATTCTAATTTTGTATTATTGTATAAGTTTTCATCTAACGTTAAACAACCAGAGAAACTTATTATGATCGTCAGTATGGCGAATGTCTTTTTCATTTTTTTATTTATTTGTTAGCCTGTGTTAAATTGAAGACTAAAATTTACGTGTATATCCTAAATAGATTCCAAATGCACCATTTGTATTCAGAGGTGTAACATAATCTACCACTAGTTTTTCGTTTGAAATGTTTGGTGCAATTATTTTTGCTTCAATATTAAAATTCCATTTTTTTCCGGCAAAACTATGTCCGACCATTGGCATGAATATCCAATGATTTTTTTGTTTGATATCGTATTGCCGTTTTGCCGAAAACTCAAACCAATTATCGGCACCTAAATAAAAAAAGTTTTTACGTTTTCCGTATTCCCAAAAAGCGTTGATTGTAAGCTGAGGATAGAGTTTTCTAGCATCTTTGTTTTTGTAAACCACATTGATTATAGGGCTCACGCTTAATGCAGGGAAATATTTTTTTTGTTGAAGCAATTGTTTTGTTGCACCAAGTTCCATTTGGAAATTTCCGAAAAGGGCAGAAGTAATATTTATTGAAGCAAATCCTGTGGTCGTGCTATCTAATCCATAACCGTAGTTTGCGGTAAGAAAAGGAATTGGAATAGTGGCTGTGCCGTATTTGATCAATGGGCCGCCAAAAGAGATGTTGGCTGCATGTTGTTTTTTATTCAAAGGTTTTACAAATCTTGCGGGTGCGCATGAAAAGAGTAAACAGATTGACAGCAGTGGAATGAGTAGTAGTCGCATATAATTATTTATGATGGTAAATGTATCGATATTTAATAAAACTCGTAAATTTGTATACATTAAATGAGAGACGTTTTTTATACGATATTAGTAGTTTGGGTTTTGTGGCGCATTCTGAATAGTTATAATACGATGCGTTCAAAACAAACTAATCAAAATAATACTTCGGAATCTTCTGATAGAAAGACAGGCGAAACGTTTGTTAATTTTGTTCCGCCTAAAAAGAAATCGGTTGGCAATGATGAAGGGGAGTATGTTGAATATGAAGAAATAAAGTGAGAGATTGCCACTTCATGCGAAAAGCGAAATTCGCAATTACGTTCTAATTAAATTATTCTTTGGTCATTTTGCGCATCAATTTGTAAAATAATGCTGGGAAGTAATGTTTCACATAAACTGAAAATAGTTCATATTTTCCTACATATTTATGATCGCGATTGCTTTTAATTGCATTGATAATGGTTTTTGCGCAATCTAATGCAGACATACCCTTTTCTTGCGCATCGCTTTTTATTCCGTAAGCGCTTCCATCTTCTCTCAATAATTTTGTGCTAACATCTGTATTTATAAAGCCAGGACTTGCGATCAAAACTTTGATATTGTCTTTATATAATTCTTGTCTTAGG
Source organism: Bacteroidota bacterium (assembly GCA_947466965.1). GTDB lineage: Bacteria > Bacteroidota > Bacteroidia > 2-12-FULL-35-15 > 2-12-FULL-35-15 > 2-12-FULL-35-15. Next base: position 2,350 of record CANIFU010000039.1, read on the forward strand.
GATTCGAAATACCCATATAAAGCATGTTTTGAGGCGGCATATGTGGAGTAAAGGGGCATTCCGTATTTTCCCATAATGCTTGTAACAACAACCAGTTTCCCACTTTGCTGTTGTTTCATGATCTTCGCAACCGCCTTGGTTAAGTTAATAGTTCCAAAAAAATTGATCTCCATCACTTTTCTGTCTATTGCAGTAGGCGTGTTCAAGGCGTGTGTGCGATGCCCCATTCCGCTGTTATTGATAAGTACATCAATTCTTCCGAACTTTTGAATGACTTGATTTACTTTATCTTCAACATTTTCTGTCTGCTCCAAATCAAGTGGGAGAATCAAATAGTTTTCCGGATCGATTTTGCAATTTGATGCTACACGTTTTAATTCATCTTCTCTGCGTGCCGACAAAATAACCCGTGCGCCTTCTTTTGCTGCAACATACGCCATCGCTTCACCAATGCCTGATGAAGCTCCAGTTATCCAAACTATCTTTCCGTTTAAATTCATATCATTCGTTCAATTCGAGATTCGCTTAATCCCCTGGCCCTCCTTCGACTCCGCTCTGGACAGGCTCTTTTCCAAAGGTGGAATTTGTTGTAACTAACATTTCCAAATTTCCAAATTGAAAAATTTCCAAATTACTTTTTATTCTTATCCTGGAAATCTAAAGAGGTAACACCAATTAATTTTAAAAATTTCTTCGCATTTATTTTCAAGGTTTCCTTGATCTCTGTAATAGCAGTTTTTGCAGCACTTTCATCGGGGCGCGATTTGAAACGTGAATCACGGTATACAAAGTCTTTTCCTGCCGGGGTGTAATAGTAGCAGTAAAATGATTTTCTGCTTTCGTCTTCTGGGATATTTATTTTTGCATAACCATGGTAGGATGTTTCATCGGTAACCATAATTGCAGCCTGATTAAAATAAGGCATCACTTTCGACATGCAGTTTTTTACATCCTTGTCCCAAAATTCCAACGCTCCGCCATATTCATCCTTCCAGTTTTTGTTCAAGTAGATCAGTAGGTTGATTCTGCGGTGAAGTTTTTCCGCTGTATTCATATTTACATCCACATGTACATCCACAAAACTTCCCGGTCCGCCTTGGTGAACACCTGAGCCTAAAGAATCATAAGTGGAACTTAAGCCTTCTATACCCGTTACTTTGCTCATCCATTCATACATTTCAGGAGAGTTCAGGAAATCACGTAATTCATTGAATTGAGGATGATATCTGTCAAGATGATATTCTTCGGACTTATTTTCATTGATGCTCTTTCGTTTTACTTTAAGTGCTTCCAATTTAGGGAAGTTCGAAAATAAGGTGTTTGCAACATCGTTCAGCAAAAAGTCGGGCAAAGCAACATGCTTGCAAGGAATAGCGGAATCGAATTGTGCACGTACCTCTTTTATTTTCTCTTCGCTTAAATAAGCCGGATTGATCAGGTTCTTCATATTATTTATAGGGATTACAATCGCAAAAATACATAATAATTGCTGATTTTTTTACCTATTAATAGGTATAAAAAGCATTTTTTAACAGATTTTAAGGGTTAAGAAATCGTTTTGGAAATAGCTTTTAACTTATATTTGCAGGCATTGATCCCTAAAAAGGGATTCCCAAAAAGAAATAAAAACATATCTATGAAAAACTTCAACTTTAAATCACTTCTGCCAATTATTACCGGAGTCGTAATTTTTATCGTTCTCACGTTCGGCTATTTTACTCCTTTAATGAAAGGGAAGGTTATCGTTCAAAGCGATATGGTTCAGAATAAGGGAATGTCGAAAGAGATCATTGATCATAGAGCAAAATATGATGAAGAACCATTGTGGACAAATTCGATGTTCGGTGGAATGCCTTCCTATCAAATCGCGATTACTTACCCATCCAATTTAGTGGTGCCGATCCGTAATTTTTTTATGTTCGGTTTTCCAACTCCTGCAAATATGGTTTTCTCTTATATGCTAGGCTTTTTTATTTTGTTGTTGGTTTTGAAAGTCGATAAATGGTTGAGTATTGTCGGAGCTATCGGTTTTGGTTTTTCAGCTTTCTTTTTCCTCATCATTGATGCAGGTCATAATACACAAGCGTTTGCAATTGCATACATGGCTCCGGTTTTTGCAGGTGTGATACTGGTTTGCAGAGGAAAATATTTATTAGGCGGCGCATTAACCGCTTTGTTTTTTTCCTTGGAGTTGGTTTGTAATCACCCTCAGATCGCTTATTATCTTATTCTGTTCATGTTTATTTATGTGGCATTTGAATGGTTTGCACGATTTAAACAAAAGCAATACAAAGACATATTAAAAGGGTTTGCCGTGTTCGCAATAGCCGGGATATTAGCGGTTGGTGTAAACGTGAGTAACCTTTGGAATACCTACGATTATGCTAAATCGACTATTCGTGGCCCTTCAGAATTAACAACAGATAAACAAGCCGGTACAAAAAATCAAACATCCGGATTGGATAAAGATTACGCGACACAATGGAGTTTAGGGAAATCAGAAACATTAACGCTAATGATACCCGGATTTAAAGGTCGTTCTTCCAGTCTCGCAATCGGAGAAAATAAAAATGCTTTGAAAGAGGTTGATCCCCAGATGCGCGAGAATATTGCTAATCTCAGACAATATTGGGGTGATCAGCCTTTTACGGATTCTCCTTATGCAGGAGCAATCATCGTTTTTTTATTCGTACTCGGCTTATTTATCATTCAGGGAAGATTAAAATGGGCGCTGCTGAGTGCAACTATTTTGTCGGTTATGCTTGCATGGGGACACAATATGATGTGGCTGACCAGTTTATTCCTTGATTATTTTCCGGGATACAATAAATTCCGTGCAGTTACAATGATCTTAGTCATTGCTGAACTGTGTATTCCATTGCTTGCAATTTTAGCAGTTGATAAGATCCTGAAAACACCGGATATTTTTAAACAAAAAATTAAGTTGCTTTTCGTTGTAAAAGAAATTAGTTTTCAAAATGCACTAATCGTTTCATTTGCATTCACGGGTGGCTTATCCTTGCTTTATTATATGATGCCATCAACATTAAGCGATTTTACATGGATCCAAGATCAGCAGTACTATGACCAGATTGCCAAAAGCAACGGACCTGAAATCGCACAGAAGTTTTTAGACAATGTCGAGATTGCGCGTATCGCACTTTTTAAGTCTGAAGCGATCCGCAGTTTCTGGCTTATTTCCATTGCTTCAGTTTTTGTATGGTTATTTGTGAAGTCTAAAATAAATAATTTCATTTTGATTCCTGTTTTAGGAATTCTGATTTTGTTTGACTTAGCGTTGGTTGATAAAACATATTTGAATGATAAAAAATTCACAGGAAAAAAAGAAGCAGTAAATCCATTTCCGATTACTGAAGCGGATAAGGCTGTGTTAGCAGACAAAGATCCGAATTACAGAGTATTGGATATTACTGATCAGGCGAATGGTCCATTTAACAGTGCTCGTTCATCCTACTATCACAAATCAATTGGTGGTTATCATGCCGCGAAATTAAGACGCTACCAGGAATTAATTGAAGCGCACATTGCTAATGAAATACAACGTATAATGGCTACATTAAGTGCCAATCCAACCGATTCAGCGATACGTGCAACTTTTGCTAAGCAAGGTGTTTTGAATATGCTGAATATGAAATATCTGATTTACAATCCTGCAGCTGCTCCTTTGCAAAATAGATATGCACTTGGAAATGCTTGGTTTGTGAACGAATTGAAGATGGTGAAGAATGCTGACGAAGAATTAAAAATGGTAGGAGAAATAAATCCGGCTTCAACAGTTGTGGTAGACGAACGCTATAATCAACAGTTGGAAGGTTATTCAGCAAAATCTGACCCCGCAGCAACTATCAAACTTACTAATTACAAAGCCAATCACATAACCTACGAATCGAATGCCTCTTCGGAGCAATTAGCAGTGTTTTCGGAAATCTATTACAAAGACTGGAATGCATATGTTGATGGACAGCAGAAGCCCTATTTCAGTGCCGACTGGGTATTACGAGCAATGCGCATACCCGCTGGAAAGCATACCGTCGAATTTAAATTTGAGCCTCAGAAATATTATTTGGGTGAAAAAATATCATTGATTAGCTGCTTGGTACTGTTCTTATTTATTGGTGTTTCCTTATTTATGGCTTGGAAAAAGAAAGAATAATAATTCATATAAAAAACAAAAAAACGTCAGGGTTAATCCTGGCGTTTTTTATTTTTTAAAGGTTTATTGAAAACCGTTTGAGATTTTTCCTGATCTTTTGATTGATCTCGGGAGTCGCTTCTGTTTTTAAAATCAACAAGATAAATAAACCGCTGATGATAGAGCTTCTAATGGCAATATCAACAATTAAATTACCGAGGTAAGGCAAAAAGTAACCTGGAATAAAGGCAACTGCAGCAATCACAATTATTTTCAGCGTGTTTAAGTCATAGGGCTGCATGTTGTATTTAAAATAAATAAAAAGCCATCTCATACTGTTGTATGATGCAATGGTGATAGCGGTTGCAATTGCTGATCCGATGATGCCGAATTTTGGAATTAAGAGGTAGTTTGTAAGAATGGTCGTTAATAAAATAAGGATCATGAAATAACCATCGTACTTGTAAAATTTTGAAGTTTGCATAATGATTGAATTGATTCCGGTGGCCATATCTATCAGATAACCTGCACTTATAAATAATATTACATTTCTACCTTCCGCATATTCCGCTGGTAATAATGCCATTATATTATCGATATTGCTCCAAATGCCTATGAATAATAGTAAGCCAATCGTTAGTTGGTTGTTACACGATTTGTTATAAAGTGAATGAATCGTTTTCAGGTCATCTTTTTTGAACGACTCAGCAACGATACTCGAAGCAATACGGTATAAGGAGCGTGCTGGAATCATGATGATGGTGCCGAAATAAAAAGCAATTCCGTAAACACCTGTTTTGTTCAAACCCAGCATGTCGTTTACCATGATTGTATCGATACTTGCGATCAACGCACCGGCACTTCCGGAAAGTATGGAATAAAAACTCAGGTGTAGGATCTCCGTTCTTAGTTTTTTTGTCATAAACCCTCTGACCGGTTTTACATGCCATTCTTTTAACTGAATGATCTTATAAAGTAATAGTCCTGTTGGAAAACATGTGGCTACAACATACAAAAGCATAAAAACAGGAAAGTCAATAAATTTAAAAAAGAAAAGCACCAACAAAATTAGGATCAGTATGCGCTGAATAAATTCTTTTGCAAAAGAACCCATTACGGAGCTATAGCAGGCACGAAGATAATTGTCGAACAGTCCAAAAAATAGTGTGAAAAAAGTGAGTGGCATCAGGTAAAACAAATAGTCGACCAATAATTTCGACTTTTCAATATTTTGGGCGATGATCTGTTGTTTAAATAGAAAAAATACAAGCCAACAAATTAAAAAGCCTGCAAGAGAGATTAGTATACCGTAAAATAAAAAACCGTGATGTCCCTTTTCCTTGTTTCTGAAATAAGGGAATAAACGAATGGTTACAGATGAAAATCCCAGATTCGCAAATTGTGCCATCAGTGCAGAAACCGATATGAGAATCCGAATGAGTCCGTTTGCATCCGTACTCATTAGATAGGGCATCCAAATCACTGTCAGGAAACCCAATCCGGCACCCAAATAAGAGTAAATTACATTTTTAGTAGCTTGAGATTCAATTATTCCCATGGTGCCGGCAAAGATAAATTAAATATTGTATACATGCAGTATTTTGCAAAGCTTGACATTCCCCTGAATACTTTCTGAAATCGGGATAAACCTATATAGAATATCATAAAAAATCATAAATTTGTGTATTAATCAACATAGATTTATGAAAACAGTTTTAGTAACCGGAGCTGATGGATTTATTGGAAGTCATTTAGTTGAACGTTTGTTGGAAGAAGGACATGAAGTAAAAGCTTTTGTGTATTATAATTCCTTTAATTCCTGGGGCTGGCTGGACACACTTCCGAAAGAGAAACTTAATAATATTGAGATCTTTGCTGGTGATGTGCGTGATCCGAATGGAGTGCGCACCGCAGTGAAAGGCGTTGACGAAATTTATCATCTGGCGGCTCTGATCGCCATCCCATACAGTTATCATTCCCCCGACAGTTATGTCGATACAAATATCAAAGGAACATTAAATGTGTTGCAGGCAGCACGAGATTTCAATATCAGTAAACTTTTGGTAACATCAACTTCTGAAGTTTATGGAACAGCACGATATGTTCCTATTGATGAAAAGCATCCGAAGCAAGGACAATCACCCTATTCGGCTTCTAAAATCGGAGCAGATGCCATGGCAGAATCATTTTACAAAAGCTTTCATTTGCCTGTAACAATTGTTCGTCCTTTCAATACATTTGGGCCTCGACAAAGCGCAAGAGCCGTTATTCCAACAATTATCACACAATTGTTGGCCGGTAAAACCGAAATTAAATTAGGGGCGCTGCATCCAACACGCGATCTTTTATTCGTAAAAGATACAGCCAATGCTTTTGTTGCAATCGCTAAATCGGATAAAACAATTGGAGAAGAAATCAATATTGCCACAGAGCAGGAAATCTCCATTCAGGATCTGGCGCAAACAATCATTGATCTGATAAATCCGGATGCAAAAATCATCTCCGATGATGTTCGTCTGCGTCCTGAAAAAAGTGAAGTAGAACGCTTGTTGGGTTCAGCCGCTAAAATAAAATCACTTACAGATTGGAAGCACAACATTGGATTAAATGAAGGACTAAGACAAACAATTGAATGGTTCCGCAATCCTGAAAATTTAAAAAATTACAAAGCTGATATATACAATGTATAAGCAAACGCTTGATTTTATAAAATCTCAATTCCCTTCTCAAGAATTTATTCCTCTGCATGAACCACGTTTTAACGGGAACGAAAAAAAATATTTGATCGATTGTATTGATTCCACTTTTGTTTCCTCAGTGGGGAAGTATGTGGATGATTTTGAAAAAAAATTGGCTGATTATACCGGTGCAAAATATGCTGTTGCTTGTGTGAACGGAACAGCTGCTTTACACATGGCGATGATTGTTGGAGGAGTTCAGAAGAATGATATTGTTATTACGCAGCCTTTGAGTTTTATCGCCACCTGTAATGCCATCGCTTATATTGGCGCATCACATTTATTTATAGATGTTGATCTCGATACCTTGGGCTTAAGTCCCGATAAATTAAAATCTTATTTAACGGAATTCGCTGTAAAAAAATCAGATGGATATTCCTACCATATAACAACAGGTCAGAAGATTGCTGCCGTTATTCCCATGCATACATTCGGGCATCCTTGCAGGATAGATGAATTGGCAACGATCTGCGATTACTACAATATTTCATTGATAGAAGATGCGGCAGAATCAATTGGTAGTTGGTATAAAAATAAGCATACCGGAACATTTGGAAAAGTAGGAACCTTCAGTTTTAATGGTAATAAAACAATTACATCAGGAGGCGGAGGCGCAATTGTAACCAACGATGAAGCACTTGCAAAAAGAGCGAAATATTTAACCACGCAAGCAAAAGTCCCACACCGATGGGATTTCGTGCATGAAGAGATCGGATACAATTACAGAATGCCCAATATCAATGCAGCACTCATGGTTGCTCAACTCGAACAACTGGATGGTTTTCTGAAAAGCAAACGTGAATTAGCGGCCTTGTACCAATCACATTTTGCAGGAACGGATATTCAATTTGTGAATGAACCGGAACATTCAAGATCCAATTATTGGTTGTGCGCGATCTTATTAAAAGATAAAAACACCCGCGATGAATTTTTGCAGTACACAAATGATAATGGTGTAATGACCCGTCCTGTTTGGCGGTTGATGAATAAATTGATCATGTTCAAAGATGCGATGCATGGTAATTTAGATAATTCAGAACTGATAGAAAACAGATTAGTGAATATTCCAAGCAGTGTAAGAATCTAAGATGAAGAACGTACTGATCATAGCCGAAGCGGGAGTGAACCATAATGGGAACATGGATATGGCAAAGCAGCTTGTTGATGCTGCGGCAGATTCCGGTGCTGATTATGTTAAATTCCAGACATTCAAAACAGAAAAGTTAGTAAGTGTGCTTGCAAAAAAAGCGGCATATCAAACACAAAATACAAATTCAGATTCCCAGTTCGAGATGTTGAAAAAACTCGAACTGTCGGAAGAGCAGCATCATGAACTTGTTGCGTATTGCAAGCAAAAAAATATAAAATTCCTTTCAACAGCTTTCGATCTGGAAAGTATCGACCTGTTAAATACGCTGAATATCCAACTGTTTAAAATTCCTTCCGGAGAAATAACAAATTTGCCTTATCTTGAAAAAATCGGTTCGTTAAAAAAAGAAGTCATCATCTCAACGGGGATGTGCGTGATGTCGGAAATTGAGGATGCCATGACTGTTCTTATAAATGCAGGGACAAATAGAAATGATATATCCGTATTACATTGTACAACCGATTATCCGACAGCAATGCAGGAAGTGAATCTCCGGGCGATGTTGACCATTCAAAAACAACTGAACGTTCCGGTCGGATATTCTGATCATACCTTAGGCATTGAGGTTGCGATTGCAGCGGTTGCATTGGGTGCGACTATTATCGAAAAACATTTCACATTGGATAAATCATTGCCCGGTCCTGATCATAAGGCTTCATTAGAACCTGCTGAATTAAAGGCGATGGTGACAGCAATCCGCAATGTAGAAAACGCGCTGGGTAAATGGGACAAGCAACCAACAGAGACGGAGCAAAAAAATATGCTGGTGGCCAGAAAAAGTATTCATCTGTCACACGCACTTTCAAAAGGAGCATTGATAAAAGAAACAGATTTGAGCATGAAACGTCCCGGAGATGGTATCTCCCCAATGGAAATGAAAAATGTACTGGGTAAGAAATTAAATAAAGCCCTGGAGGCGGAGCATAAATTAAGCTGGGAGGATTTGGAATGAATATAGTTGTATTGACAAGTTCCCGTGCTGATTATGGTATTTATCTTCCGCTTTTAAAAAAACTGAAATCAGACACTTTTTTTAATTTGAAGATTGTCGCCTTTGGAACTCATCTTTCCGAAAAATATGGTCGGACAATGGATCAAATTGTATCAGATGGATTTGAAATAGATACCAAGATTGAAACGTTACCGGAAGGGGATAGTCCAGAAGATATTTCAAATGCAATGGGAATTACCATTCAAAAGTTTTCTCACTTTTGGGCAATTGAAAAAAAACAAATCGACTTGATTCTTTGTCTTGGCGATAGATCCGAAATGTTCGCGGCTATTAGTGCGTCAATCCCTTTTAATATTCCTGTCGCTCATCTTCATGGCGGAGAAACTACCTTGGGTGCAATTGATAATGCTATGCGCCATTCTATTACTTGTATGTCGAAAATACATTTTACATCAACCGAAAAAAATGCTAGACGGGTGGAGCAAATTCTGAATTCGAAAACCGGAGTTTATAATGTCGGTGCATTGAGTCTTGATAATCTGAAAGACATAAAACTATTGAATGTAGCTGAATTCAAAGAGAAATTCGGAATAGAATTGAAGAATCCTGTTTTAGTGACCTTTCATCCGGAGACAGTTGATTATGAAAAAAATGAAGAATATGTAAACGAATTAATTACTGCATTAAATACGATAGATAAACAAATTTTGATTACAATGCCCAATGCTGATACAATGGGAAATCTTGTAAGAGAAAGATTGCTTTCCTTTGCAGCCAATAAGGATCATGTTTTTACTGTTGAATCGTTGGGAACTCAAGGTTATTTTTCTGCAATAGAACATTGTGAGTTTATGATTGGCAATTCTTCTAGCGGAATCATTGAAGCGGCATCTTTCGGGAAATATGTAATTAATATAGGTAGTCGGCAGGAGGGACGAGAAATTGGTGAAAATGTCATGCATTGCAGCATTAAGACTGAATATATCCTTGATTTAATTCATCAAATAAAAGACCGCCCACGTTTAAATAAAGAAAATATTTACGGTGACGGGAACGCTGCAGACAAGGTTATTGAAATTCTGAAGAAATTTTAAAATGAAAAACATAGCTTTAATTGGATATTCCGGACATGCTTACGTTGCTTTTGAGATCTTTTTTTCTCAAGGGCAGATTGTCAGCGCTTATACGGAAAAAGTAGAGAAGAACGAAAATCCATACGCATTGAAATGGTTGGGTGATGAAGCGGATGAAGCGGTGATTGAACTCTTAAAAAATTATTCTTATTTTGTAAGTATTGGCGATAATATACTTCGTAAACGTATTTCTGAAAAATTAATTCCTCTCTTAGGCATGCCTGAAAATGCATTGCATAAAACGGCAATCATCAGCAGAAGCATGAATTCGGGAACAGGAAATATGTTTGCTCCCCGTGTGGTGATCAATCCACTGGTGAAAATTGGTAACGGAGTAATTTGTAATACGGCTTGCGTCATCGAACACGAATGCGTTATAAATGATTACGTGCACATTGCACCCGGTGCAATTTTATGCGGCAATGTAAGTGTCGGTGAAGGTAGTTTTATTGGAGCAGGCGCTGTTGTAAAACAAGGCGTAACGATAGGGAAGAATGTGATAGTTGGTGCCGGCACCGTTGTTATTAAAGACATTGATGATAATACAAAAGTGATTGGTAATCCTCAACGAATAATATGATCGATATAAAAAAATATATTCTTCCTTCCAGCGGAACAGCCCGTGAAGTTTTAGAGCTGATCAACGAGATCGCAATTCCTAATATTGCTGTATTTGTTGTAAATGAAAACAATCAATTAATTGGTTCCCTAACCGATGGAGATATCAGACGTGGTTTACTAAAAGGAGCGACCATCGATTCCTTAGTAACTACATTTTTAAATCCAAACAGTAAATATTTCGTTGCCGGTGAAGACAACTTTGAAAAAGTAATTCAATATAAATCGCTCGGTATTCGTTTTGTTCCGGAAGTAAATGCTGCCAGAAATATCGTTCGTGTGATTGACCTTGAAAAACTTCGTTCGATTATTCCTGTTGATGCAATTTTGATGGCAGGTGGAAAGGGAGAACGGTTGAAACCTCTTACAGATAATGTTCCTAAGCCCATGCTTGAAATTGGCGGCAAACCGATCATCTATAGAAATGTGGAGCGTCTTGTCAATTATGGTGTGAATCAGTTCCATATTTCTGTTGGACATAAAGCAGAACAAATTATTGATGGATTGAATAGTCATCCTATTGAAAATGTTACATTAGATTTCATCAAAGAAGAAAATCCTCTGGGGACAATCGGCTCCGTAAAATTGGTAAAGGAATTTAAAAACGATACCGTTCTTTTGATGAACTCTGATTTGCTTACCAATATTGATTTTCATGATTTCTACCGGAAATTTGTTGAGTCGAATTCTGATATGCAAGTGGCTACAATTCCATATAAAATTGATATTCCGTATGCCGTGATGGATATAAACGAAAATAATGAAGTACTTTCTTTTCATGAAAAACCGCGCTATACTTATTATTCAAATGCCGGAATCTATATTTTTAAAAAGGAGTTGATCGATCTGATACCAGCTGATCAGCCATTTGATGCGACACACTTTATGGAAGCGGTTATCGCAAAAAAGAAAAAACTGTCGTCTTATCCTATTCTCGTTTACTGGTTGGATATCGGACGAATTGATGATTTTTACAAAGCTCAAGAAGACGTTAAACACATTCATTTTTAATGGAAATTTTATACATTATTCCTGCACGTGGTGGAAGCAAAGGTTTGACAGGTAAAAATATTCGTTTGCTTGGAAATAAGCCATTAATCGCCTATTCGATTGAGGCTGCCGTAAATTCAATATTCAAGGGAACTGTTATTGTTAGCACCGATGATGATGCAATTGCAACTGTTGGAAAAAAATATGGTGCAACGGTTCCTTTTATACGTCCCAATGAACTTGCAACGGATGCTGCTTCAACCATGGACGTTGTTTTTCATGCCATCAACTTTTATAAACAACAACACGTTTTTTTTGATCTGATAGTTGTTTTACAACCTACATCTCCTTTGCGGACATCAACAGATATTGATCAGGCAATTTCTTTAATGAAAGAAAAAAATGTGGCTGCTGTTGTTTCTGTCTGCGAGTCGGAGCACCATCCATTATGGACAAATATTTTGCCCGCTGATGGTTCGATGAAAAACTTTATCCGTGAAGAAGTTAAAGGGAAAAACCGTCAGCAATTACCTGTGAACTTCCGTTTGAATGGTGCACTCTATATTTCTAAATCAGAAGCCTTAGAAATCTATAAAGGATTTATTCACGAAAAAACAATTGCTTATATAATGCCAACGGACCGATCCGTAGATATCGATCATGAGATCGATTTTAAATTGGCTGAATTACTATTGAAATAGTGTTGGTTATTTATGCGGCTGTTGCGCAATAAATTCCCCTATGTTCTGAAATTGCTTTTTATTTTCTTTTAACCATTCCAGATCTTTATCCCACCACTTGAATTCGTTCAGAAATCCGATCTGCTCTTCAGTAAAACGATATTTAATAATTTTCGCAGGAACACCTCCAACAATACTATACGGTTCTACATCTTTTGTAACAACTGCTCCTGCGCCAATAATGGCGCCATCACCGATCTTCACTCCATACTTAATGATCGCATTATTTCCAATCCAAACATCATTTCCTATTTCTGTTGATGGGAATTCTTCAAATAAATTTTTTTCTACGATCACCAATCCGGATGATTGACCTAAGGTGGAATAGAAGAGTGGGTGTGTGGAAACAAATTCGGAGGAAGGGTGCGCGCCCATTCCTGTATTTACATTCGGGCCTATACAAGTAAATTTGCCGACTTTGGTATTGTAAATTTGTGAGTTGCGTGCGACATAACTAAAGTCACCCAATTCAGAATCTCTGAGCCGGGCATATTTGTATACGGTATTGTAGTTATTGAATTTGCAGTTGCTTACTTCCGCCATGTATTCCAACATCAAATGTTGTTTGCTGTATTTCAATTCTAGCGCCCATTTTTTTAATAGCCAGCGAAGCCAATAGGTAAAAGGATTCTGAAATAGTGCTTTCATACTTATAGTTTTTTTCGCTCGAAGGCATCAATAAATGTTACTTCACTGGTGTTGTAGATCTTGCATTTTTTGTACGCGGCATATTTTTCCAGTAGTATATAACCATAAAATGTTTTTGACCACGTTGCAAAAATTTCATGAACCTTAAATGTTTCTTTCAGATTCATCCCTTTTTTAAAGGGAATATAGTTTGTTTTTATTTCACTGTCATAAAAGTGAACATCTTTCAGGCACAGGACATTTTTTTCATCCACGTGCAAGTTTTCATGCCATGTGTGATCTGCCCCCACAAGGAAAATTTCTTTGAACCCACTGTTGATTGCGATAAATATGGAGGCAACTAAAACATTTTGTGACTGTGGCATTCCCAGATTTTTACTGAAGAACCAATTTGAAATTCCTGTAAAGCCTTTGAATACCGTATAATTGTAATAATGTATCTGAATGTTCGGGTTTTTTTTTGCAAGCGTATTAAATTTGCTGCTGCCTGCCGCTATTGATGGAAGATATAGTTTTAAAGGCCACGTTGTTTTTGTGTTCAACGCCTCAAGTGTATCCAAAATGATTTTTCCGTCACTTTCCCAAAAGCTGTTATCCAGAATAACATATTGCTGCGGTTTAAATTCAGTATATGCTTCACTCATAGCAAAGCTGTTTACACAAAAAAGCGAATGGCTTTTTAAAAAAGTTTCATGGTTGTTTATGGATGTTTTTAATGATGGTCCGTTTCCTAAAATAACACAGGACTTCTGATCCGCTTCGGGTAATTTCAAAAAGAATTTTGAGCGCAAGAGTACCTTTAGTATCGAAATACAGGTGTTGGTTAATTGATTCAAAAATCCACTCGCTTCTTTATATGATTTTTCGACCGACATGCTTTGCAAATGTAATAAAATAATGGTTTATTGATTCGTTTTTAAAATGGTTTTAAAAGCTGTAAAATTCCCAAAACAAGTCAAAATTCATTAATATTGTAGCCTAATACTTTTTATTGAGATGAATAGTTTTGAGCGTACAACAAAAAAAATATTTCAAAATTTTGGAATTCTGATCCGCAAGTACAATGCAGCTACCAGCGAAGACCTGAGACGGATAAAACTTTTTGAACATTATAAAATCGATCATGTTTTTGACATTGGCGCCAACAAGGGACAGTATGCAACCGGAATTATGGATGCAGGTTATGATTATCAGATCGTTTCTTTTGAACCACTGTCTGCCATTCACAGCATCATCGAAAAGGAAAGCAAGAAATATAAGAATTGGACAGTTGCTCCCAGATGTGCTATTGGTGCAGTAAATGAAGAAATTGAAATTAATATTTCTGCAAACTCTGTGAGCAGTACTTTGTTAAATATGCTAGACTCTCATATCGAAGGGGCTCCTGAATCGAAAATCATTGGTAAGGAAAAAGTTCATGTTTTTCCACTTGATGAGATCGCGTCAACCTATACCGGGAATGCTAAGAATATTTTCCTGAAAATTGATGTTCAGGGATTTGAACAAGAAGTATTAAAAGGTGCAAAATCAACAATAGCAAAAGCGAAAGGTATAGAAATGGAAATTTCACTCGTTCCCTTATATGAAAATCAAACCTGGTTGCTGCCCCAAACATTAAATTTTATGGAGCAAAACGGTTTTCAATTAACGAGTATTGTTCCTGCTTTTACGGATAATAAAACAGGGAAAGTGTTGCAATGTAATGGCATTTTTTATAGAAAATAAATGTATTTCAATCCGAAAATAAGCATCATTACAGTCGTTTATAATGGCCATTCAATGATTGAACGGACTATTAAAAGTGTGATTGCTCAATCATACACGAATATTGAATTTATTATTATTGATGGCGGATCATCTGATGGAACTCTTGAGATTGCTGAGAAATATCAATCAAAAATTGCAGTTATCCTTTCAGGAAAGGACAATGGTATTTATGATGCAATGAATAAAGGATTAAAAATTGCAAGCGGAGATTATGTTCTTTTCTTAAATGCAGGTGATGAATTGTTTTCAGATCAAACGCTTGAAAATATTTTTGCTCTTGGCGCTGCTGACGTTTACTATGGAAATACAGCTGTCGTAAACGGAAGCGGAATTGTTTTGGGCGACAGACGATTGTCGCCTCCTGATGTGCTAACATGGAAGAGTCTGCAATATGGAATGTGTGTTTCTCATCAATCGTTTATTGCTAAACGCTCGCTTTGCCAATCCTATGATCTGAAATATGTGATTAGTGCCGACATCGACTGGGTGATTGAGGTGTTGAAAAATTCGAAAATAATAATTAATACACATCATTATATTTCTAGATTTCTAGAGGGTGGAACATCAAATAAAAAGATGAAACAAGCTTTGGTAGAGCGGTTTTTAATAATGATAAAACATTACGGGTTTATTTCTACCGTTTTAAATCATGCTTATATATTGCTGCGTTACCCATTTCATAAGCTTTCTAAGCGGTCGATGACCTAGCAATAATTTTAGAAATTAATAAGACTTTTAACTTAACTATTTTATATTGAGCTCAATAAAAAAACAAGGAATTCAAAATGTGATCATCACTTATGTGGGAGTTGCAATAGGATTTGTCAGCTTAATGTTCATTCAGCCCAATCTGCTAAAGGCAGAAGAATTGGGTTTAACCCGAATTCTGATTGCCGCTGCAAGTTTATTAGCTACCATTTTACCACTTGGTGTGAGCAGCGTTACAACCCGTTTTTTTCCGTATTTCCGAAACGAAGAAAAAAAACACTACGGCTACTTTGGTTTTATGATGCTATTTCCGCTACTAGGAACAATCCTTTGCGGAATAATCGTTTATACTTTTAAAGATCGTATTGTTCAGCAATATATTCAGCAATCACCTTTGTTCACTTTTTATTTTGATTTGCTACTTCCACTGGCAACAATCATGGGTGTGAATATGGCGCTGAATGCTTATTCTTCGTCCCTTTTCAAAACAACAATCATTACTTTCCTTGAAGGGATATTTTCCCGTGTTCTTTTTATCCTGTTAATTGTTCTTTATTATTATACTTGTATTGATCTGTCGCAATTCATTTATTTATTCATCTTCAGTTATCTGCTGCAAACAATCTGGATGTGTATCTATTTATTTGTGATTGATCAACCTTCTATTAAAATTGATGGGGTTTATTTTAAGTCAATCGGATTCGCTAAGTTGATCGGGTACGGTTTGTTATTGACTTTAACAAACGTTTCTTCGTTAAGCCTGAAACATTTAGATGCGATATTGATCGGTAAATATTGGAATCTTTCTTATGTAGCTATTTTTGCAGTTTCAGCTTATATATCCTTGATCATAGAAATACCACTTAATTCTTTGGAGCGAATTTCCCACTCAAAAATTGCACAGGCTTTTGCTAATAAAGATCAGGATAGTATCCGTAAGATTTATTATCAATCGGTAAAGTATCTGATGCTGATCGGTGGATTACTTTTGGTTGGCATTCTTGTAAACGTAAATGAGTTGCTGGGTTTGTTGCCGGATGCCTATCATGTAGGTAAAAATGTTACGATCATTTCTTGCTGTGCAGCATTTTTAAATGTTTCAACCGGGGTGAATACTGCTATCCTGTTTAATTCCTCCAAATACCTTTCCGGAACAATCTTATTGTTTGTGTTGATGATTCTTGCTTTGGTTCTGAATATCTGGTTGATCCCTGTTTACGGAATGGTTGGAGCCGCAATAGCAACAGGTGCATTGGCGGTTATTTATAATGTAGTAAAATTTGTAATGATATTAATTTTTTTTAAAATGCAACCCTATGATCTTTCGAGTTTAAAAATTATTTTTATAATCGGAATTTCTTTTTTGATTGCTTTTGTGTTACCCCATTTTGAAAATGGAATTTTTTCTATGCTTGTAAAATCATTCACTATTGCCACGGTTTATTTAGGATTGACATACCTGTTGAAGGTTGTTCCTGAGTTTCATAAGTATATTCCTTTTCATAAAGGGAAATAAACAACTAAGTCTTTTATCAATAAAATCGTTTAGTCTTATTCCTTAAAAAAAAGAGAATATCAAATCCTAATGAGAAGCTTATGGGGTCATCTATTTTATTTCGTTGAAGAAATTGACGAAGGAAAAGATATTTTTATGAAGACACACTATTAATTTAATTTTTTTAATAAAGCTTCGCAATCTTTTTTTGCTTTTACATCATCATCATTTGCAGGGATTATTTCTAGTGCTTTCTTTGCCCATAGTTTGGCTTCAACACTTTTCCCCATTTCATAGTATGTTTGCGCTAATTCATATTGATGAATCATGAACTTCGGTTCAAGCGAAATGGCTTTCATAAATGATTTTATAGCATCTTCATAAGAGCCGCCAGCCGGAACGCCTCCAAAGAATGAATTAATCATTGCTTTTTCTATTGAACTGAATCCCGCAATTGTTTTATGCCAGCGGCCTAAAATGTGATGTGCACCAGAAAGTTTAGGATTTAATGCAATGGCTCTGTCGGCCTCTGCTTTTATCAATTTTGAATTGGCAATTTTTTGTTTCGAACTGGCATTTTCATTGATTCTGCCAAGTGCCATAGCATAAGCGTAGTGTGCATCAGCACTTGCCTCGTTCAATTTGATCGCTTTTTTTGCAAGGTATTCTGCATTTTTGTAATACTTCAATTTTTCAGACTCCAGAGCATAATAGTATCCGTATTTTGAATAACAATAACTGGCATACTGCAAATAATTAAAATTGGCGGAATCTGATTTTACGAGTGATTGAAAAATAGGGAATGCTTCTTTGTATTTTAATTCCGTTTTAAGTTTTAATGCTTTTGTATACTCTTCCTCATTTGTTTGCGCGATTGAAATGATCGCCGTAAAAAGTAAAAAACTGATGGTGATTATTTTTTTCATGTTAATAGTTTTTTAAAGTATTAGAATGCTCTACTAACACCGATCACAAAACGATACTGGATAAAGCCCTGATCGGTTGCCGGCATTTTATTTAAGAACAAAGGCATATCAAAACGAATGGTTAATGGATTTACCGTTTGTAATGCTCCGAATTTTTTAATCGTTAATGTAGCACCAACACCTGCGTCAACACGTAGATCCGACATTTTTAAAACAACATCCTCTGTTTTGTTATAGTTAATGATCCCTGCATCACCAAATAAATAGGTGGTCAGTTTAAACGTTCTGGTTAGCCAGTTTTGTTTTTTTATTTTAATGATTCCACTAAATTCAAGTTCGGCATTTACTGCGGCACCTGTATTTCCTTTGTATGTATATACAACACTTCCATCTCTTTGTATTTGTGGTGCAAGGTAGCCCGAGTAGCCTCTTAAATTCAATCCGCCACCGTGTTGAAATATATTTGTGCTTACTCCGATCTCTGCCCAAGCCGGATCAAAAAATCCTTGTGAACGGGTATATTTATTTTCCATCATTTCTTCCGGATTTGCTCCAGCCAAAAATAAAGATGATTCATTCGCCCAATTTTTACCTGTTCCATACTGTCCATAGAATCTGGTATTTAACAATAAACGCCATATTTTTGTACGGTTGATCACGCTTAAATTCAAACTTTGATAATCGTAATCACTCATGATTGCCGATGATCGTAATCCTAAATTTATATTTCCGGTTCCGGCCGCATAAGAATAGGTATGTTCTATTCCCAGATTAAGTGTGTTGTTCAGTTGATTCGGAGTCCATTCTTTCTGTAACAACAAATAAGGAAGATCATTTAATCCTTTTCGGTACATCGATTTGAAGAAAAGATAGACTTTGTTTTTTCCTTTGATGTCTTTTCTGTCGAAACCAACAGTATATGCGTTTAGTCCGTCCAATGCTTTCGCTGAAAAATAAAAGGAAGATCCCTTCATAAATTTATCAGTAGCTGTTCTGTAATTGATCCGGTAGCTTACATTGTCATACAAATCTTTTGAATGATTTTCTGTTGCTGTGTCCAGATAGTTATGGCCAATACCAGTATTAAACCATACAGTCGCATCAAAAATATGTTTGTAGGCCATGTAATTCCCATTCACATTTAATCCAACTTTAAGTCCATCATAACCGTTGTACCAAATATCTGGTCGGGCAAATAATTCGTAGCTAGTCCAGTCGGATGGATTATAAATTTTTGAATCAAAACGGTATTTAATCGGAAATTTCTGATTATTGTTCAGCATATTAACATCCGCAAGACGCGAACTCGGGTCAATGATTACGTTTGCAATACCACCTTGTACATTTACCGTTGCAGTATATGTTTTCTGAATGTTGTCCCAGCCGATCCAGCGGGGAAGTACTTTTGATTGTGTTTTTTTTACAAACCAGTTATTCGGAATGTGGTAATAGTATACACTGTCATTTTTTCCTACTACAGCAAAATCAACCGGCATTTGCATGCCTTTGCGTTTGAAGGTGATGTTGTAAACACCTTCTCCTTTACCCTTTTTTACTGATTTTACAGAATAGTCAATTGTTTTAGACGTTTCCATCCATTCATCAAAAAACCAATTTAAGTCAACATGTGTATATTCAATGACCGAATTTCTAAAATCTTCTACATACGGATGAGCAAATTTCCACTGATTAAAATAGTGACTCATGGATGCTTTAAATAAAGAATCACCAAGCGTGTATTGCAAGTTATACAGCATGGTTGCCGTTTTCATATAAACCTGTGAATATCCCCCACCGTGGCGAATCGCACCATTGTACATATCCGAATGTAAGCTCATGAATGTTTCCACATCTTTGGCTGCGGAATTCATATATCCATTATACACTTCGCTGTTGCGCACATAATCCGGCTCTGTAAAGCGTTTTACATAATTTGATTTAGGTACATATTTTATTCGTTCTTTTCCATCGATCCTTTCGTAGGTCCAGTTGGTAATAAATTGTGTAAATCCTTCATCTAACGCCGGGCGGTATGTTTCGTTAGAACCAACCATTCCAAAAAACCAGTTATGACTTATTTCGTGAACAAACAGATCTCTGTAGTCGGGATCAAATCCTCCGCATAAGGTTACCATCGGATATTCCATTCCGTCTTGTGCGTCGGCAACAACCATTTTTGAATAGGCATATTGTCCAAAGTCTTCCGAATTAACCTGGATGATTTTCGCAGTATATTCTGCGGCATTCAGCCATCCTATTGCATGTGGCTCCTGAACAAGCGCGACACATCTAATGCCGTTCCACTCCGCTTCTCCGATTCGGTAAGTTGGGTCAGCTGTAAGAGCAAAGTCGTGTACATTTTCGGCATGAAACATCCATGTTTTTGTCGTTCCATTCGGTTCAATGATTACCGACGGCTTTTCGTTCCATGGTTTTTTAGCAAAATTTTTAATGTCTAATTTCGCGCGGAGTTCTTCTGGTAGCACTTCATTTTTATTCAGCAACATACCCGTTGCATCAAGTATATAATTATTCGGAAACGTGAAAGCAACATCAAACGTTCCGAAATCTCCATAAAATTCATGGTCCAGATGTTGGTCGGTGTCCCAGCCGAATTTACGATCATAAACCGAAATACGCGGATACCAGTGTACAACATCATAGTGTTTGTATCCAAATGCATTGAACATTTTCATTCTGTTCCGTATAGATCCGGTATCAAAATAGGTTTTGAAATTTATTTTGAACGTGATGTTTTCACCTGATTTTATAGGTGTTTTCAGATAAACCTTCAAAACGGTATTGTCCAATTCCATTTTCAGATCTTCGTTGTTAACGGTGATTTTTGATACAACCGTTCCTAAGCCTTGTTGCTGGTATTTCCCGAATTTTACTTTAATGTTGTTGTTTTTATAAAGATTTTCCAGGTAAGATCCTTTTGTTTGCGCATTGTTGTATAAATGAAAATACACAAACGTTAACTCATCCGGTGAGTTGTTGTAATAGGTTAGTTCTTCCGCTCCATCGATAATGTCTGTTTTGTCATCAATGGCGGCATTTATTTTATAATGCACATCTTGTTGCCAATATCCCTCGAAGGGTTTTCTGTTTTTCCAATAATACTGACTGCTGCTGTTTTGAAAATTACTTTCTGGAAATTGTGCAATAGAATTCAGAGTAAATGAAAGCAATGCTAGTGTTATAATAGTTAACTTTTTCATATATGTAATCGTGTGGTAAAAT
The DNA here is from genome assembly GCA_947466965.1 of Bacteroidota bacterium. Classification (GTDB taxonomy): domain Bacteria; phylum Bacteroidota; class Bacteroidia; order 2-12-FULL-35-15; family 2-12-FULL-35-15; genus 2-12-FULL-35-15. The sequence continues at coordinate 23,611 of CANIFU010000039.1, forward strand.
TCTATTGTAAATATAGCAGATTTTTTGAAAAGCTGGGGAGATTCTTAATCGAGGATGAATTGCTGGGTCGTTGAGTTGAGGCCATCGGGTCAGGTATGTTTTATAAGATTCGCTATAAACAACTTAATCGAGGTAATTCACTTTTATAGTGAAGGCAGCGAAGCAATCTCATTCTCTTTATACGTTCAGAAATTGCCTCGCTCCTCGCAATGATTTATTTTTGTGATCGTGATTCAGTTTTTCGACAATTGTCAGCGCGGTCAATCTGTAGCCTTCTCAAACGCTTTTTTGTCATTTCGACCAAGCGGAGAAATCAAAAAAACGTTTCGAAATCGGGGCGGTTTCATTATTTAAATAACCATGGCTTTGTTTATTTTTTTATTGAAAACAGCACCCCGATTAGGAAACGATTGAAAATTTTAAGCACAAACAAAATATTCTTTAATTTTCTGTTGCAAATGTGCAAATATATTTAGTATGTTTGTGCTAAATATATTAGCAATGTCGAAAATAGCCAAAAACATTAGTGTTTTGAGAGCACTAAAAAAACTATCTCAGAACCAATTAGCGGATGAACTGGACATTTCCCGTTCCCGTTTAGGGTCTTACGAGGAAGGAAGAGCAGAACCTCCTTATGATCTTTTGATAAAAATAGCCGATCATTTTCACATTGCTATTGATGCATTGGTGCGCGGCGATCTTGCAAAAACAGATCCTGAATCTTTATTGGAGATTGGTAAAAATCGTATCTTGTTTCCTGTCATTGTCGACCGTCAAAATCAGGACATGGTAGAAGTTGTTCCGGCAAAAGCTGTGGCTGGATATTTAACCGGATATGCCGATCCTGAATTTATGGAAGATCTGCCGATCATGAACCTGCCCTTTAAAATAGTTGGAAAACATCGCGCATTCTCCATAAAAGGAGATTCGATGCCTCCTTTAAAAGATGGAACTTTTGTCGTTGGTAAATATGTTGAATCACTGAGTGAGGTAAAAGAAGGACAAACCTATATTGTGCTTACCAAAGAAGATGGAGTTGTCTATAAACGACTTTATCGTGAAGACAAAAAATCAACTGATATTTTTCAATTTCATTCCGACAATCCCGTGTATAGTCCGTATGCAGTTAAATCTGAAAACATTATTGAGATTTGGAGTTTTGTCTGCAGTTTAAATATTGGAGAATTCAAACCTCAGGATCTCAATCTGGAAAGTATGATACGGTTTTTACAGTCGTTCCGCGTTGAAATGGGGAAATAGACTTGTAAGCTTCCCTTTTTTTCGGTCCAATCAAAAATAGAATTTTTATTCATTTAATCGATATTCCATTGGTGTTTTATTTTTAAGAGATTGATGTGGCCTGTTGTAATTATAATCATACATCCATTCTTTGCTTATATCTTTCACTTCTTGTATTGATTTAAAAACATAGGCATTTAATATATCCCTTCTAAATGTTCCATTTAATCTTTCTATAAAAGCATTTTGCGTTGGTTCTCCTGGCTGAATAAATATTAGTTGAATCTTATTTTCTTTGCACCACATATCCAATTTCGCACTTATAAACTCAGGTCCGTTATCAACTCTTATCATCTTTGGCAAGCCTCTTCTTTGTCCTATTTCAGTTAAACATCTAATAACTCTTAAAGTCGGTAATGAAGTATCGGTTTCAATCATTAAAACTTCTCTGTTGTAGTCATCTATAACGTTTAACAATCTAATTTTCCTTCCATCCCACAATGCATCGCTCATAAAATCAATGCTCCAAACTTCATTCATTTGAGTCGGTTGAAAAAGTTGTTGTTTTACTCTTGCCGGCAATCTTTTTTTTGCTCGTCTTCTTATATTTAATTTCATGGATGTATAAATACGATACAATTTTTTATGATTAATAATTTCTCCTGATTTTCTAATTCGATGATAGCTTTGCCAAAAACCTATGCTAACATGCTTTTGAACTAACTCATCAAGCTGCTGAATATACTTATCATCTTGCTTGGTTGCAGGAGTGTAACCAAAACTACTTCTAGGAAAATCGATTGCTTTACACGCCTTACGTTCACTTATCTTATAGTTGGATGTTATATAAGAAACCGCTTCCTTCTTCTCGTAAGGCGTTAAAACTTTTTTTCGATTACATCTTTTAGAGCTTCATTCATTAATGCTAAATCTGCATACATTCTTTTGAGTTTAGAATTTTCTGCTTCTAGCTCTTTTACTCGCTTTAGCTCATTGGCATCCATGCCGCCATATTTGCTCTTCCAGCGATAAAAAGTTTTCTCTGATATTCCATTTGATCTGGCAATATCAAATACTTTTACTCCTTGCTCATGTTGCTTCAACATGGTTACAATTTGAGTCTCGGTAAATTGGGTCTTTTTCATTTTTTCTTCCATTTAAAATTAGTAAAACTTTTCCTTGTTTTCTATTTTTAACTGGCCGAACTTTGGGGAAGCTTACA
>CANIFU010000040.1 GCA_947466965.1 Bacteroidota bacterium
ATACCATGCACAGTTATTGAAGCTGGTCCTTGCGTTGTTACGCAAGTAAAAACCTTGGAGAAAGACGGATACGCTTCAGTACAATTGGCTTTTGATGAGAAGAAAGAAAAACATACTTCTTCTGCAATGAAAGGTCATTTCGAAAAAGCTTCTACGACTCCTAAACGTAAATTAGTTGAATTCAAATACTTTGAAACTCAAAAGAATCTTGGTGAAATAGTTACTGTTGATCTTTTCACAGAAGGCGATTTTATCGATGTTGCCGGAACTTCAAAAGGTAAAGGTTTTCAAGGTGTTGTTAAACGTCACGGTTTTGGTGGTGTGGGTGGAACAACTCACGGTCAGCATGATCGTTTACGTGCACCAGGATCACTAGGTGCTTCATCTTGGCCATCACGTGTATTCAAAGGAATGAGAATGGCTGGTAGAACAGGTGGAGACCGTGTTAAAATCCAAAATTTAGAAGTAGTAAAAGTTATTGCAGATAAAAATCTTTTGATTGTGAAAGGTTCTATCGCAGGGGCAAAAGGTTCATACGTTACAATTGAAAAATAAAATGGAAGTATCAATTTTAAATATAAGCGGTAAAGCTACTTCAAAGAAGTTAAGCTTAAACGATACGATCTTTGGTATCGAGCCGAATGACCATGCAATTTATTTAGATGTTAAACAACATTTAGCAAATAAACGCCAAGGGACTCATAAATCAAAAGAAAGAGCAGAAGTACGTGGTTCAAGTAAAAAATTAAAAAACCAAAAAGGTACCGGTGGTGCACGAGCTGGTAATGACAAATCTCCAACAAGAGTTGGTGGAGGTAGAGCATTTGGCCCTCGCCCAAGAGACTATGCTTTCAAATTGAATAAAAAATTAAAGCGTTTGGCGCGTATGTCCGCTTTAGCTTATAAGGCAAAAGAAAGTAATATCACAATTTTAGAGGACTTTAATTTCGATTCTCCAAAAACACAGAAATATGCTGATTTAATTAATAATTTGAAGCTTTCCGACAAAAAAACATTATTAGTGTTGGGGGAATCAAATAAAAACATATATTTGTCGTCCCGAAATTTGACCAACGCAAAAGTTGTAACTGCTTCGGATTTAAACACTTACGATATTTTAAATGCGAATAACCTGTTGCTTGTTGAAAGCTCAGTAAAGGAAATTGAAAATTTATTAAGCAATTAATAAGATGAACGTGATAGTAAAACCGGTTATAACCGAAAAAATGACAGCCCAAGGCGAAAAATTTAATCGCTATGGTTTTGTGGTGGCAAAAGCTGCTAACAAAGTGGAGATAAGATCAGCTGTTGAAAAATTATATGGAGTTACTGTAGAATCAGTAAATACTCAAAATTATATTGGTAAAGTTAAAACACGTAATACAACAAAAGGTATTGCTGTTGGACGCGTAAATCAACATAAGAAAGCTGTTGTTACATTAAAGGCTGGTGAGTCAATTGATTTTTACGCAGGCATTTAATTAAGGAGAGTAACGCAGATTTTAGTATCTGTGAAAATATAGAAATTAATTATACAGGTTTGTAACCTGTGAAAATAAAAAAACTGAGATGGCTTTAAAGAAATTTAGACCCCTAACCCCAGGGCAACGATTTAAGTTAGTTAGCGATAACGATGATATTACTCACGGCAAACCAGAGAAAAGTTTGTTAGTTCCGATTAAGAAATCGGGTGGGCGTGATAATACTGGTAAAATGACAATGCGCTATATTGGTGGTGGTCATAAGCAACAATATCGTATAATCGATTTTAAAAGAGATAAAGTTGGCATTCCCGCAACTGTAAAAACAATTGAATACGATCCTAATCGTACTGCCCGAATTGCTTTAGTTGTTTATGCCGATGGAGAAAAGCGTTACATCGTTGCTCCAAATGGCTTAAAAGTAGGACAGAAAATTGTTTCTGGTAAAGATGCTACTCCAGAAATTGGAAACGCCTTATTTTTATCAGATATTCCATTAGGTACTGCAATACATAACATCGAATTACGTCCCGGACAAGGTGCTATTATGGCACGTAGTGCTGGTTCTGCTGCACAATTAAGTGCTAGAGATGGTAAATATGCTATCATTAAAATGCCTTCAGGTGAAACACGTATGGTGTTGATTACTTGTATGGCTACTATTGGTACTGTATCTAATGCAGATCATAACTTAGAAATTAGCGGTAAAGCTGGTCGTTCACGTTGGCAAGGTCGTAGACCGAGAACTCGTCCGGTTGCAATGAATCCTGTTGACCATCCTATGGGTGGAGGTGAAGGAAGAGCATCTGGAGGTCATCCACGTTCTCGTACCGGATTGCCTTCTAAAGGATACAAAACACGATACCCTAAAAAAGCATCGAATAAATATATCATCGAGAAAAGAAAAAAATAATTTAATATTGGTTTAATGGTCAAGAACAAATAGTTCAGGATTCATAACCTTAAAACAAAAATAGATGGCACGTTCATTAAAAAAAGGTCCTTTTATCGACTGGAAACTTGAGAAAAAATTATTAGATCTTCAGGCTTCAGGTAAAAAAACAGTAATTAAAACTTGGTCTCGCAAATCAATGATTTCTCCAGACTTTGTAGGTTTAACAGTAGCTGTTCATAATGGAAATAAATTTATTCCTGTTTATGTTACCGAGAATATGGTTGGTCATAAATTTGGTGAGTTTTCTCCAACAAGAACTTTTAGAGGTCACTCTGGAAATAAAGATAAAGTATCAAAATAGAATTTTAAAGAGATTATAATATAACGAAAAATGGGTGTTAGAAAACAAAACGCAGCAGATGCAAGAAAAGAGGCAAACAAAAGCAGGTATTTTGCTGTCTTGAAAAATTGCCCCACATCTCCCCGTAAAATGAGATTGTTGGCCGACCTTATAAGAGGCAAAGAAGTATTTATGGCCTTGAATATTTTAAAATTCAATCCTAAAGAAGCATCAGGAAGATTAGAGAAATTGTTGACTTCAGCAATCTCTAATTATGAAACAAAAACAGGGCAACGTCCCGAAGATAGCAACTTGGTTGTGAAGGAGATTTTTGTTGATAGTGCTTTACAAATGAAGCGTTTAAGAACTGCTCCACAGGGTCGTGCTAATAGAATCAGAAAGCGTTCTAATCACGTAACGATTGTTGTTGACAGCAAAAAAGTAGAAACCAAAAAGCAAGAAGAAACTAAATAATAATAATTTTCAATGGGACAAAAAGCAAATCCAATAGGCTTACGTTTAGGCATCATTAAAGGATGGGATTCAAACTGGTATGGCGGAAAAAATTTCGCTGATAAATTAGTTGAGGATCATAAGATCAGAACTTATTTGAAAGCTCGTTTAGCAAAAGCGAGTATTTCAAAAATTGTGATCGAAAGAACAGTGAAAATTATTACTGTAACTATTAACACATCTCGTCCAGGTATTATTATTGGAAAAGGGGGTACTGAAGTTGATAAAATCAAAGAAGAATTAAAAAAGATCACTAAAAAAGATATTCAGATCAATATTTTTGAAATTAAACGTCCAGAATTAGATGCCCGTCTAGTTGCTGATAGTATAGCTCGTCAAATCGAAGGCCGTATTTCTTTTCGTAGAGCTGTGAAAATGGCAGTTGCTTCTACTATGAGAATGGGCGCTGAAGGTATAAAAGTGAAGTGTTCTGGTCGTTTGGCTGGTGCAGAAATGGCACGCGTTGAAGGATACAAAGAAGGAAGAACTCCTTTACATACTCTTCGCGCAGATATCGATTATGCCCTTGCTGAAGCACATACTACCTATGGTCGAATAGGAGTGAAAGTTTGGATCTGTAAAGGAGAGATTTACGGAAAACGTGATCTTTCTCCAAATGTTGGAAATGCTGCAGCTGGAGCAAAAGATGGTAAAGGTGGAGCACCAAAAGGAGGAAATCCTAAATTTGATAAACGCGGACCCGGTGGACCAAGAAAAGGTGGAAGTGATAATAGAAGAAGAGATTCTAAATAGTTTTGAAAAAATATAAAGATATTAATTGATATAATAAAGAAATACAATGTTACAGCCGAAAAGAACCAAATATAGAAAGATGCACAAAATGAAGATGAAAGGCAACGCGAAGCGTGGCGATCAACTTTCATTCGGTTCATTTGGATTAAAGGCAACTGAAGGATGCTGGGTTACAGCCCGTCAATTAGAAGCTGCAAGGGTTGCAGTAACACGTTTTATGAAACGTGAAGGTCAGATATGGATCCGTGTTTTCCCTGATAAACCTATTACTTCTAAGCCTGCTGAGGTTCGTATGGGTAAAGGTAAAGGTGCTCCTGAATATTGGGTTGCCGTTGTAAAACCAGGACGCATCATGTTTGAAGCAGAAGGTGTACCAATGGAAGTTGCAAAAGAAGCATTGCGTTTAGCTGCTCAAAAATTACCTGTAACAACTAAATTTGTTGTTAGAAGAGATTATTCAGCTGAAGCAAACTAAAATTAGAAATAATAGAACATCAATAAAATGAAACAAGAGGATATCAAACAGCTTTCAACATCTGATCTTACAGACAGAATCAAAGAACAAAAAAATTCTTTGGCTAAATTAAAGTTGAATCATTCAGTATCTCCTATTGAAAATCCTGCTACTATTACAGATAGCAGAAAAACAGTAGCTAGATTACAAACAGAACTTCGCGCTAGACAAATTGCAGAGGCTAAAAAATAATTTCAAACAATGGAAAGAAATTTAAGAAAAGAAAAAGTTGGTACAGTTACCAGCAACAAAATGGAAAAATCCATTGTTGTTTCAGTTGAACGTAAAGTAAAACATCCTAAATACGGAAAGTTTTTGAATAAAACAACAAAATTTGTTGCGCATGATGATGCAAATACTTGCAACATTGGTGATACAGTTAAAATTGTTGAAACACGTCCTCTAAGTAAGAGTAAGTGCTGGAGATTAGTTGAAGTACTTGAAAGAGCGAAATAATTAATAAAACCCTTTGGGGTGCGCTGACTGAATTTTTAAATTCGTTCATCAACCCAAAATAGAATTTTAAAAAAATGGTACAACAGGAATCAAGATTATTAGTTGCGGATAACAGCGGTGCAAAAGAGGTACTGGTTATTCGTGTACTCGGTGGAACTAAAAAAAGATATGCTTCTATTGGAGATAAAGTGGTAGTTACTGTAAAACACGCTTTACCTTCCGGAAATATTAAAAAAGGTGCCGTGTCAAAAGCTGTAGTAGTTAGAACTCGAAAAGAAGTGAGACGTGCTGACGGATCATATATTCGTTTTGATGATAATGCTGTAGTTTTATTAAATGCTACTGATGAATTAAGAGGAACTCGTATTTTCGGACCAGTTGCACGTGAATTAAGAGATAAAAATTTTATGAAAATCATTTCACTTGCTCCAGAAGTTCTGTAGGTGAATAATAAATACAACAATGAAAGTTAAATTACATATCAAAAAAGACGACTTAGTAAAAGTTCTTGCAGGAGACTCTAAAGGTCAAGAAGGAAAAGTTTTATCAATTGATAAAACAAAAAGCCGTGCAGTTGTTGAAGGTGTTAATTTAGTATCTAAACATACTAAACCAGATGCAAAAAATCCTCAAGGCGGAATCATTAAAAAAGAAGCTTCAGTGCATGTTTCTAATTTAATGTTAGTTGAGCCTGGAACAGGTAAAGTGACTCGCGTTGGTCGCAAATTAGATGAAAAATCGAACAAATTAGTACGTTACTCAAAAAAGACAGGGGAGGTAATTAAATAATGACTTATTCACCACGATTAAAAGACAAATATAAAGCGGATGTTGTTCCAGCTTTACAGAAAAAGTATGGTTACAGCAGCTCTATGCAAGTGCCGAAGCTTCAGAAAATATGCCTTAATCAAGGAGTTGGAGACGCTGTTTCTGATAAGAAATTGATAGAAAGTGCGATCAAAGAAATGACAACTATTAGCGGTCAAAAAGCCGTTTCTACCATTTCTAAGAAAGATATTTCCAATTTCAAACTTCGTAAAGGTGTTCCTATCGGAGTTCGTGTTACTCTTCGCGGAGATACAATGTACGAATTTTTAGACAGATTAATCTCTGTTGCTTTACCTCGTATACGTGATTTCAGAGGAATTAACGACAAAGGTTTTGATGGAAGTGGAAACTACACTTTAGGAGTTACTGAACAGATCATTTTCCCAGAAATTGATATCGATAAAGTAAGCAAAATCATGGGTATGGATATTACCTTTGTTACATCTGCTACTTCTGATGGTGAAGCATTAGCATTGTTAAGTGAATTCGGATTACCTTTTAAAAATCAAAAAAAATAATATAAGTCGATGGCAAAAGAATCAATGAAAGCAAGAGAAGTTAAACGTAAGAAACTTGCTGATCTATACGCTGAAAGAAGAGCTACTTTAAAAGCTGCAGGTGATTCAGTAGGATTACAAAAATTACCTAGAGCTTCGTCTCCAACCCGTCAACGTAACCGTTGTAAATTGACTGGTCGTCCTAGAGGTTATATGCGTCAATTCGGTATTTCGCGTAATCAATTTCGTGAAATGGTGTTAGATGGCTTAATTCCGGGATTGACTAAATCAAGTTGGTAATTCTTCTTGACAATAAAAATTTGAGTATTAATGTATAATTATCCTGCGTGCGGGCTAAGATATAAAACCAATAAAAATGACAGATACAATTGCAGATTACCTCACTAGAGTGAGAAACGCTATCAAAGCGAATCACCGAATCGTAGAGATTCCTTCTTCTAACCTGAAAAAAGAGATCACTAAGATCCTTTTTGAAAAAGGTTATATCCTAAGTTACAAATTCGAAGAACTAACAGCTCAGGGTACTATTAAAATTGCCTTGAAATACCATCCTGTTAACAAACAGTCTGCTATTAAGAAGTTAGAAAGAATTAGTTCACCCGGTCTACGTAAATATGCCGGATCAACTAATATTCCTCGTGTTTTAAATGGCTTAGGTATCGCCATTATTTCAACTTCTAAAGGTGTGATGACTGATAAAGAAGCGAAGACTCAAAAAGTGGGTGGTGAAGTATTGTGTTATGTTTATTAATATTTAGGAGGAAAGAAAAATGTCAAGAATAGGTAAATTACCAATCACACTTCCGCAAGGAGTTGAGTTGAACATTTCTAATAAGAATGTTGCAACTGTTAAAGGTCCGAAAGGAACATTAACACAGAGTATTGATTCTGCTATTACAGTTAACAATGATAACGGTGTTTTAACTGTTACTCGCGCTACTGATCAAAAACGTCACAGGGCAATGCACGGTTTATACCGAGCGCTTTTAGCTTCAATGATTAAAGGTGTTAGTGAAGGGTATAAAACAGAACAAGAACTAGTTGGTGTTGGTTATCGTGCTGCAAATAAAGGACAAATGTTAGAGTTGACTTTAGGCTTTTCTCATAACGTTGCATTTGAATTACCGGTAGAAATTAAGGTTACTACTACTACAGAAAAAGGTCAGAATCCGAAAATCATTTTAGAATCTGCTGATAAACAATTATTAGGAGCTGTTGCTGCTAAAATTCGTTCATTACGTAAACCTGAACCTTATAAAGGAAAAGGTATCAAATTTACTGGCGAAATCTTGAGAAGAAAAGCTGGTAAGTCTGCAGGTAAATAATTATAATAGTTCACAATTATCGGCTTAAACCGATAGAAATAAGGTAAATAAAATGGCAATTACAAAAGAGTTCAGAAGAAACAGAATTAAGCAACGTATTCGTAAAGTTGTTAATGGTGACGCACAAAGTCCTCGACTTTCTGTTTTCAGAAGCAATAAAGGTATTTATGTTCAATTAATCGATGATGTATCCGGAAAAACATTAATTTCTGCTTCCTCATCTGATAAAGGAATTATAGATGCAAAAGGTAACAAAATTGATCAAGCAAAAATGGTAGGTAAAGCCATCGCTGAGAAAGCTGGTAAAGCAGGTATTTTATCTGTTCGATTTGATAGAAATGGTTATTTATATCATGGAAGAGTGAAATCATTAGCAGAAGGTGCTCGTGAAGCAGGATTAAAATTCTAATACTAAACAATTGAAAAATTAATTCCGATTACTTCGGGACTAAATCTAAAAATAAAAAGAATGTCAAACGCAAACATTAAAAGAGTAAAATCAAGTGATATCGAGCTCAAAGATAAACTTGTTAGCATCCAACGTGTAACTAAAGTTACTAAGGGAGGTAGAAACTTTACATTTTCAGCTATTGTTGTAGTTGGAAACGAAAAAGGTATTGTTGGTTACGGTTTAGGAAAAGCAAAAGAAGTTACTGATGCAATCACTAAAGGTATTGATGATGCAAAAAAGAATTTGATTAAAGTTGCTCTTGTTAAAGGAACAGTGCCTCATGAGCAATACGGAAAATTCAGTGGTTCGTTAGTGTTCTTGAAACCTGCTGCTCATGGTACTGGTGTAATAGCTGGTGGTGCGATGCGTGCTGTTTTAGAAAGCGTTGGTGTTACTGATGTTTTGGCTAAATCTAAAGGTTCATCAAACCCTCATAATGTTGTTAAGGCTACTATGGATGCGTTGATGAAAATGCGTGATGCAGCTACCGTTGCTCAAACTCGTGGTATTTCAATGGAAAAAGTATTTAATGGTTAATATTAAGCTTTAAGTTTTTGATTGAGTGTAACAACTTTAACTGTAACTTTAAAACTTTAAATTTTATAAAAAAATGGCAACAATTAAAATTAAACAGATAAAAAGTGGTATAGGTCAAACTGAACGTCAAAAACGTACTTTACGTGCCTTAGGTTTTATCAAAATGAACCAAACAATTGAAAAGGAAGCAACTCCTCAAATTGTTGGAATGGTAAATAAGGTAGCTCATTTGCTTACTGTAATAAAATAAGTAATAACAAGAAAATATATAAGTGATGAACTTAAGTAAATTAACACCGGCAGAAGGTTCTGTAAAAAACGCTAAGAAACGTATAGGTAGGGGTCAAGGATCAGGAAAAGGCGGAACATCTACAAAAGGGCATAAAGGTGCTCAATCTCGTTCAGGATATTCTGCAAAAAGAGGTTTTGAAGGTGGTCAAATGCCATTGCAAAGACGTGTTCCTAAATTCGGTTTCAAAAACATCAATCGTGTTGAATATCGCGGAATTAATCTTGATGTAATTCAGGGATTAGTTGATGATAACAACGTGACTGCAATTGATTTGACATTTTTGATTTCAAAAGGTTTGGCTCACAAAAACGATAAAGTAAAAGTGCTTGGTCGTGGTGAATTAAAATCAAAAGTTGATATTCAGGTACATGCATTTTCTGCAACTGCAAAATCAGCAATTGAAGCAAAAGGCGGTTCTGCTGTTTCAGTTGAAAAACCTTAATTAAACGCAGCAATACTGTTTTATGAAAAACTTTATAAATACATTAAAAAACATTTGGAAAATTGATGAGCTTCGGGTTCGTATTTTAAATACACTCGGATTCATTTTGATTTATCGATTGGGTTCATACATCGTACTTCCTGGTGTTAATTCTGATGTTCTTGCTGAAGCCAGTAAAACATCAAATGAAGGAATTGTAGGATTGATCAATATTTTTGCAGGTGGAGCTTTTTCTCGTGCTTCTGTTTTCGGTTTAGGAATTATGCCGTATATCTCTGCTTCAATTGTTGTTCAATTGTTGGGAATGGCTCTACCTTATTTCCGTAAACTTCAAATGTCAGGAGAAAGCGGTCGTAAAAAGATCAATCAGATTACACGTTTTCTAACTGTTGGAATTACATTGATGCAAGCTCCAGGGTATATTGCTACTCAAATTACAAATAAACCTGGAGTTGTTTCCGATCCTGGTTTCTTTTGGATGGCACAGTCAATTTTAATTTTGGTTACTGGTACTATGTTCGTTATGTGGTTAGGTGAAAAAATAACTGACAAAGGTATTGGTAATGGTATTTCATTGATCATTATGATCGGAATTATCGCTCGTTTGCCTTTCTCTTTTATGTCTGAATTTGCAAACCGTTTAGGTGGTGAAGGTGGAGGAGGAGGATTGATCATGTTGTTGATCGAAATGGTTCTTTTATTGTTGATTATTATAGGATCTATAATGTTGGTTCAGGGCACAAGAAAAATCCCTGTCCAATACGCTAAAAAAATTGTTGGAAGTAAACAATATGGTGGAACACGTCAATATATTCCTCTGAAAGTAAATGCAGCTGGTGTTATGCCCATCATTTTTGCTCAAGCTATTATGTTTATTCCTATTACAGTAATTCAATATGCTCAATCCGATTCATTAACAGGTGTTTTAGGTGCTTTATCTAATCATAATGGTTTTTGGTATAATTTTGTATTTGCATTATTGATTATTGTCTTCACATATTTTTACACTGCTATTACTGTAAATCCGAATCAAATGGCAGAAGATATGAAACGCAATGGTGGATTTGTTCCTGGTGTTGTTCCTGGTAAAAAAACAGCTGAATTTATTGATGCTGTGATGTCAAAAATCACATTGCCAGGTTCAATATTGTTGGCTATTGTGGCTATTCTTCCAGCATTTGCAGTTATTATGAATGTTGAAGCTGGATTTGCCCAGTTTTTTGGAGGTACATCATTACTTATTTTAGTTGGTGTTGTTTTAGATACACTTCAACAAATTGAAAGTCACTTGTTGATGCGTCATTATGATGGTTTAATGAAGAACGGTAGAATAAAAGGTCGCTCTTCAATGAGTATGACTTCCGCATAATATAAGAATTAGAGGAGAACACAACGTGTCGAAAGGCTTATATTATAAAACAAAAGAAGAGATTGAGTTATTAAGAGAAAGTTCTTTACTTGTTGGAAAAACTTTAGCCGAAGTTGCAAAAGTTATTAAACCTGGTGTTACTACATTATCTTTGGATAAATTAGCATACGAGTTTATTAATGATAATAAAGCAATTCCTGCTTTTTTAAATTATAGCGGTTTTCCTAATTCATTGTGTATTTCAGTTAATTCACAAGTAGTTCATGGAATTCCCGGAAAGTATGAATTAAAAGATGGGGATATTGTTTCAGTTGATTGTGGAGTAATCAAAAATCAATTTGTTGGCGACTCTGCATATACTTTTGCAATAGGTGAAGTAAAACCTGAAATACTAAACCTTTTAAAGGTTACTAAAGAAAGCCTTTATAAGGCTATTGAGGTTGCAATTGTTGGAAAACGCTTAGGTGATATTGGTGATGCAGTTCAAGCGCATGCTGAGATGAATGGTTTCTCCGTAGTTCGTGAATTAGTTGGACATGGTATTGGAATGAATCTTCATGAAGCTCCTGAAGTTCCTAATTATGGAAAAAAAGGGTCGGGCTTGAAATTACAAGAAGGTTTGGTAATAGCAATTGAACCAATGATCAATTTTGGAAAAAAAGCGATTAAACAGCATAATGACGGTTGGACAATTACTACTGCTGATGATTTACCTTCTGCTCATTTTGAGCACACGATTGCAATAGGTAAAGAAAAAGCAGATATTTTATCAAGCTTTGATTATATTGAACACGTTTTAAATAATAAAAGATAAAAAATAAATCTAAGTTCTGTTTCTCAAAAACTTAGAGTTAAAATTAGATTAGGATTATAAAACAAGTATGGCTAAGCAAGCATCTATAGAACAAGACGGAACGATTTTAGAAGCATTGTCAAATGCAATGTTTCGTGTGGAGCTTGAAAACGGACATGTGATTACTGCTCATATTTCTGGAAAGATGCGTATGCATTATATTAAAATTTTGACTGGTGATAAAGTAAAGATTGAAATGTCACCTTATGACTTAACTAAAGGAAGAATTTCATACAGATATAAATAAAAATTACTAAAATGAAAGTTAGAACATCAATTAAAAAAAGAAGTGTTGATTGCAAAATCGTTCGCAGAAAAGGCGTTTTGTATGTAATCAATAAAAAGAACCCTAAGTTCAAACAAAGACAAGGATAAAAATAAGTTCAGAGTTCAAAGTTGGATTACCATAAACTTTAAATTTTAAACTTTTAAACATTAAACTAAAAGAAAAAATGGCTAGAATTGCGGGTATTGACTTACCAAACAACAAAAGAGGAGAAATCGGTTTAACTTATATTTATGGAATTGGCCGTAGTACTGCTCAAAAAGTATTAACTGAAGCAGGAATCGACTGGAATACCAAAGTTCAGGATTGGAATGACGATCAGTTAACTGCTATTCGTACAATCCTTACTGATAAATATAAATTAGAAGGTTCTTTGCGTTCTGAAGTTCAATTGAACATCAAACGTTTGATGGATATTGGTGCTTACCGTGGGATCCGTCACCGTGTTGGATTGCCTGTTCGTGGTCAAACGACTAAAAACAATGCGCGTACTAGAAAAGGTAAACGCAAAACAGTTGCGAACAAGAAAAAAGTTACTAAATAGAACTTAATCTCAACATAGAATAATTTGTGAGCTTAAAGTAGAAGATAATTTAAACAAATGGTTAACGTTACAGTTAACGATCATATAAATAAAAAAAATGGCTAAAGGAAACCAAACAACTACTGCAGGAAAAGCTGCAGCTAAAAAAAGAGTTGTAAAAGTAGATGCTGTGGGCGAAGCTCATATCAATGCTACTTTTAACAACATCATTATTTCATTAACAAACCTATCCGGACAAGTTATTTCTTGGTCAAGCGCAGGTAAAATGGGCTTTCGTGGTTCTAAGAAAAACACTCCATATGCTGCTCAATTAGCTGCTCAGGATTGTTCTAAAGTTGCACATGATGCAGGTTTAAGAAAAGTGAAAGTTTTTGTAAAAGGCCCCGGTGCCGGACGCGAATCTGCAATCCGAACTATTTCCGGAGCTGGAATCGAAGTGTCTGAGATTATGGATATAACGCCTATCCCTCACAATGGTTGTCGTCCTCCTAAACGCAGAAGAGTTTAATATTAAGTCAAAAGACTAAAGTAGAAAGTCAAAAGACTTTATAAAATAACAATAGAATATAAAAAATAAGAAAATACAATGGCAAGATACATAGGCCCCAAATCAAGAATAGCTAGAAAATTTAAAGAACCAATCTTTGGACCTGATAAAGTTTTAGAAAAAAAGAATTATCCTCCGGGACAACACGGATTGTCTAAGAAACGTTCCAAACAATCAGAATATGCTGTTCAGTTGCAAGAGAAACAAAAAGCAAAATATACATACGGTATTTTAGAGCGTCAGTTCGCTAAGATTTATACAATGGCACAACGTGCTCATGGTGTTACTGGTGAAGTTTTGTTGCAATTGATTGAATCTCGTATTGATAATGTTGTTTATCGTATGGGTATTTCACCTACTCGCAGTGGTGCTCGTCAATTGGTAGGACACCGTCATATTACAGTGAATGGTAATGTTGTTAATATTCCTTCTTATATATTGAAAGCTGGTGATGTTGTTGCTGTTCGTGAGCGTTCAAAAACATTAGAGGTAATTAATAATAGTATAGCATCTGCTGCGAATGCTTATCCTTGGATGGATTTTGATAAATCAACAATGACAGGAAAGTTTATTGCTATTCCTGAAAGAGTTCAGATCCCTGAAAACATAAAAGAACAGCTTATTGTCGAATTGTACTCTAAGTAATAGAGCAATTAGTAGTGATTTTTTTATCATTACAACAGACAAAATAATAGTAATTAACTTAATAAAATATAACACATGGCAATTTTAGCTTTTCAAAAACCTGATAAGGTGATTATGATAAACTCCAGTGAAACTGAAGGACAATTTGAATTTCGTCCTCTAGAGCCTGGTTACGGTATTACCGTTGGTAATGCTTTAAGAAGAATTTTATTGTCGTCCCTTGAAGGTCATGCTATCACAACTATCAAAATAGAAGGTGTTGATCACGAATTTTCAACACTCAAAGGTGTTGCTGAAGATATAACTGAAATTATTTTAAATTTGAAACAAGTTCGTTTCAAAAAGCAAATTGAAACTACTGATTTTGAAAAAGTTACGGTTGTTGTAACTGGTAAAACTCAGTTAACTGCTGGTGATATTGGTAAATTTACTTCTGGTTTCCAAGTTTTAAATTCTGATCTTGTGATCTGTAACATGGAATCAAATGTTAAATTGAAAATTGAACTTACAATTGATAAAGGTCGTGGATATGTTCCTGCTGAAGAGAATAAACCTGTAAACGCATCTGCCGGATTAATTCCAATTGATTCAATTTATACACCAATAAAAAATGTTCAATACAGCATCGAGAACTTTCGTGTTGAACAAAAGACGGATTACGAAAAATTGATTATGAACATCAGTACTGATGGCTCTATTCATCCTAAAGAAGCGCTGAAAGAAGCTGCAAAGATTTTGATTCACCACTTTATGTTGTTTTCTGATGAACGTATCACGTTGGATACTGAAGAGAAAATGGCTACAGAAGAGTTTGATGAAACATCTTTACACATGCGTCAGTTGCTTAAAACTAAATTAGTCGATATGGATTTATCTGTTCGTGCTTTAAATTGCTTAAAGGCGGCGGATGTTGAAACGCTTGCCGATTTAGTATCTTTCGCAAAACATGACCTTCTTAAATTCCGTAATTTCGGTAAAAAATCACTTACAGAATTAGAGGATTTAGTTGCAAACAAAGGTTTGACTTTTGGAATGAATTTAGCAAAATATAAATTAGATAAAGAATAATAAGGACTTTGGATTATGGGTTTTAGATGTTGGACGTCTAATATCTAATATCTAAATATCTAAATACAAAAAAATAAAATGAGACACGGAGATAAATTAAATAATTTAGGCAGAAAATCAGCACACCGCAAAGCGATGTTAGCTAACATGGCAAGTTCATTGATTCTGCACAAACGCATCAATACTACAATTGCAAAAGCAAAAGCTTTAAGAATGTACGTTGAGCCTCTATTAACAAAATCTAAAGATGATTCAACACATTCAAGACGAACTGTGTTTGCTTATCTTGGAAATAAAGATGCTGTTGATATGCTTTTTAAAGATATTTCATCAAAAATTGCTGATCGTCCAGGTGGATACACCCGTATCCTTAAAACAGGTGCTCGATTAGGTGACAACGCTGATATGTGTTTCATCGAATTGGTTGACTTCAACGAAAATATGTTAGCTGCGAAAGCTCCTGCGAAAGCAAAAACTGCAAGACGTGGTGGTAAAAAGAAATCAACAGATGCAACGGCTAAAACAGCTGAAAAATCTGAAGAATCAACAGATGATAGTACAAAAAGTGAATAATTTGTTAATTTAATATTTTCAATCTTTAAAAGGATAAAGTAATTTTGCTTTATCCTTTTTTTATGCACTCACCTCAACCGTATCCTTTTAATAAAAGATACTTAGAAAAAGATAAACTATGAAATATAAATCAAAAACTCCCGCAATTTTATTACTTGAAGACGGTAAAGTGTTCTATGGTAAAGCCGCCGGGAAAATTGGCATTGCAACCGGTGAAATTTGTTTTAATACCGGAATGACTGGATACCAGGAAATTTTTACAGATCCTTCTTATTTTGGGCAAATTATTGTTGCCACCAATGTACATATTGGTAATTATGGCGTTAATAAAGATGAAGTAGAATCCGACTCTATAAAAATTGCAGGCTTAGTTTGTAAACAATTCAACGAATTCCATTCCCGTAAACGCTCTGACGGATCTTTAAAAGATTATTTTATTGAAGGAAACATTGTTGCGATCTCTGATGTTGATACGCGGGCAATTGTACGTTATATTCGTGATAAAGGAGCCATGAATTGTATCATCTCATCCGAAACACAGGATATTGATATACTGAAAGAAAAGCTCTCAAACGTTCCATCTATGGCCGGACTAGAACTTTCTTCGAAGGTGAGTACCTCAACTCCTTATTTCGTGGGCGATCCGTCCTCATCGTATAGAGTTGCTGTTACTGATTTTGGAGTGAAGAAAAATATTTTACGTTCTCTCGTTGAACGCGGTTGTTACCTTCAGATATTTCCAATGAAAACATCATTCGAAGAAATGTTGAAATGGAATCCTGATGGCTTTATGATATCTAATGGTCCAGGTGATCCTTCCGTTATGATAGAAGAGATGGAAACGGTTAAAAAAATTATTAACTCTGGCGTTCCAACTTTTGGTATTTGCCTTGGGCATCAGTTAATTGCTGAAGCCTCCGGTATTTCTACGTTTAAAATGCATAAAGGTCATAGAGGAATTAATCACCCTGTAAAAAATCTAATTACTGGAAAAAGTGAAATAACATCTCAGAATCATGGATTCGGAGTAAAGGCGGAAGATGTTGCCAAAGTAAAAAACATGGAGGTAACACATGTCAATTTAAATGATAATACAATTGAAGGTTTGCGATATACGGATAGAAATGTATTCTCTGTTCAGTATCACCCGGAAGCTTGTCCAGGCCCATACGATTCTCGTTATTTATTTGATGATTTTTTAACAATGATAACTTCAGTAAAAAACAAAGAAAGTCAAACTCTTGTTTCTGCAGAATAAAAAAAAGTCCTCTGATAAATTATCAGGGGACTTTTTTTGTGACCTCGAAGGGAGTCGAACCCCCAACCTTCGGTACCGGAAACCGACACTCTATCCAGTTGAGCTACGAAGCCAAAATTGAAATGCAAATGTATTAACTATTTGTTGATTTTTTATACTATCCAAAACAATAAAATCAGTACTTTTATGTTTAGTTCTTGAATAATTCTATATTTTATAATGAAAAAAATAAGTTTATTAATTCCTTATCTATTTGTTACTTCTTTTCTTTTTGCCCAACAAATTCCTATTGGTGCTTGGCAAGAGCATCTTTCTTATAGAAATGCCTTGTCTGTTGCCGAAGGAAATGGACTCGTTTACTGCGTAACCTCCAGCGGAATTTTTAATTTCAAAAAATCTGACAATGCAATGAGCCGCTTGTCAAAAGTAAATGGTTTGTCTGACATAGAAGGTGTTGTTGTTAGTTTTAATCCCTACAATAGTAAATTTCTCATTGCATATAAAAATTCTAATATTGATATTATTGAATCGAATGCGATTGTGAATATTTCTGATATTAAACGGAAGTCGATTATTGGTAATAAATCAATAAACGGAATATATTTTATAAATCAATATGCTTATTTATCTTGTGGTTTCGGAATTGTTGTAATAGACACTGATCGAAATGAAATTAAAGATACGTATTATATTGGTCCGAGTGGTGCTACTGTTAATGTCCGAGATATTACTTCTGATGGCACGTATTTTTTTGCAGCTACAGATGAAGGTGTTTACAAAGCATTGTTGAGTAATCCCAATTTGGCAAATTATACAGCATGGACTTTAATTAATAACTTGGGAAGCGGTATAGACCTTCCAACCGGTGTATACAATACGATTGCCTCTTTTTCAGGAAAAATTTATACAAATTATTCCAAAAATATAATGACCAGTGTTTACGGTCAGGATTCGCTTTTTGTTTTTGATGGCACTTCCTGGTCACATTTTATTCCGCCTGGTTTTTCTCCCACAGGGAGTGGTTACATCACATATGGTTTAAGAAATAATAACAACCAATTGGTTTTAGTGTTGGATGGATCTGTTTTTACATATAATTCTACTTTAACAGCTTCGGGATATTATGCAGGTTATTTTTCTGATATTATGCGCGCCAAAGCTGCTGTTCTTGACAATGCTGGAAAGATTTGGTTTGCTGACACGAAGTATGGGTTAGCTTCATGGAGTCCTACAGAAGGATATACTTTCAGGTATCCAAATGGTCCGGTAAGTGAAAGGGTTTTGAATATGTGTTTGTCCGATGACCAGTTATTAGTTACACCGGGTGGGTATAATAAATATATAATCGATGGATTGTATCAGCTTAAAGATGAACAATGGGGTAATATTAAAACTGTTTCATCATCAGTTTCAATGGATTCTGTTTATGATATTATGAATGTATTAATAGATCCCGTTAATTCTAAAAGAGCGTTCGCAGCTACTTGGGGACAAGGAGTCTTGGAATTATACAATGGATTCCCTGTTAAACTTCATAATTCAGTAAATAGTTCATTGTCGGGTTTGAATTTAGCTAGTGGTTACAATCCTGTTTGGACCTACGGTTTAGCGATGGATAAAGGAAATAATTTGTGGGTAACAAATTCCGGTGTAACGAATTCTATTTCATATAAAACGGAAGCAGGTGTTTGGAGATCCTTAAACTTTTCATCTATTCTTGGTACTGTAAATCTTGAACAAATTTTAATTGATAACACCGACCAAAAATGGGCCGTAATAACAGCCGGTGGAGGAGGAATACTCGTTTATAAAGGTACAGGTGTTCCAAGCGCTTCAAATTCTAAAAAATTAACAACTTCAGCCGGAAATGGTGGATTGCCAAGCAATGCTGTTTTTTGTCTTGCTAAGGATTTAGATGATGAAATATGGGTAGGTACTGATAAAGGAGTAGCTGTATTTTATTCACCAGAAAATGTTTTTACCGGAAGTAATTTTGATGCACAGCAGATTTTAATTGAACAAGATGGTTATGTGCAGATACTTCTTGAAACAGAAAGTGTATTAGCGATTGCAGTAGATGATGCAAATAGAAAGTGGATTGCTACGGCTCAATCTGGTGTGTTTTTAATGTCTGCTGACGGAACAACTCAACTTGAACATTTCGATGAATCAAACAGCCCTCTTTTCAGTAATAATGTTAAAAGTATTGCTATAAATCATAAAACAGGTGAAGTGTATTTTGGAACAAGCAAAGGTGTTATCTCTTATCGCGGTTCCTCTACTGAAGCATTTGAGGATTTTACAGATGTTTATGCTTTCCCCAATCCTGTAAAGCCTAACTATGAAGGCCCGATTGCAATAAAAGGATTAATGAATAATACCACACTTAAAATTACTGATATTAGCGGAACACTTGTTTATGAAACTAAATCAGAAGGCGGACAAGCAATTTGGTATGGAAAAAATTTCAAAGATGAACGTGTGAGTTCTGGTGTTTACATGGTGTTTTGTACCAGTGAAGATGGAGCCAAAAAAATGGTCACTAAAATATTGCTCATTAATTAAATTTATCTGATTGTATAACGAATCATATGCTTCATAAAACAAATGGTATCGTACTTCATACAATTAATTATACCGATTCCAGTTTAATAGCAAAGATTTATACCGAAAAATTCGGACTGCAATCCTATATGACTAATGGAGTGCGGGGGAAAAAATCAAAAACAAAGGCTTCTCTTTTTCAGCCGATGGCATTGGTTGAATTGGTTGTTTCTAATTCCGATAAGCCTGGATTAAAACGTATTTCAGAGATAAATTGTTCGCATCCTTATTCCGATATTCCTTATAATATTGTAAAAAGTTCCATCGCTATTTTCTTGAATGAAATGTTATTTCGTTCTCTAAAAGAAGAACATCCGGATGAGGATCTATTTTTATTTATCAAAAATTCATTGCTGATTTTAGATCTCAAAACAGAAAGCTGTACAAATTTTCATTTTTGTTTTTTACTTCAATTGAGCCGTTTTTTAGGCTTTTATCCTCAAGGTTCATTCTCTGAAAAAACACCAACGTTTGAATTAGTAGAAGGGAAGTTTGTTTCTATTGCTCCTAGTCATAACAATTACTTAAAAACTCCCATTGCAAAATTGTTGAACGAATTGTTGAATACTAATTTCGAGAAGATGCACGCTATTAAAATAGATTCCTTTCAGCGTAAAATTCTTTTACATTCTTTTGTTTTGTTTTTTCAATTTCAAATTCAGTCATTCGGTGAAGTTAAGTCATTAGCTGTTCTGGAAGAAGTAATCGGTTAACCGATGCCAATTTTAAAATTATTGTATATTTGATTTGAATCGGTTACCATTTTAACCCAATCAGATAAAAAAAATTATACATTAATTTTTACTTCCCCTTTTACATTATTCGGTTATAATTCAGATTCGGGAATACCTTGAAATTGTTGTAAACAGACACCTCTGAATAGCTAATTTCTTGAAGGAGCATTTAGGTTTAATTTCTATCATTTATCTTCTTTTAAAAAACTATATCCAATTGCAAATGAATGCCACATTTTCCCTTGGTAAGCCCAGTTATTCCCAAGTCCAGTTGCATAATCTTGTCCAAATACATAGCCAATACTAAATTTATTAAATTGTAAAATTAGTCCGCTACTCCAAGAAAAACCTGGAATTACATCAACGTCATTGTTTTTATTTTGTGTCGTTGTCGCATTACTGGTAATGTTAATAAATGACAAGCCAAGTGTTGCAGGAATTATGAAATAGTTGTTACTCTTTTTAGACATTCGTTTTGTAATTCCAAAGTAAGATCCAATTGTAACATCAGTTGTCATCTTGAAATTAAGAGAGTCTTGAGATGGTCTTAGTTTAAAAGGTATTGTCAAAAGTCCAGTTGTTATTTTGTAATTTCTTGGATATGGAATTAAATATCCTATATATCCAAATTTACTATACCACTTGGTCGATGCACCTATTTTACCTAAAGTCCATCTTGTATCATAAAGTGTAATTTTTGAAAGTTTGTCAAACCTAGATTTCTCTATCATCAGAATTTTCCCATTCCTATTTTTTATTGGTTGCCTTAACCCAGAATTTTTTATATCTATAATTTTAGGTTCTACAGCTGTTTCAATAGAGTTAGAATCTAAAGCAACAGTTTGTGATCCGTTTCTATATTTTGGATAAGTAACAATAACGTATTCTATTCCGTCCTTTGTATGCGTGTCAAATTCGGCGTCAATTAAGAACCCAGATGAACAATAGAATATATTGTCATTAACTATTTGGTATCGTTCATTGACTTCATAAAAATCAGTCCTTTCATTAATTTCAATGTAGGTTTTTTTTTCAAAATCTTGTTGTCCATAACTATATATTGTCGTTGCTAAAAAGCTGAATACTATGATTAATTTATTTTTCATTATATGTACAATATTATTTTTTGAATAATTACACCTAACTTTTAAACATTTAAGAAGCAAGGCTTATGAATCACAAAACTGTCAATACACCACAAAGTTGATGCGAATTATTTTTAATTAACCACTTCATTTGCCATTGAGCCCAAAGCCTGTTTTGCATAGTTTTTTAGTCTTATAGTAAAGGTGTTTTCGTCATAATTAATTCCGTTTAAACTAATTGATTTTGCAGGAATTAAGTTAGATTCAATTATAAGTTCAGCACTATTCAATTCAAGAATTTTAGCTGTTGTGCCTAACCCGATACCTTTACCTGATTTGCCTATTTTTCTTGCAATTTTTCCAGAAAATCCGTCTTCTAATAATCTTGATTTTTCATCTGTTTCAATTCGAAGTGAAGACATTTCCAATTTAATATCAAAATCATTTCCAATTTTTAAAAATCTTACATACAGCGTTGTGTTGGGTCTTATGTATTTAGTTGCATTATGAATTAAATGGTAAAGTGCCACATGAATAATTTCATAATCAAAAATTAAATAGTCATCATTCACTTCAAATTGAACAAACACATTTTTATCCTTAAAATCTTGAAAAAAAATATGAAACAAGTTTAGAGTTACTTTTTTAACCCTATGTCGTCTATTCCTTAAAGTTTCACTACCTTCTGTTAGTTTATTGATTACAGAAAATTCAACTTTCATAGCCGCATTATTTTTTGCAATTCTTAGGAATGTTTTAGCTGCCTCAATAGGATCTTTTAAAATTGTTTCTCTTATAAACTCAAGTTGTTCATTTAGATTATTTGCTAATATTTCCTGAGGGACAACTGCATATAGCTCTTGTATATTGTGACCATTCGTCTTAGTGAGATTATGAATGAGTTTTTTTGTGTCAATATTTAACTTTTCCTTAATTGATTGAATCTCTTTTAAGCCAAACAAAATAGATTCTTGCTTTGCTTTAAAAGTTTTGGAACTAGCTATAAAATCTTTTTTTTCAGAACAACAAAACACTTCACCTAAATCATTTGATATCTTTCCGATTCTTCGTTCATCTAAATAAATGGGACAAGTAAGTTTGATTGAGTTTGATGCACAAGTGTTAATACAATTATTACAATCTGCCGTGAATTGATTATATAAATCCACTTGATTATTATTTTTTAGTCGCAGTCTCATATTAACTTTATTTCCGCGCTAAACTGTTCAATTATTTCTTGAAATTCAGTTGGATCAGCATTTTTATACAAAAAATCATCTACGTTTCTGAAAGCCTCATGAAATCTATCTCCATTTGGTTCTGTTGAATAGATGATAACTTTTTTTTCTGGATATTTCTTTTTTAAATAATTAGCAAGTCCCAATCCTTCGTCTTTAAATTGCATTTTTAATCCAACACCATTTATGTCAATAAACAAAATGTGAGCTGTATTAACAATTTCTGAATCAGGATTTTCAATGTCTTTCACAATATTAGAATTAATCCATCCTGCTACACTCAATATTTTAATAATCTTAAATTTTGTATCATCATCAACAAATAAAATATTTGTCAGCTTTTTCCTAGTATCCAATTCCTCTTTCGTTGATGATGCACTTAGAGGAGTCAAATTGTCTTTTTTGAATGTATTTCCAACATTGTTGGAAATATGAATTTCATTTTTCTGCACATTATCTTTTTTATGGATATCAACTTCTCCTTCTTCTTTAGGGTTCGATACACAAAGTCCAATCAAGGTTGCAATTAAGACTAAAGCTGTTATTAATGGCTCATAATCAAATTTAAAAATAGTCCATGAAACAGCCCCAGCAAATGCAAGCGAGTTAACTACAACTAATATTCTTCTTAATGTTTCAGTCATTGTTTTTTTTTAATTGAAGCATAACGGGTTCTGGCTTTGCTTTGGTGTGCTTTTGAAAGTGTAAACTGCCTGCCACCACTAGATTACGTTAAAAGCACAAATGTTGCCAAGGCTTGCCAATAAAAAATTTATACCGCTGAAAAAATGCAAGCCTTACTAGCACTGACCGCCCACTACCGCAAAACCCCTGTTACAATCAGTTTAATTTAATAATTTATTGATACTATTCTCCATTGAATCGAAGGAATGAGAGTCTAAACCGCCTTTTTGATAAAATGTCACCTCGCCTTTTTTGTTAATGATTACAGTTATAGGTCTTACATTTAATTTACTAAAAAGTCCTTTATTAAAGTCTTTGAGTTTTGCCTTAGTGTAATTTAACGGAATGTCAGCACGATTGGTAATTTGTCTGTAAGAGAAAGGCTTTTTAATTAAAAAGTTTTTAATTTTTAAAGAGTCATCCTCTGTAACTGCAATGAAAACTGCTTTGTCTTTGTATTTAGAAGCTAAATTATTGAGAGCTGGGATTTCTGCCACACATGGAACACACCATGTCGCCCAGAAATTTATAACAACGATTGTCCCTTTCAAACTTTCTAAATTCAAGGTGTCCTTGTCCAGTGTTACTGCGGTAAATGGGGGAGCTAAGTTGGTCGCCTTGTCCGCTGTCTTTTGCTTAAATGATATAATTGTCAGAGAGCAAATGATAATAAAAGTCACGTAAATAGTCTTCATGGTCTGTTTTTAAAATTGCTTGTAACAAGCAAACAAATTAAATATTAAAGTGCGTTTCGTCTAATTGAATTAACAATGGAACTTGTATTCCAACCTACGATATCAGTAGCCGCTTGTGCAAATGAACTGTTGAAGAGGACTATGACTGACAATAGTGTTACTACTAAAAAAGCGGTTTGTTTTTTCAAACTCAAAATACTTTTTTTACATCGTTTTGGTTTTGCTGTCCTTATGAATTGGTTCTTTGATTTTTTTTGACTCTCCATTTTTTTCTTTATTGGTAACTAAAAAATATTTTTCTATCCCTTTCTATTTCCATCATTTAAAGGGCTGTCTGTCTTTTATTTTTTTAATTCACTAGTTCATTATTTTTTTTCATTTCCATCACGCATTAATTTTTTTACAAATATGAAATATATGCAAATGTGTAAGCCGTTTATAAACGACTATATCCATGTATATTCGTTTATAAACGGATAAAAAAAGTGATCTAACGTGCTGTGTTTTCGAAAAAGACATGCGAAATGACGACTGCAAATTTCCCTTTAAACCATTAGCAGACAAAGGTTTTTAGCAAAATGAAAACAGACCTCACCTTCTGATTTTAATTAAAAATATTTTTTTTGTTTTCTTTTTCATCCACTTATGATAGCCAATTGAAAGCTTCCTTCCTGTTCCTATTTTTCTATTTTTGTTTTTTCTTAAAAAAAATAGATGATAAAAAAACTATTCTTTCTTGCATTCATTTTTAGTGCAATAGCTTGTAACCAAAAGCCAAGCAGCCAATCCCCAAATACCTTCGCTCCAAAAGTAGTTGAAGCACATGGCTATGTTTTACCCCAAGACAGCATGGGCATACCGCAAGTTGTTTTAGTAAACGAAAGCACACTAAAAAAAATACCTGCTGGAAAACCGACTGTTGTTTTAACAAACACAAACATTCACATTGCAATAGCTACTAACATTCATTTAGCAGGAACACCCCGCGTATGCACACCAGGTACCGACACTTTTTTACTTCCTAAAAAAGTACCCGCCACCGACAGTGCTTTTGTTGCAGGTATTCCCGAAATAACCCTTGCAAAAGACCCTCACATCAAGGATAACAACCCACAATCCTTTTCCTCTTTTGGTAAATTGCAAGGTTTAAAGCACAATACAATAACTTGTATGCTGCAAGACAAAAGCGGAAATATTTGGTTCGGCACCAGCGGCGGTGGGGTAAGCAAGTACGATGGGAAATCATTTACGCATTTTACAGAAAAAGAAGGGCTCAGCAATAATACTGTAAGGAGTATGTTAGAAGACAAAAGCGGAAACCTTTGGTTCGGCACCAACGGCGGCGGGGTAAGCAAGTACGATGGGAAATGCTTTACCCATTTTACTGAAAAAGAAGGCTTGAGCAACAATACTGTTTGGTCAATGATAGAAGACAAAAGCGGAAACCTTTGGTTCGGCACGGATGGCGGTG
>CANIFU010000041.1 GCA_947466965.1 Bacteroidota bacterium
AAAAACTTTGTTTCCGATAAAAGTAGGTTTAGTAATTTCAGTTTTTTCCCAATCAATCGGAAATTTATTTTCACGTGCTTCCGCGATCGGAATAAATTTATTTTGCGACTGCGCATTTTTATTCTGTTCACGCACACGGTCATAATCCTTTGTTACATCAGCCATAAAAGCATCCCGCAATTCGTTTGAGATAAGGCTGCTGGCAACGGGCACCGACTTACTCGCATCGTTCACATGAACAACAGGTCCCGAATAATTCTGTGCGATCTTAACAGCGGTGTGAACTTTAGAAGTAGTAGCACCACCGATCAGCAGCGGAATTTTAAATCCTAAGCGCTCCATTTCTTTTGCCACGTGTACCATTTCATCCAGCGAGGGCGTTATCAATCCGCTCAAACCAATGATATCAACATTTTGTTTTTTCGCTTCCTCTAAAATTTTATCCGCGGCAACCATCACTCCCAGATCAATGATCTCATAATTATTGCAGGCCAATACAACACCTACAATATTTTTTCCGATATCGTGCACATCGCCTTTCACGGTAGCCATCAATATCTTACCGGCATTTGATCTTCCGTCACCGACAATACCTGCTAATCGATTTGCTTCCTTTTCGGCCTGCAGGTATGGTTCTAAATAAGCGACCGCTTTTTTCATGACACGCGCGCTCTTTACCACCTGCGGTAAAAACATTTTTCCACTTCCGAAAAGATCACCAACAATATTCATCCCATCCATCAAGGGACCTTCGATCACATGCAAAGGGCGGCCTAATTTCAAACGCGCCTCTTCCGTATCTACATCAATGTATTCAACCAATCCTTTTACCAAAGCATGACTCAAGCGCTCTTCCACTGTTCCTCTTCTCCAGGCTTCATCTTTCTCCGTCTTTTCCTTTGTGATACCTTTTAACGATTCGGCATGATCGACCAAGCGTTCAGTAGCATCCTCTCTTCTGTTCAGCAACACATCTTCCACCAGTTCCAACAATGTTTTATCAATATCATCATAAACCTGCAGCTGTGCCGGATTTACAATACCCATATCCATTCCGTTTTTAACGGCATGGTATAAAAATGCACCATGAATCGCTTCGCGCACATGATCGTTACCTCTGAAAGAAAAAGAAACATTGCTCACACCGCCACTCACTTTTGCATGCGGCAAATTTTCCTTGATCCATTTTGTAGCATTAAAAAAATCGAGCGCATTCAAGCGGTGCTCTTCCATGCCAGTAGCAACAGGAAAAATATTCGGATCAAAAATAATATCCTGTGGAGGAAAATGAACTTTATCAACCAATACATCATAGGCGCGTTTACAAATATCTTTTCTACGCTGCAAAGTATCCGCTTGTCCCACTTCATCAAAAGCCATCACAATAAGGGCTGCACCATACTGTTTAATTTTAAGCGCCTGCTCAATAAATTTTTCTTCCCCTTCTTTTAAAGAAATGGAATTCACGATCGCTTTACCCTGCACACATTTTAATCCGGCTTCAATCACGGTCCATTTTGAAGAGTCGATCATGATGGGTACTTTACAAATATCCGGTTCAGAAGCGATGAGGTTTAAAAATTTCGTCATGGCCGCTTCACTGTCCAGCATTCCTTCATCCATGTTTACATCAATCACCTGTGCACCGCCTTCCACCTGTTCGCGGGCGATCGACAAGGCCTCTTCATAATTTTCTTCTTTGATGAGGCGAAGGAATTTTTTTGAACCGGTCACGTTGGTCCGTTCACCCACATTCAAAAAGTTACTTTCGGGGCGGAGTGTTAAGGGCTCCAATCCGCTCAGGTGCATCAATGTATCGGGCACCGGCTTTTTACGCGGCTGCGCTACTTTCGCCAATTCAGCAATGCGCTTGATGTGTGCAGGCGTTGTTCCGCAGCAGCCACCAACGATATTTAAAAATCCTGCCTGCAAAAAATCTTCAATCTGATGTCCCATCTCATGCGCATCCTGATCGTACTCTCCAAACTGATTCGGCAAGCCCGCATTGGGATAAGCACTCACATAAAACGTTGCTTTATCAGATAGCTCTTCCAGGTAGGGACGCATCTCACGCGCTCCCAAGGCACAATTTAATCCTACACTCAACAGATCAACATGTGAAATAGAATTTAAAAACGCTTCGGTAGTTTGTCCTGATAATGTTCTTCCACTGGCATCGGTAATTGTTCCCGAAACCATCACAGGCATAATTCTATCTATTTCTTTGCACACATTTTGTATCGCGAACAAGGCCGCTTTTGCATTCAAGGTATCGAATATTGTTTCAACCAAAAATAAATCGGCACCACCATCAAGTAATCCTTTTGCCTGCTCGGAATAGGCGATTACCAATTCATCAAATGTAAGCGCACGGTAAGCGGGGTCGTTCACATTGGGCGACATGGACAAGGTTCTGTTGGTGGGCCCGAATGCACCGGCAACAAATTTCGGTGATGTATCACCCGACTCCTTTTGAAATTCAAGGATTGCTTCTTTCGCAATTTTTGCTGATGCATAATTGAGTTCGTAGGCAAATTCCTGCATGTCGTAATCCGCCATCGCAATGGTGGTTGCGCTAAACGTATTGGTTTCAATAATATCGGCACCCGCTTTTAAATATTCTTTGTGTATTGTTTTGATAATGCCGGGCTGCGTGATCGACAACAGGTCGTTGTTTCCCTGCAGGTCTTTATGCCAATCGGAAAACCGCTTACCACGGTAATCTTTTTCGTCCAGCTTATACTGCTGGATCATGGTGCCCATTGCACCATCAATCACCAACACTCTTTTTTCTAATTCTTTTCTGATATCACTCATACGTAAACGGTTCTTTAATTTTTAACCGTGTGTTTTTTTATTTTTTTTGTTTTTAATATCCGGCTTCAATTTTTGTTGCCAATTATTCTTTAACAAGAATCAAAAAAAAATCCTCTCACTTTTTACAGTCAGAGGAGTGGAGTTATTTTGATTTGTGTGCTTTCAAAAATATAAACTCAACTTATCTGGACCGGCAAAAAATTGCAAGACAGGAATTAGCACCGTTTCTTTTCAGAAGGTTGCTAAGGCATCAATGGGTCTGTCCCTCCGCCTTTCTTGATAAGTGTTAAAGAACTAATGCAAAGATAAGTAAAAAAGAGGTAGATGAAACGTAGGGAAAGATGAGGTTTGGGAGCGGGGGGGGGAGGTAAGGAAATAAATTATTTTCTTAGCTCTCAAAAGTTTTTTCCCTGTGATAAATTCGTTCATCGCTTTGTCTTCGATTTTCGTCAAAGAACCTTTTCCGCCAATGAAATCTTTGCATTATTGGGGTGGTTGACAAAACTTCTGAATCAAATAATTAAATAAACGAACGGATATTATCGTTGTTAATGGCAAGAAATGGATTAGGTTTGAATTAACAATAAACACTCCTTAGTGAAAAGTTCAAATTACTTTGACGACATACATTAGTAAATGATTTGCCTAAAAGTTAAATTAATGCGTGGACCTTTGTTTTTTTGTTTGGGTATTTGATGTTTCCAAAAATGTTGCGTTTCGCCCTGCATAACTAACAAAGAGGCATCATTTAATGCTATGCTCTGCTTAGGAATTGATTTTTGAAAACGGTGTTGTAGTTGAAAATTGCGAGAAGCGCCAAAGCTAAGGGATGCAATTACAGGATTCATTCCAAGCTCTTTTTCGTCGTCTGCATGCCAGCCCATACTGTCGTCACCATTTCTATAATAATTTAACAATACTCCATTGAAATAATGACCCGTTGAAGTTTCAATTTTATTTTTTATAGCTAATAAAGTATCCGTGAATGGAATTGGTTTGAGTTTGATATTGGAGTAAGCATAAAATAGATGATCCTCGCCATAATATGCGGTAAGCCTGGGTTGATCTAATGTTTTGCCAAATAGTTTAATTTGATATTGCTGCCAATCAATCTCCGCAATTAAATATTGCATAAGGATTACACTTTGATGTGCATCAAAAAAATGCTCGTGTAATTCAATTGAGGCGTCGGGTAAATCAAACTTCATTTTATTTATTTTTTCGGCATTTATCGCCCACTCATTTCCAAGTGCGTTTTTTATTCTAATCTAAATCTATTTTTCATTTTTGGCTAAGTTAATTTTTAAAATTTTCAATAACAATTTCTTCTTCAGTTTTTGGCTGTCTTTTTTTTCTTAAAGATTCTCCTTTCATTCAATTCTATCTATGATCGCATCCGCATTTGTTTGTTCTCCAATACAAGCAAAACAAGCACTTCTAAATTACGCTCGGTTTGTAATCTGTCTCCATAAAAATAATTACAAACATAAGAATGTTATCCGTTTCATAAATTTCTTCTTTACTTTTTTGCTTGATCAAAAAAGCAACAAAAAAATCAAGATAAGTTAATTGGCAAGGGCTATAGCAAACAATTGAGTGTTGTGCTAAATTTGGAAAAGTCGTTTTTTTATTACGGAGAATTCTTAGGGGAAGAGAAGATCTCTTTAAGAAAAGGTTCTATTTTTCGTTGAACTGCCTAGTGAATTTGACAAAGTCTTTTTTTAAATAATAAAGCCCGAAAGGCAGAATTACGAATATGAGCCAATTGCTTTCAAGCGCTTTCTTAAAGTTAAGTTCTAGTATACTTATGAATGATGCTGTTAAACCGCAACCTGGACAATTAAAACCAAAAATAGATTTCCAAATGCAAGGAATACAAATATCAATTTCTGTAACTGAATTAAGAACTGCAGATAACAAAAAATAAAATCCTACAAATGATACAATTTTATTTTTTGCAAGATATCTACTTATCATCCTTATACATTTTTAATTGGATTGTTTTGTGCGTCCTTGAAATTACCTGATACGATAATAATAAAGTCTATGAGCGTCCAAATACCGCAGCCACCGAAGGTCAAAAGTTGCAAAACGCCTAATAACGTATGACCTGTGTAAAACCTATGGACACCGAATACCCCTAAAAACCAACACAACAGAAGGCA
Organism: Bacteroidota bacterium; assembly: GCA_947466965.1. Lineage (GTDB taxonomy): Bacteria > Bacteroidota > Bacteroidia > 2-12-FULL-35-15 > 2-12-FULL-35-15 > 2-12-FULL-35-15. Next base: position 4,983 of record CANIFU010000041.1, read on the forward strand.
AGTAATCCACTTATTTCTTTGTTCAGCAATTTCAGGACTAATTGGGGATAATTGGTACAGCTGTCTAACTCCACATTTGGGACAAATTTCAGCTTTTATATTTATAAGTGCACCGCATTCGGAACAATATTTTTCGTTTTCTTGTTTCATAAAAAGAATTAAAGGGGGAGATTTTTCTCCCCCTAAATTTTAAACTAAGTCTCTTCCGTCAGCCATTTTCATGCTGCCCGTGATGATTTTAATAAAGTCAATTAATGTCCAAATACCACAACCACCGGCTGTAAGGAGCATTAACCACCAATTAGAATACCCCATCATTAAGCGGTGTATTCCTAAACCACCTAAAAAGAAACTAATCAAAATCATTGTTGTTTTTGATTGCACAGGTTTCTGTTCTGCCATTTTTATTTAATTAAATTATTATTGCCTACTCTATTAAGTTTTCGGCTACCCTTTTTATGTTGTGCATTTTTAGTACTAATGTTTATAGACTTAGTTCTGAATATGTCGACTTGATTGTAATAATAATAATTTTTTATAATTGAATTTATTTACAATTACTTTATTATCTATATTTTAAAAAAAAAGAATACTGCTTATCACAATATTGCAATTAAATTGCTACACAACACTAATATACAAAATATTTCATATGAAACAAGTATTTAATCTAGTGAAAACGTAAATCCTACTGAAACAATTTGTTCCCAGCGTGTCGGGATAAGCTTTCGCAAGAATTTTTTAAGGAGGCTTTTTTTTCTTTTCTGCGCTAGAAAAAGGCAAGCTCTTTTAAAAACTTTGGATGTGTGGAAGCTTTTGCGGTTTTTAAATGTGCTTGCCCAGAGCTGTGATATGAAGAAGTATTGTTTTGATGTAATTCAAATCTGTCGGGTTATAATTATCCAGCGTCTCCGTTCTGCTTCTGTCGGGGAGAATAATTTGTCTACGGAGTATACTTTAAAAATGTAAACTCTTGCTATTACTCGTTCGGACGCCTCGGTGAACATTTCGGAAGCGACTTCGTGTCTGTCGGAGAGCACTTGATCTTGTTCGGAAGCCTCTAAGGTTTATGCAAAGACCTCTAAGTCTCTGTCGGATGCCACTAAGTTTTATTCGGAGACCTGTTTGTCTTGCACATAAGCCTCTCTGGTTTATGCGAAGACCTCTAAGAGTTGTTCGGAGACCACTTTGTCTCGTGCATACTCCTCTTCGACTCGCGTATCTGTCTCTCGTTGTGTTGCGAACCTCGCTGAGGTTCGTGCAGACTTCTCTCGGTTTAGTGTTCACTTAAGAATTAGAATCTATATCCAATATTTAAAGCAACAATGGCATCAAGCCTGTTTTTATTAAAGCTATAATTTCCTTTCTTTACAAATTCTGTTTTTAGAACTTGAGAAAACCCTATACCAATTATTGGGTCAACAAGAATGCGTTTCTTTTTTCCAATATAAAATAAGTAACCATTTAATATTCCAAAAGCTCCCTTGTGTTGAATAAATTCATAACTATCATCAATGCTATTCGAATTATTAGTTTTATTGATCTTGACGTGGTAATTAATATATTTAAGATACGTTCCAGTGTAATAGCCTTTGTATAATTTATTAAAGTAAAACTTATAAATTGGAACTAATTGAAAAGTCTTATAAGAGCCATATAGATTTTTATCTGTGGAATATTGAAGGGACATTTGTAATCCATGATTATTTTTAATCTGATGCTCATAAGAGAAAGAAAAGGCAGATGAGTTTATTATAAAATAGTACGAAGGAAGAAAAACATCTGCTTTAAAGTTGTTTTCTTTTCTAATCTCTTGAGAAGAACATATTTTAGTGACGCATAACAACAATAAGACAAATCCAATTTTAGTCGTTTTACTAATGCATAATTGAAAGTTTGACATATTCTTTTGAATCAATGGTTTCTAATTGTATATAGTATATTCCACTTTTATAATTTACTGTGTTTAATTTTATTTCATATTCTCCTTTCGTTTGTTTTTCGTCTATAAGCATTTCCTCAATATTACCTAATGAATTAAAAATATTAATCTTAACAGAAGTACTCTTAAGCAAAGAATATTTAATAGTTGTTTCATTCGAACTCGGATTTGGAGTTAGCATAATTTTATTAGAAGAGTTAGCATTAATAGAAGACACTGAATTTACAGTATTATTTATCTTTGATGGTGCTTCATTGTAATTTGGATATGTAGAAATTATAGCATATGGGTTTCCCGGTTGCTCCTCAATATTCGCATTCTGCATTCTTCCATCAAAACAAGGTTGATTTACATCTATATAGGCGTGTACATCCGAACCAGCAGTGTAATTTGTTCCAGGAAGCATAGAGATTTCTACTCCTGCATGCATATCAACAACGCTAGGCGAATTTATAATTAAATTCTCTGTCGTTATGTGAGAAGCAGCAGAGTATGTGCTCGTTGATAAAGTTGTATTAGACAATGAAAGGTTATAATTATTTATATATACTTGTTTAAATCCCTCTTTCCATACACCATTGTATGAACTTGCAAGTTTAATATTATATCTTTGACCAGGTTGAAAAGTAAATCCAAATGCATTCGAGATATCAAAATCCCAAACATGGGAAAAGTCTGAAAGATCCCTAGTAAACCAGCCTCCAAAAGAACTTGAGCAGTTGTAATATTCATCACAATTATAATAGACCTCAACGTACCAAAAAAATTCTTTTCTTGTACAATCGCAATTCCCTATTAATTGCAAGAACCATGTGCACTCATTAGTAGCGTCACTACATGCAACAGCATAATCTTCTGTTGGTATTAAAGTGCCCCTTGTTTCATCAGTTAATCCCCCGCAACCTAATTGCACATAGGGATGTTCTTCAGGACACAAAGTAATAGATGGCGAAATTTGATTGTTCATTTTAATAAATTGGTCTGGCTTGTGGTCTTCACAATAAGAAATACCTGCTCCTCCTCCGCTAACAATACATGGTTGACAAATCGACCCACCACAGTCAATACCCGTTTCATCTCCATTTTGATAGCCGTCTTCGCATGAAGCAGGAATATCACATCCTCCTAATGAAAAAGCTAAACTAGATCTTGCAAAAAAGAGAGTTCCCATCATCCTATCTTTTTGGCCAGAAGTAAACATATTCAAGCAAAGATCATCCGAATAGTCCATATAATTTTCAGTTTGTCTAATATCTGTTAAAGCAGCCGAGTTTTCAACGGAACATTGAACAGGGCGAGGACAACCATTCGAATAATCTGAAAAATACTTGTCACTACAATATGGTGTATCAAAAACAAAATCATCCCCTGAACAATCTGCTTCATCCCCCCAAGTATGGATTAAATTTAGCCAATGCCCAACTTCATGTGTAAGAGTTCTTCCAGAACCATAATTAGCATCTGAAGTCAAACCAAAATAATTTACCCCACAAACAACTCCATCTTGATATTCATTAAGAGTTCCCAAATACATTGAAGGAAATGTCCCCCATGCAAGAAGACCAGGGTCAACGTTACACACCCATATGTTTAAGTAAGAAGCAGCTGGCCAGTTCGAAAGAGATTTTAAACTTGCGTTATCCGCATTAGTATTTAAATAGACAGGGTAAACACCTGGAACTTCAACTATTCCATTTGTAGCCACACCAAACTGATCTTTAGATGCAAGACAAAATTGTATTTCTGTATCCACACCTGCTCCAAATCCATTTGTTCCTAATATTTTTCTATAATCGCTGTTCAGTATCTGAATTTGTTGTTGAACTCTAAAAACAGAAACTTGAGAAATTATGTCATTCCCAATTAAATGAACTACTACAGGAATTTTAATGAATGGCTCACCATTTATTCTCGCTGTATTTTTGTAAGTTAAAAAAGTAGGGGAAGAAATAAAATTCTGAAGCCCATTTTCCATAACATTTTTTCTAGATAAAAATGTTGGATCTGTTGCAAGAAGATTAGTCTCTAGTTCCTTAGTAGAACAACGTTGAAGCTGTGCTTTTGCATATAAAAAATTAAAAAGAAAAATTAAAAAAAAGCAGACTATTTTATTTTGTATATTTCTCATAATTATTTTTGTTTTTGGGAAGAAAAAATATAAAAAGCAGTACCCTCGCGACCAAGAATGGACAACTTCAAACTATCAGAGGTCAGATAGATTATACTATATCGAAAATTTTCACAAGGTTTTATATTTATTAATTTTTCAGAATTATAATTGTCATATGTCCAACAAATTTTTGTTGTATCCAAGTTTGCATTCCATTTCCCTTTCGCTAAATTTTTACCATCAACTTCTTCAAATGAACCATCAATATGAAAAACATATTTTTTTTCATATGTTGTATATTTTTTTTTGGAATTAAAAACGCTATAAATAAGTGTCCATTTTTGCGAAAGTAATTGTAATTTAGGTGTCGTAATGGCTTGGGAAGGCCAATTTTTTGAAACCAAAATAAAAAAAATAAAAAAAATATGTTTATAGAAAACCATTCTCTTATTTTTTGAGTGTTACGTTTTCCAATATTTCAATACGTTTGTTTTGCTCAATGATATACAAACTGAGTTCTTCTATCTTTTGTAATAATTTAGTTTGCATCTCCCCAATAGAAACACCTCCATTTTTTTCAACATCAGAACTACTAGGAATATTTGGTAGATGTTTATTTTTATTTAAATATGCTTCAAGATCTTTTATACTAATCATTTTATAATTTTTATCAAAAACGAAATCTGGCCATGTAGAGCTAGTGATTTCAATTTTCAGTTCTTTTGCTCCAATTAATCCATTTACTGCTAACATGTAATTATTGGGATTTGATACTAAATTTGTACCTATGCCAACAGCCCCATTTCCATAAACAACAAAATTTTCTGATGATGTTGTACTATTGTATACGGCTAATGCCTTTGTTTTATCACGATTTACCTCCAATTTGGTATTATAAAAATAGTCGCCAGAATGTATTGAGGTCAAATATAAACCAACTGGAGCAATCGATTTAACATTAACTGTAATATCTTCACTTCTGTTTGGTAATCCAACTTCAAAATTATTTCCAGTAGCAACAAATCCTCCATTTGTGCCAGTGCACATTGAAACATCTTTACCGCAGATGTAATTTATTAAAAGACTTGTTGTTCCGGAAGTGCCTACACCAGCAAGGTCAATAATTCCATTTTCTGTATCAAATCCCATGGATAAAACTCCTGTTCCTGCTGCATTAGATTGATATGATTGCAATAATCCGGTAAATTGATTCACTGTTGTACCAGGTATAACATAATAACATGGATCTGGAATAATAGGGCCTGGACCACCGAAATCAAAAACACCTGGGCCTCCGCCAACAGGGGGTGTATAGCTAATTTTTTTACTACCAGCAAAAGTCAAACTTCCCAAAGTTTTGAAATCACCATTTACTGTTGTTTTACCATTAATAAGTGCATCACCATTAACGGCTAATTTATTTTGCAATTTAACATCGCCATTAAATTTTGTTGTACCATAAAATCCCATGGTACTGTCGGTTGCAATTGAATCGGTTTTAATACTACTAGTAACTACTTCAGTTGCAGCATTTACTTTATCAGTAATAATAATGCCACCACCTACATATAAATTGTTTGAGATTCTCACATCTCCAATTACATCTAGAGGATACAAAGGTGTAGATGTGCCAATACCAACTTTTCCAGTATTGAAATAGATGTTACTTCCACTTGAATTCCAAAAAACAGATGGTGCAGCAGGTAATGATCCCCATAAGCCATTACCATACAATACTTGTGAAGAGGTCCCCATTGTAAATGGAATAATATTACCACTAGCATCGGTTTGTAACAATCGGTTTCCTGTGCCTGCTAAATTATTTAATTGCAAAACACCAGTGGTACTCAGCACCATTTTTTGTGTATTGTTGGTTTTGAATATTAAAGGAAAGTTATTGGTTGTCCCAATAAAATCGCCTGTGCTAGAACTATTCCCACCAGTAGCCCATTTAGCACCTGCTTGACCATAAGAATGGTAAATACTTGTAAGAAGTAACGATATAAGAAGTAATTTTTTCATATTTAAATTTTTTTAATACTTTGCAAGATTGATTTGAGTAATAAAGATTTATATGGTTTTATTATAGTTAATTAAGTTCAATTTATTGATAAAAGCAAAATAAGTCTGAATAATCATATTATTGGTGCGTAAGCAGATTTAGCTCTTTTACTTGCTTTTGGTTTTGCGATGGCTAGTGCGAGCAAGTAAATGTGCTAAATGCGCGCTTGCCATTTTCTTCTTTTAAAGTGCGCAAGCAAAAATTCTTTTGTAAGGAAAGTGTGTCGTTATTTAATAGCACTTTCACGATTGTGATACAAATGGTGTAAAATACTAATATCTACAACCGCCTTGTACATAACTCATCGCTAGACGCAACCAATGTAAAAAAGATTCGTCAGCTATAACTAAGTATAAACGTGTATATCTGTTTCTATTCGGGAGTAATAGGCTTTTAATTCCTCGGTAACTTTTTGCAGGATTAAATGGAGACTGTTTCGGAACTTTAAATATTAAAAATATGCGGGGTGTAGATAGCTCGCTTTGTGAATTGCAGATTGGAGTAGCTGCAATTGAAGTGAGTGCATTTTAAAATAAACAGCTGTTTTTTTGAATCGATGGTACCAGACCAAATTAAAGTTGATAAAAGAAAATATAGTTGTGTAATAATTCCTTTGAAATTAACTTGCTTGCTTTGTTGGAAAATGTTTTTCTTTCAAGGCTTTCAACTTTTCGTCAATTGGTTTTTTGAAAAAAAAATAAGCGCCTCCAATCAGTATTATGTATGGAATAGCCATCAAATATAAAATGCCGGTATTTAATTTTGTACCTATTGAGCCACCTGAATTAAGATCGCTTTCAACTGACGCTTTACACATTGCACACTGCGCAAATGCATTTGCATTGCTTAAGAACAGCAACACAAATAAAGCACAATAGGATATGATTTTTTTCATCTTCATCTTGTTTATTTTTTTGTTAATGGGTGTAAAAAGGAGAAATCATTACATATACAACAACGCCTGTAATGGTAACATACAACCAGATTGGGTAGCTCCAACGGGTTATTTTTCTGTGCTTGGCAATGTAGGATGCTCCACCCGGTTGCTGAATTTTTAAACCATAATAAAACGATAAAAGTATCAGGGGTAATACAACTGCTGCTAATATAATATGACTGATCAGGATCATTAAATAAGTTGTACGTGCCGGACCATCAATCGGATAGGCTGTTTCCTGCGCCATCCAATGGTAGGTAATGTAGGATACTAAAAAAAGGGATGATAAAACAAAAGCAATAATGTTCAGTTTTTTATGCACTGCGATATTTTTCTGCTTGATCATATACAAGGACAATAGCAACAACAGCGTACACGTACCATTTATGAATGCATTCAACTTTGGAAGTTTATAAACAAAATCGGGAATTACTTCGGGGACAGGCAGTATTTTTTTATTCAATATCACTACTGCAACAAGCACAAAAATGGAGATTCCCATTACAATTCTAAAAACCAATTTATCTTTCATATTCTATTTAAATTTATTCAGCAGCACTGCTCACATTGTTATTTTTCTTTTCTTTAATCATATATTCTGCGATAAGTACTTTAATGTCGTCAATTAAATTATTTACGGCTTTAATATTTGTACCATCATAAATGCCTCTGATGTGTTTCTCTTTATCTACAAGAACAAAAAGTTCGCTGTGAATAAAATCATCTGGTCCACCATCGCCCTCCATTGCATTCAAAAGATAACTGTTACGTGCCATATCATACAGTTGCTTCTTATCACCAGTAACAAAATTCCAAGTTTCTGTTTTTGCATGCACCATATCGGCATATGATTTAAGAACTGGCACCGAATCATTTTCTGGATCAACAGTATGTGAAAGGATTTGAATGAGCCCTTTGGTATAGGCAAACTTATCTTGAATACGAATAAGCTCAGTTGTCATTTTCGGACAAATTGTTTTGCAGGTTGTAAAAAAATAATCAACTATATAAATTTTACCTTCATAATCTTTATCCGTAAGAATTTTACCATCTTGATTTGTAAAACGAAAGGGTGCAACGCTATGGTAAATTGTATCTTTTCCATTGGGGGCCACTTCGCGTTCGCCTATATATGATAAATGTATGAAATTTGTTTTACCAACCGAAAGAAAAACATAGAGTGCGGAGGGAAAAGATAAAAGAAAAAGCAATATAATTAATTTCTGTTTCATGCTTGAAATACTGTATTTGTGATCTGCTATTCTCTTACAAAAGTACAAACAAAAAAGGTCACGCAATGTTTTTGCGGGACCATTAAATATTATTCATAAAAAAGCTTAGTGATGTTCTCCTTCAGCTGGTTTAGAAGACTCTTCGTGCGACTCGTGGGAAGCATCTTTCGCTTCACCGTGTCCTGCTGCATCATGATGTCCGCTTTTTGCAGCTTCATTTAAATGAATTTTCTGTTGAACAACAACATTGTCCATTTCGTGTTTATGGATTCTGCAGTAATTTGCTTCTGTTACAGAGATCCAAACCAAATAAAGAATGAATACTGTATAAGGTGCAAGAATAGTCCATTTCATTGCTTTTTTCTCATCACCTAAATGCATGAAACTAAATACAATAAAAAACGCTTTACCGATTGTTAAACCAATAAAAATAAATTTTAGAAGAACACCTGATGTTCTGTCGTCGTTTAACAAACCCCAAGATGATGCTTGAAAACCAATGATCAACTCTACGATTGTAACTCCAAGCATAATCCAGAATACATTCCAAAGTTTTCTACGTTTTTTCTTACCTTCTTCTTCGCTGTGATGAGCCATTAACTCATACTGTGGATAATCATCATGAAATTCTGACATAATATATAATTTTAAAATTCTAAACTCTTTTTTAAATTCTAAACCCTTTTTTATACACAGCGTAATTCACCCTGTGTGCATACAAAATATGTTACAATAAATAGAAGAAGGTAAAAACGAATACCCATACTAAATCCACAAAGTGCCAGTACAAACCTGTTTTTTCAATCATTTCATAATGACCGCGTTTTTCATACGTGCCAGCCAATACATTGATAAAAATTACGATATTAATGATTACACCACTGAATACGTGGAATCCGTGGAATCCTGTAATAAAAAAGAAGAAATTTGCAAAAACGGGCAATCCATACTCGTTGGTTTGCATATTGGCACCATAGAATGTATCGGTAACCCATTCACCATCTCTTATGAAATTACGAACAGCACCATGATCTGTTCCTACAATGAAGTGGTACCACTCCCAAGCCTGAGAACCAACGAACATTGCGCCACCAATAATAGTGAGGAACAACCAGAAGGTAACTTTTTTTCTATCGTTCCGATGTCCCGCTTCAACCGCCAACACCATTGTCACAGAAGACATAATGAGAATCAAAGTCATTAAACCCACATATGCCAAAGGAATATGTCCTTCGTAAAAAGGAAAGTGAGTAAATACATCGCCTGGATTAGGCCAAACTTCGGGGTGTTTATGGCGCATAAAACCATATGCACATAATAATCCGGAGAATGTTAATGCATCGGATACAAGGAAAAACCACATAAACATTTTTCCGTAACTAACGCCAAATGGGGATTTACCACCACTCCAGGCTGAACCTGATTCTGTTTCTGTTACTGCGTGACTTGACATACTTTTTGACAAATTATTAATCCTGCCATAGGCAAGAAAGGTTTAAAACTTATTTCGGGTGCTAATATGCAAAATAATCCTTTAATTTTCAACGCACAAATAATAAAAATAAAAACAAATATATCCACAGGACGTCTAAAAAGTGCCAAAAAATGGCACAAAGCTTTATTCCCAGCAAATTTTCTGCGTTATATTTTTGTCCGAGTGTTTTTATCCAAACCACTATTAATGCTATAATACCACCAGCTAAATGGAGCAAATGCAGCCCTGTTAAAGCGTATAAAAAGGAGCCAGAAGCATTACTGTACTTCCCAGCAAAAAACACCTTTTGATCTACCAATGCACTCCAGGCTTGAAACTGAAACAATACAAATGCAATTCCGAGCATCAAGGTAATGAAGGAGGCTATTTTCATCCCTTTATAATCGTTCTTTTTTGCGGCCGCTAAAACCCAATTCATAGTAACACTGCTAATTAAAATAGCAGCAGTACTTATATAAAAAAGTTGTGGTAATTCAAATGTGAGCCAATCGCCCTTACCCATTCTTACAACGTAAGCACTGGTCAATGATCCAAAAATCATCACCATACTTCCCATAGCAACCCAAAGCATTGGTTTGGCAACCTTTTCGCGTATCTGACGCTTTTCTTCCGCTGGGGATAGTAGCTCTTCTTCCATTCTTATTGTATTATCCATAAAGTACTGCTAATTGAATTGCTGGTAAATAAAAGAAGGATCCGAACATAAGCTTACGAGCCGCTTCCACTGAACAGTCCTTGTATAAAATATATGCTTGATATAAAAAATAAATGCTACAAAAAGAAATAATGACCGAAGAAACCATTCCGGAAAAATGAAACATAACGGGCATCAAACTGATTGGATACAAAAATAAGGTATACACTACAACTTGAAAAGCACTACTTTTATCTCGTCCACCTGCTGAAGGAAGCATTCTAAAGCCTGCTTTTCTATAATCTTCGTCCAGCACCCAGGCGATTGCCCAAAAGTGTGGGAATTGCCACATAAATTGCCCGGTAAACATGATCCAGCCAATCAAAGGAACGGAACCAAATCCTTCGGTAGCAGCAACACAGCCTAATAATGGGGGGATTGCACCAGGAAATGCGCCAACAAATACAGCAAAAGGGGTAATCCGTTTCAAGGGGGTATAAACAACAGTATAAAGTAATAGGGCGAGTATACCCAAGATTCCGCTCAATGGGTTCATACAAATCCAAAGGATAGCGATTCCTGTTATTCCGGTTATTAATGCAAGGACAAATGCTTCATTTACGCCCATTCTTTCTTGGGGCAAAGGACGATTTTGTGTTCTTGTCATCAATTTATCTAGATCGCGTTCTAATATCTGATTAAATGCGTTGGATGAACCTGTCACTAAAAAACCACCCAATACCAACCAGCCCATGTGGGCCCAATTGATTTCTTTTGCAACTACAACATATCCGATTGCCGCTGAAAACACCACCAATGAAGCCAATCGAAACTTCATCAGCATCGCATAATCGCGCAACTTACTCGGTTGAGCAACTGTTTTTTCGATGGTATGTATGTTTTCGGTTTGCAAATTGAAATGCTTTTTTAAAAAGCTATGCAATTTTACCAATTATTATGGGAATGGAGAAGATAAAAGTAAGAATTTAGACTATTTCTAAATTATTGGGGATGAAATGAATTAGGGAGATTATTGTTTCCAAAAATCTAGGTTTTTATTTCTTTTTAAAGGTTATGCGTAGTTCGATAATTTTTTATATCTGAATTTTTCTGAAATGATGAATGAGCTAAAGGAGTTATAAAAAACGAAGGTGTATAAAACACAACTGTTCCAAAAGTGTTTAAAAATCATCGTATAAATTACAGAGGTCGGTTTTGATACCAATAAAAACAAAAGGAAATTGTTTGCTCGATTTTTTTGTTTGTTCAAATCTATCTGCTAAACCCAATTCAATTTTAAGATTCATGCGTGTATCCAATATATACGCTGCGCGCAAAGAGGCCGTAATTAAATTTGTCTGAACTCCTTGAGTGGTATAATTTCCATAATCATTTGCCCTGTTTGTATAGGATTCAAAAATATTTTTTCCAAAATCGCTGCTTGCACTATCTGCTCCATAAATTGCATAGGTAAATTTTCCTTCAATAAAAAAACGCTTCTTAGAAAAGTTTAAAAAGCTTGTGAGTTCCATAAAATTAGCACCAAGAGGATGCGCCAGGGGTTGATTCATATGCGCATAATTTTGTTGCACACTTCCATGAGCATAGGTGAAGGGTCGAACATAATTAAACTCCGTCTGAAAATTTAATTTCTTGATTTTAAAAAGGTCAAAGCTTTTCAGTCCAAGCTGAAATGCTTGTTTATTTGCCCACCAACCATTTTGTGCTATCACTTCTTTTAATAAAAATTCATCCAGCAATAATTGTCCGTATAACTGCTGCTGTTTAAATAATTTTATTTTAATGCTGAATCCGACAAAAGCATTATCACTGGAACCCAGCGAATATTCAGTTGGGCGGAAGAACATAATCGGATTTAAATAATTTACATCATAGCCACGATGGCGAGTACTATCAGATCCTTGCCACACAATTGATTCGAACAAACCTATGTTAATTCGGTTTGTCATATTCCAACCTAAATAATGAAACGTTGCATATTTATCGAGCCAGTCTTTTTTGAATCCAGATGGATTGCTTGCATCTTTCATGATCGTAAATAAATTTACATACGTAAGTTTCCAAACGTTTGTAGTGATTTTTAAGAAAGGATATGGTGCAGCAACATCCGATAAAAAGAGGGAGCGATAACCATCCCCCCAAAAGTGCTTATCCTGTCCCAATTGAAAATTGAAAATTTTATTGGGAGAATATGAAACATACCCTGAAAAATACTGATACGCATATTGTGGATGTAGGGAATCGTATTTAGAAATGTATGCATATCCAATTCCTGGAATAACACGGCTATGGCGAATAATGGAATCCACAGCCGAATTGTAAACGCCCTTCCCTCCCATCGCTTTGAAATTGAGCGCAAATTTATCTTTCCAGAATATCATTAGGTTCCCACCAATAGCCAAATCTGTTGTTAGGTATGGATCAGAAGAAAGATCAAAACCTGTTACTGCCGTCAATAAAGGGTATACTTCAATTTGTCCTTTCGCTTTTTTATCTTTTTCCTCAGCTTTTGTCCCGGCCAATAGTCGTGGAAAAACGGCAGTGGAATCTTTTATTTGTTTGATATCATGAAGGCGGAATGGCTTAACGAATGTTTGAGTGTGCTCATTCTTATTATTAAAATAATTATCAACGCCCCATAAAAAATCACGGTTAAGTGTGTAATTCCATTGTTGTGAAAAAGCAAGACTGTGAATCAACAAGAATGAAGAAAGTAGAAAAAGGAGTTGATTTTTTTTACCCATTATCTTTCGCTGTACGGTTTTTCTTTTTTGCAATAAAAAAAGGAATTTGAGCAAAAATAAGCGCTACACCGGCTACAATTATGAGTATCAAATTTGGTGAGCTATTTAAAAATGTTAGAGCAAGCGTCAGTCCAACAATTAAAATATTGAATAAATAAACAGTAGCAACAGTACCCTTGTGACTCAACCCGATATCAATCAAGCGATGGTGCAAATGATTTCTATCGGCAGAAAAAGGAGACACCCCTCTAACAGCCCTGTAAATAAAAATTCGTAAGGTATCAACCAATGGATATACTAAAACCGACATAGCAAAGATTGGCTTCGAAACATTTAAGATAAATCTATTTTCGATAGCACTCACATCATATCCGATCAATTTTATAGCAAGAATACAAATGATTAATCCAATGGTAAGAGAGCCCGAATCGCCCATAAATATTTTTGCAGGAGAAAAATTGAAAAACAAAAAGCCAAGCAAGGAGCCTGATAAAGCAAAAGCAAGGCAAGCCATTGCAGGATCACCGGCAAGGGCGAACCAACACCCAAATGCTGTAGAAGCAATAAATCCTACTCCACCTGCTAGTCCATCAACACCATCGATTAGATTAAATGCATTGACTACAACGATATAAGTAAATAACGACAAGAATACACTTGTCCACAAAGGCAACACATCAATGCCGAATAATCCATGCATATTTACAATACGAATATCAGCCATAAGAACCAGCACCATACCAACCAACACATGCGCAACCAGTTTTTTTACAGGAGCGGTTCCTATAATATCATCTTTCACACCAACAAAAAACATGACCAGTAAAGTAGAAACTATAAATTTATAATCGCTGATACTCTTGGAAAGTTCAGGCAGATCATGGATTTGTTTATCGGGAAACCACAAAGAATAAGCAAACAAGGTTCCGGCAAAAATGATAATCCCACCTATTGTAGGAATCATCTGTGTGTGCAACTTACGAGTATCTCCCGGAGCATCAAACAAGCGCTTGAGTATTGCCACCTTTATTAATGAAGGTGTAGATAAAAGCACAACAAAAAAAGATGTTATAAAAACGAGTATTAAAAATTCCATTTGTTTTATGTTCTACCGAATATTACCGAAAGGTAATTATTAGTTTAAATTATCAATTAAAAATCATAATAAAAATTTGCGATCGATGTTTTAATTCCGAAATATACGAATTGTGTATTTTTTGTAATTTGTTCGGTTTTCTCGATTCGGTTTGTAAAGCCAAGAACGATGTTGAAATTTGTAACCGGATTAACCAAATAGCCAATTTGAAAATCCTGGCAGATGATTGTTGTTTTCATCCCCTGAGTAATAGAAATATTGTCCAGTTCCTGAGAAATTGGAAATAAATTATCAGACTTAAAAACATTACCTCCGAAATTATTATTAAGGCTATCGTTACCTTTTACAGCATAATTTGCTTTCAGCTGCAGAAAAAAATCGTTCAAGCGATAATTTATGAATCCCAGCATTTCATAGAAATTTGCACCTAATGGATGTGCAAGAGCTTGGTTATAATGGGTATAACTCTGATATGCATTTTCGGCAGCATAAGCAAAGGGACGAACACGATTATACTCCGCTTGCATGTGGAGATTTTTAATCCTGAAGATATCAAAATATTTAAAACCCAATTGATATCCATATTTTTTTCGAATATCACCTTTCCCTTTAGAAGAATAAACATCATCCAACATGTATTGACCGTATAAAGAAATTGAATTTGTTATTTTAAATTTTAATGTTGCGCCCAACAACACATTATTTTTATTGTGTAAACCATAAGATAAAGCATTTATTCCAATCACAGGATTGAACGTATTAAAGTTGGTATGCTGAAGATTATTCGTATCTGCGGCCTCCCAGATCATTCCCTGAAATAATCCTATTTGTAAACGATGAAATAGATTTATACTTAGGAATTGGAAACTTCCTGTTTTTTTCTGAAACAAACGTTCAACATAAGGAGGCGTTTTTACACCTCCGTTTGTAAGGTTCATGAAGGATGTATACAAATTGGTATACTGAATATTTTTATACGTTGTTGTTAATCGGGCAAAAGGATAGTTGAAGGAATTATCGGACAGCAAGAGCGAACGATAACCGTCACCAACAAAATGTTTACCATGTCCGATCTGAATATTGAACATTTTAATAGGCGAATAAGAAATAGAACCGGAAGCCATTGCATAATCGTATCCGTTTTTTTTAAAATCTTTTGAACGGCCTTGTCCGGGCACCACCGCATAACTGTAATTAGCTGTTTGAGGAAAAAGTTCATCGGTAGTTCCAATATAGTCATCAATGTATTGGGAATAGGTCGCCTGATTTTCATAAAAAGAAGATTCGAAAGCAAATTTTTCTCCGATACTTCCACGCACTAAAAAACCACGTGTATTCTTATACAGCTTTTCACCACTGGTATCAGCCAGGTCCTTTCCAAATTCAAGATTAAAAAGTGGGTCGATAGTAAGATGAAATCTATCGGATGTATCGTTAACAATTATAAGGCTTTCGCGGTTCAATTTTCGGCAGATCAACGATGTATTCTTGTTTTTTTTCTGATAGGTTATGGGAACGATATATGGTTTAAAAGAAGATAAAGACGTAACATTTTCTTTTTCAAATATATTAGTATCTTTTGAAGAAGAGTCCTTTACAAGGGTAATAAATGAAATAGCTTTCTCGTGAGACAATGATGCCTCTCTGTTCAAGGGCAAGTTCTGCTGAGCAAACAACGAGGAAGGTAGAAGAAATAATATATAGACAATATTTTTCATAGCATTTGGCCGAAAGCATTAGTCAAGTATTCTTCAATGAAAGAGAGATTCCGTCAGTTGTTTCTCTTAGGTAAAGTAAGCTATAATTTATCTTTAACCTCAGCATATACACTGGCAATTCCTTCTTCTAAATTGATATTGTGTTTCCAACCGAAAGCGTGAATTTTACTAACATCCATTAATTTACGGGGTGTTCCATCGGGTTTGCTAGCATCAAATTTCAATTCTCCCTCAAACCCAACAATCTTTTTAACGAGTAGCGCCAACTCTTTAATCGTGATATCTTCTCCAACTCCAATGTTAACCAATCCAGCTTCATTGTAATTTTGCATCAAGAAGAAACAAGCATCTGCAAGATCATCCGCATGAAGAAACTCACGCATGGGTGAACCCGTTCCCCAAATTTCAACGTTTGAAGCATTTTCTTTCTTTGCGGTATGAAACTTTCTAATCAAAGCGGGCAAGACATGAGAATTTTTCAGGTCATAATTATCGTTCGGGCCATATAAATTTGTTGGCATAACAGAAATGAAATTGCATCCGTATTGGCTGCGATAAGC
Organism: Bacteroidota bacterium; assembly: GCA_947466965.1. Taxonomy (GTDB): domain Bacteria; phylum Bacteroidota; class Bacteroidia; order 2-12-FULL-35-15; family 2-12-FULL-35-15; genus 2-12-FULL-35-15. The sequence goes on from CANIFU010000041.1 coordinate 21,534, forward strand.
ATCGCACATTTTGATACCTGCAATTTTTGCGATGGCATAAGGTTCATTGGTTTCCTCCAGCAAACCGGTAAGCAAATACTCTTCCTTCAATGGCTGTGGAGCCATTTTAGGATAGATACAAGATGAACCAAGGAACATTAATTTTTTTACTCCATTCAAATAGGAATGATGAATCACATTACTTTGAATCAGTATGTTTTCATAAATAAAATTAGCACGGTAGGTGTTGTTTGCAACAATACCACCTACTTTAGCGGCAGCTAAAATAACATAATCAGGCTTTTCGGTTACAAAAAAATCAGCAACAGCTTGCTGATTTCTTAGGTCTAATTCCTTTGAAGTACGGGTTATGATATTTATAAAGCCGTCTTTTTGTAATCTTCTGACGATGGCAGAACCAACCATACCGCGGTGTCCAGCAACATATATTTTATCGTTTATGTTCATATTCTTATTCGTGAAAGTTCATCACATCATGTCCGCCATCCAATAAATATTTATCTCTTTGGAACAATCTTAAATCACTCGCTACCATTTCACTTACCAATTGCTCAAGGGTATATTTCGGCTCCCAGCCTAATTTCGTTTTCGCTTTTGTGGCATCACCAATTAATAATTCAACCTCAGTAGGTCGAAAATAGCGCGGATCCACTTCTACAATAACCTTACCGGTAGCTGCATCGATACCTTTTTCTTCGACGCCTTTTCCTTCCCATCTGATCTTCATTCCAAGTTCAGCGAAAGCCAATTCAACAAATTTACGAACAGTGATCTTAACACCAGTTGCCAGAACAAAATCGTCTCCTTCTTCCTGCTGCATCATCATCCACATACCTTCAACATAATCTTTTGCATGTCCCCAATCGCGCTCTGCATCTAGGTTTCCAAGAAACAATTTCTCCTGCATCTTCAAGTGAATTTTTGCAACTGCACGGGTGATTTTACGGGTAACAAATGTTTCTCCACGCAAAGGACTTTCATGATTAAATAAAATACCATTACAGGTATACATTCCGTATGCTTCACGGTAATTTTTAGTGATCCAGAAGCCGTATACTTTCGCAACACCATAGGGTGAACGAGGATAAAAAGGAGTTGTTTCTTTTTGAGGAATCTCTTGAACATAGCCATACATCTCGGATGTAGAAGCCTGATAAAAACGTGTTTTCTTTTCTAATTTTAAGATGCGGATTGCTTCAAGAATACGCAGCGTGCCGATTGCATCTGCATTTGCTGTATATTCGGGGGAATCAAACGAAACTTTTACATGTGATTGTGCAGCAAGATTGTATATTTCATCCGGCTGTGTTTCCTGTATGATTCTGATAAGATTTGTAGAATCGGTTAAGTCGCCATAATGTAAAATAAAATCCAGCTTTTTCTCATGCTGATCTTTATACAAATGATCGATACGACCGGTGTTGAACATTGAGCTTCTGCGTTTGATTCCGTGAACGATATAACCCTTGCTCAGCAACAATTCTGCTAAATAAGCGCCATCCTGACCTGTAACTCCTGTTATTAATGCAACTTTACCCATGATAAAAATTTTAATTTACTTGCAATATTACGAAATAAAAGCGTTAAAAAGCAAAAAAGCCCCTCCGAAGTATCGGAGAGGCTCTTAAATAGGATAAACTCAAATTTGTTATTTAGTAATAACGATTTGTTTTACAATGTTATTATCTTCTGAAATTACTTTCATTGTGTAAACACCTGCTCCAAGTCCTGATAAATCAAGGGAAGTAGTTGAACTCGCTACTGCAGTTGAATAAACCAATTCTCCAATCATATTGTAAACTTCAATGTTTGCTTTAGTTACAGCGAACATATCAAGTGTAAACAATCCCGAATTAGAAGGATTTGGATAAACATTGAATACACCCATAGTTGCATTTGCTATGCCTGTAGAAATAACCGTTACCACTGTCGTTGAAGTACTTGTATTACATCCACCAGCAGAAGTAACTGTTAAAGTAACAGTCCAGGTACCTGGTGAAAAAGTATGAGAAGGGTTAGCCGTGTTATCAACTGGAGAGCCATCACCAAAATCCCAAGCATAGGTTACTGCATCTGTTGAAGTACTAGTAAATGCAATTAATGGAGACGCTGTACTATTTTCTGTAAAAGAAGCAACCGCATTAGGAGTGATGCTTAAAAAGGTTTCTTTTGTATCCAAACAGCTTGTAAACAAACCACCTATAGTATACAAAGTAACAGTATCTATACCTGAAGCAGGGTAGGTATATGCAGCATTTGTACTCCATTGAAGCGGAGATCCATCACCCATATCCCAAGCATAAATTGAATCTGGAACTGTATTCCAAAAAGCATTGTAAGCTCCATAATTATACATACGGTTGTTTAAGATTGCTGCTGGAGTTGTTGTATTTGTAAATGTTAATGCTGTACCCAAACACATCGTAGTTGCGGAAGGCGACATGGTATAGTTTGTATTAATTGGGTAGCTGATAACTGGTGCAATAATCGGTTCTGGAGCATCTGGTGTTGCAAGTGCTGATACTTCATACCAACCTCCAAATGCAGGAACATTGACATGAGACAAGGTTTCAGTATACGTTGCTACTGTCGCATTGTTTGTTACAATAGCAATTGTATCTGTTGCAGTGGTATTTTTAATTGCAACCGCATAATTTCCTGTAACAGTTTGCGCTGAAGCAAACATTGCAGTGCTAAAACCAATTGTTGTGTTTAGTAAAATAGTTTGCGTTGCAATTGGTG
>CANIFU010000042.1 GCA_947466965.1 Bacteroidota bacterium
AAACCTAATTCTAGTTGAGCCACTTCACTCATCATTTCTTTTTCCCAGGAAGGTTCAAACGTGAGTTCAATTTTTGCTGATCGTATTCCTTCTACTTCACGCAGCTTGTCTTCAACTTCCGGAGGCAATGTTTCAGCAACAGGGCAAGAGGGAGACGTGAGTGTCATCTTTACTAAAAGATTATTTTCTTCATCAATGTTGATCTCATAGATCAGTCCAAGCTCCCAAATATCAACAGGAATCTCTGGGTCGTAACATGTTTTAATGGTATCGATTACGCGCTGCGTTAATTCTGTGTTGTATGTGTTTATTATTGCGGGCATTTTTAAAAATTTAGTGTCGAAGATTTTTTTTAAGTTAAACTTGCAACTATTTTTTAGTATAATATTTAATTCAGCAACAAGTATTCTACTTGTTAATTTTCAAATGTTGAACGATATGCTATCGCATCAAGTTTCATTTGTTTGATCATACTCAACAATCCATTGCTTCTGGTTGGTGAGAGGTGTTTTGTTAATCCTATTGTCTCAATAAAATTTAATTTGGAATGCATGATTTCTTCGGGTGTATGCCCTGAAAGAACACGTATCATAAGCGCTACCATTCCTTTTGTTATGATTGCGTCACTGTCTGCAGTAAAAAAAACATTGCCATCTTTTAGTTCAGAATGCATCCAAACACTGCTTTGACAGCCTTTAATCAATTTATCTTCTGTTTTATACAGATCTTTTATCAAGGGCATCGATTTCCCAAGATCTATTAAGTGTTCGTATCGCTGCATCCAATCATCAAATAGTTCGAATTCATCAATAATTTCTTGTTCTGTTTCTTCAATACTCATTTTCAATTCAATAAATTTTATATTCAACCTTCAACTAACGCAACATTTTAATGGCACGTTCTATTCCATTTATAAACACATCAATCTCAACTTGTGTATTATAAAAAGCGAAAGAAGCACGAACCGTTCCTTGCAAACCATAAAATTGCATGAGTGGTTGAGTGCAATGGTGTCCGGTGCGGACTGCAATTCCAAGTTGATCCAAAATGGTTCCTATATCAAAAGGATGTAATCCTTCTATAACGAAAGAAATAACACTCGCTTTATTTTTTGCTGTGCCAATAATTTTTACGCCTTCTATTTTTTGCAAAGCTTCAGTTGCATAAACCAAAAGGTTATGTTCGTAGGTAGCAATTTTATTTAATTCGATTTTATTAATATAATCGATTGCTACTGCAAGCCCTATTGCTCCTTCAATGTTTGGTGTTCCTGCTTCAAATTTTAACGGGAGATCTGCATATTCTGTTTTTTCAAACGTTACTGTTTTTATCACTCCACCGCCAACTTGATAAGGGGGTAATTCATTCAACCATTTTTCTTTTCCGTATAAAATACCAACACCAGTTGGCCCGAATAATTTATGTCCGCTGAAAACATAAAAATCAGCACTCAATAATTGAACATCTACACTCGTGTGAGGGACAGCTTGCGCACCATCTATTAAAACGGGAATGTTTTTTACGTGGGCCAATGCTATTATTTCTTCAATCGGGTTAATTGTGCCCAACGTGTTTGAGATGTGCGTGATTGCTACAATCTTTGTTTTTACTGTCAGTAAACGTTTGTATTCTGATAAAATTAGTTCGCCTTGTTCATTGATTGGAATTACTTTAAGGATTGCACCTTTTTCTTCGCATACTTGTTGCCATGGTAAAATATTGGAGTGGTGTTCCATTGCAGAGATGATGATTTCATCTCCTTCAGAAATATATTTTTTTCCAAAGCTGCTCGCCACCAAGTTAATTGAATCGCTTGTTCCTTTTGTGAAAATTATTTCATGCGGATGCTCTGCATTTAAATGTTTTTGAACGGTAGCACGTGCATTTTCATAAGCTACAGTAATTTCCTGGCTTAGCGTATGAACGCCACGATGAATATTTGCGTTTTGATTTGTATAGTAGTCTTCAATTGCATCAATCACCACTTTGGGTTTTTGAGTAGTTGCTCCATTGTCTAAATAAATCAGTGGCTTACCGTTTACCTTGCGTGAAAGTATCGGAAAGTCGGCACGTATTTTATTAATATCAAAATTCAAAACAAATGTATTTTTTAAAGTAGTCTATAATCGGAATGTAAAGTTAAGAATAATTCTAAATAACGAGTTCTTTGTACGGAAATATAGTGTTTTAAGGCGAAGCGTTTTTCGCTTCTAGAGACCTTGGCTTCTTTATTTTAAAAAAACCAGAATCCGTTTACAATTTCTTACTTTTGAAATGTGAAAACTCCTATATATTTAGATCATAATGCTACAACTCCAGTCGACAAAAGAGTTTTGGATGTGATGTTACCTTATTTTTCTGAAAAATTCGGAAATGCATCTAGCAGAACACATTCATTTGGATGGATTGCTGCTGATGCTGTTAATACAGCTCGGCAGCATGTTGCGGATCTAATTAATTGTCTGGATCAGGAAATTATTTTTACTTCAGGTGCTACCGAAGCAATTAATCTTGCGCTAAAAGGTGTCTGGGATAATTATCAGATAAAAGGGAAACACATCATTACATCTAAAACCGAACACAAAGCGGTATTGGATACATGCACTGCACTCGAAAAAAGGGGTGCTGAAATAACGTATTTGGATGTTGACCGAGAAGGAATAATTGATTTGGACGGATTAAAAAAAGCATTGAGTGCGCAAACAATACTTGTTGCAATTATGTATGCCAATAACGAAACAGGTGTGTTGCAACCCATTTCTGAAATTGCAGCGTTAGTGCATGCAAATAATACTATTTTTTTTTGTGACGCCACGCAAGCAATTGGAAAAATTAATATTGATGTTCAGCAAGAACATATAGATATTATGTGTTTGAGTGCACACAAGTTTTATGGTCCCAAAGGTGTAGGTGCACTTTTTGTCCGTAGGAAAAATCCTCGTGTAAGCTTGTATGCACAAATCGATGGCGGTGGCCATGAGCGGGGTTTGCGATCTGGGACGTTGAATGTAACTGGGATTGTAGGTTTGGGAAAGTCCTGTGAAATAGCAAAACAGGAAATGTGGGATAACGCTGTAAAAATATCCAGACTGAGAACCTTGCTCGAGCAACATTTATGTGAACTACCGGATGTGTTTATTAACGGAAGCACTAAAAATAGATTGTTTACAACAGCCAATATTTGTTTTCAAGGAATACGTTCAGAAACACTTATTTCAACTATTCCCAACATCGCTGTTGCTCTTGGTTCTGCCTGCACATCAGCCATTGCTATGCCTTCTCATGTTTTAAAAGCAATGGGTTTAAGCGATGATGATGCTTATTCCTCTATCCGGTTTAGTCTTGGAAAGAACACTACAGAAACAGAAATAAAAGAAACGATAGAGCAGTTTACTGAAATCGTAAACAGGATGAGACCATCATCGTTTTTAAATTAAATCACGCGATAAATTAATTGCCGATATTTAAGAATGTAAGTTCAACTTAAATTATAGTAATTGCTTTTTCTACTTTGGTTTTCATGACAGCAATATGTTTTGCAAAATCTTCAAATCCTTCTTCAATCAGTAACGCTTCAAATTCAGTTTGATAATTAGGATCAATCGTGATGAGTAAGCCTCCATTCGTTTGAGGATCACATAAGGTTAATAAAGAATCTCCGGTGATTCCGGAAACTTTCGGTTCGTAACTGCTCCAATTTCTAAAGCTATTATCGGGAACGCACATTTGTGAGGTATAAAAACCAAGCCCTTCAATTAAAGGAACATTTGCAAAATTTATTTCAGCACTGAGGTTGGCTCCTTCAGCAAGTTCAATTAAATGACCCAACAGTCCGAATCCAGTAACATCAGTCATGGCATTTATATAATTCAATGGGCCCAATTTTTCTCCTAATTTATTTAAGCGCATCATTTGCTTTGCTGCAACGCCTATATGCTCATCTTTTAATAATCCTTTTTTTTCTGCAGTCGTTAAAATTCCTACCCCGATCTTCTTTGTCAGGTAAACCAAATCCCCCTCTTTAGCGGTATTGTTTTGTTTTAAATTTTTTAGGTCGATCATTCCTGTAACGGCTAAGCCGAATATAGGTTCTGGACTATCAATACTATGCCCTCCGGCTAATGGAATTCCAGCTTCAGCGCACATCATTCTTGCTCCGTCAATCACTTTTTGTGCAAGTTCAATGGGGAGTTTGTTTATTGGCCAACCTAAAATGGCAACAGCTAGTAAAGGCTTTCCCCCCATTGCATACACATCACTGATCGCATTCGCAGAAGCTATTTTACCAAAGTCGGTAGCATCATCAACAATCGGCATAAAAAAATCGGTGGTGCTGATCAAAGCCTGATTGTTTCCTATATCATATACTGCTGCATCATCTTTTGTATTGTTGCCAACAATTAATTTTGTGTTTAAAGGAGCAACAAAATTTGACTTGAGTATTTCTTCTAAAACATGTGGTGCAATTTTACACCCACATCCTGCTCCGTGAGAAAATTGTGTTAATTTAATTTCTTCCATGATACTTTTTTTCAAACATTTGTTTGTGATATTTTTCAAAGCTACCAAGAATGAAGTAGTTTTTAACGAATATAATTTCTTTGTTATTTAGTTCGAATGTTTTTTTAACACATTTGTTATTTCAACAGCATCTAATGTTTCAAAATCATAATGTCTTATCTTTTCCTGGTCCCTAATTTTTTCACCATACGCATAGGTTTTGTCATAATAAACCAGACAAATTTCAAAAGCCGTTTTATGATCTCCCGCTATTAAAGCTTCAATTGCCCGTTTTACATGTTGACCACCTAATCGTTTTCCGATTCGTACTGTTGAAGCAATTAATTCTTCAGTAGTAAACTTTCCGTATTCACTTACCAGATAATTAATTCTTTCCGTCATTGGCAGTTCAATTGAAAAAACACATGCACTTCTCATTTGTTCCCAAAGTCCTATGGGAATCATGTTTTTACCAATTCTTCTGCTTTCATTTTCAATCCAACATTTTCTTTCCGAATCAATTTTAGAAAGAGAGTAGGAGAGTGTGTTTTCAAATTGTTCTTGTGATAACTGCTCGGCTTCTCCAAGAGACCCGAAGGAGGAACCTTTGTGATTCGCAATCTTTTCGAGATCGATAATTTGCTCATCCTGTTTGAAAAGTTCCTGAAGTACGATGGTTTTACCTGTACCGGTTTTTCCACCAAGAATAACGATATTTTTTTTGTTGGAAAAGCTTTCAAGTACAAACGTTCGATAACTTTTATATCCTCCTTTTAATGTGTAGCATTTAAACCCATATATTTCCAGAAACCAAGCCATGCTAGCGCTTCGCATGCCACCACGCCAGCAGTGAACTAAAAATATTCCCGACTTATTTAAGCCGATTGCTTCTCTTACATATTCGTGAATTTTCGGACCCACAAGTTCCAATCCTTTAAGAACGGCTTGTTGTTTTCCTTCCTTTTTATAGATTGTTCCAATAATTACACGCGCTTCATTTGTAAATAGGGCAAGGTTTTTTGCATTCACGATATGCCCCTGCATAAATTCAGCAGGAGTGCGCACATCAATAATCGGATTCGTTTCCGATAGCTTTAAAAATTCTTTTATATCGATTGGAGTAGGCAATTTATTTAACCTCCTGCTTTTGTTCTCGTTTTAATTGATATACCATTTCGATCTTTTTTTATTTGAATGTTTTTATTCGAATAGATGATCCTAATTGCGAATAGTTACTACTGACTCCAAGATGAATTCTTGAATTAATTAGAATGAACAACGACTTCTTTCGCAATTGCAATCGCCCGCTCTTTCACAAAATTCACATCGCTTCCAACATTATCATAGGTTAATGCAACAGCCATTCTTCTGTATGGTCGAGTAATTGGTTTTCCGAAAATACGTATATCACTTTGAGTATGATTCAATGCTTTTTCTAAACCCGAATATGTAGGATTCGCTCCTTCTTTATTTGCTAAGATAACAGCACTTGCTCCAACACGTTCCAAGATAATTTCTGAAATTGGAAGACCTAAAACGGCACGTGCATGTAATTCAAATTCCGAAAAGTTTTGCGTTCCTGCTAACGTAACCATTCCTGTATCGTGCGGACGAGGTGATAACTCTGAAAAATAAACTCCGTCATCAGCTAAAAAATATTCAACCCCCCAAATTCCTGACCCGGTTAATGCTGCTGTAACTTTTGCTGCCATTTCCTGTGCTTCCTTGAGGTGCTCAGGCTTTATTGCTGCGGGCTGCCAGCTTTCTTGATAATCGCCTCGCTCCTGACGGTGTCCAATTGGTGGGCAAAACAAGGTGGGTCCATTTTTCTGGGTAACCGTCAACAATGTTATTTCAGAATTAAATTTCACAAAAGCTTCGGCAATAACTTCGCTGTAATCTCCCCGTTTTCCTGCTTGCGCATATTCCCATGCTTTCTGAATATCAGCTTCAGATTTAATAACACTTTGTCCTTTTCCAGACGAACTCATTAGTGGTTTTACAACACAAGGAATTCCAACAATTTTTACTGCGGCATCTAACTCTTCTAAATTAGTTGCGTATTCATATTTAGCAGTTTTTAATCCCAATTCTTTTGAGGCCAAATCCCGAATTGCTTTTCTGTTCATTGTATAATTTGCAGCTTTTGCACTGGGCACTACTTGTATCCCTTGCTTTTCATAATCATAAAAGCGTTCTGTTCTTATGGCTTCAATTTCAGGAACAACAATATCCGGTTTGTGCTTTGAAATAATCCGATCGAGTTCAGCGCCATCTAACATATTAATGACTTCCCGTTGATCGGCAACTTGTTGCGCCGGGGCATCATTATAGGAATCAACGGCAATAACATATTGACCAAGTCGCTTTAGCGCAATTACAAACTCTTTTCCCAGTTCCCCGGATCCTAAAAGCATTATTTTTTTCATATTTTTAACGATCAATTTTCTATCGCAATTTAAAGGAAATTTTCTATACTTTTGTTCCGAAACAATTAACAATTATTTCACATCTCAACACTCATATTTCATCTCAAACAATATGTACGGAAATTTTAAAGATCATCTTCAGACAGAATTAAAAAACATTGACGACTCAGGTTTATTCAAGAGAGAACGCGTTATAACAACTGCTCAAGGAGCTGTTGTAAAAGTAAACGGAAAAGAGGTAATTGTTTTCTGTGCAAATAATTATTTGGGCTTATCATCACATCCCAAAGTGATTGATGCAGCTCACAATACATTAGACCGACATGGTTACGGAATGAGTAGTGTACGTTTTATTTGCGGAACGCAAGACATTCACAAAGAGTTAGAACATAAGCTTTCAAAATTTGTTGGACAAGAAGATACTATATTATATGCTGCATGCTTTGATGCCAATGGCGGGGTATTTGAACCTTTGTTGGGTGAGGAAGATGCAATTATCTCCGATGAATTAAATCATGCTTCCATTATTGATGGAGTGCGTTTGTGTAAAGCACAACGCTATCGTTACAAAAATTGTGACATGTCTGATTTGGAAGAACAATTGAAAGCTGCTCAAAAACAACGGTTCAGACTGATCGTTACTGATGGTGTTTTTTCTATGGATGGTTTTGTTGCTCCCTTAGATAAAATTTGCGACTTGGCGGATAAATACAATGCAATGGTTATGGTGGATGAAAGTCATGCATCTGGTTTTATTGGTAAAACAGGAAGAGGGACTATTGAATTAAAAAATGTAATGCACCGTGTGGACATTGTTACTGGTACTCTTGGAAAAGCATTGGGAGGGGCAATGGGTGGATTTACTTCCGCAAAAAAAGAAATTATAGAGATGTTACGCCAACGTTCCCGTCCCTACCTATTCAGTAATTCATTAGCTCCTCACATTGTTGGTGCTTCTATTGCGGTGTTGGATATTTTAAGCGAATCAACTTCTTTGAGAGATAAGTTAGAATCAAACGTAAACTATTTTAAACAAGGAATTAAAAAAGTGGGTTTAGAAATTAAAGATGGCGATTCGGCAATTGTTCCTGTTATGTTATACGATGCAAAATTAGCGCAAGTGTTTGCTGCAAAATTGTTGGATGAGGGTATTTATGTTACAGGATTCTTTTATCCGGTTGTTCCTAAAGGACAAGCTCGAATCCGCGTGCAGCTTTCTGCTGCTCATGAAAAAGAGCACATAGATAAAGCGTTAACAGCCTTTGAAAAAATAGGGAAAGAATTAGGTGTAATCAAATAAAAAAATCGGGATAATTTTTTATCCCGTTTTTTTATGGTTTTTTTATTCCTCAATACCGATATGCATCAACGCGTCTCCTTGATTTACGACAGGTTGATTATTTATTCCAATAATATATCCTTCCTGTGGTGCTAACAGTTTTTCCTGATGCTCTCCATAAGGATCAACAATCATTCCTATTAATTCGCCTTTATCAATATGTGATCCATTTGTTTTTGATGTATGAAATAATCCGGATGATTTGGCTCTTACCCAGGATGTTTTTTTCAAAAATACGGTTGGATTGTTTGGCAGATCAATGTCAACCATTTTCAAATGTTTCATCAATCGTAAACAACCATTCATTCCCTCGTTTATCGATAAATAATCGAAACGCTTCGATTCGCCGCCTTCAAAAACAAGAATTGATTTTTCTTTTTTTGACGCTTCTTTGCGCAAGGTGCTATCACGGAAAGGGGAATTTATGATTAGTGCAGGCGAGAATTTTTTTCCTAAATCTAAATTTGTTTTATTATTAAACACACAACGCAATTGAGGGTAGTTGTTAATTTTTGCTCCACCAGTATGAAAATCGATGCCGAAATCAATTTGAGGAATAATCTCATTCATTAGGTCATAGGCAATTCTACTTCCTAAGGATCCGCTTTTTGTTCCTGGAAAACAGCGGTTCAAATCTCTACCGTCGGGTAGCTCACGTGAACCGGATAAAAAAGAAATAATGTTTATAATTGGTATAGCAATGATGCTTCCGCAAAGTGGTTTCTTTACATCCTCTCTTGTAATTAATCTACGTACAATTTCAATTCCATTAATTTCATCACCATGCATTCCTGCAAGAATTAAAAGTGTTGGCCCAGGTTTTTCAGAACGAAATACATAAACAGGTATCTCAATGACAGTCTTGGTTGGCAGTTGATACCAATTTAAACTCACTTGGTCGTTGCATCCAGGAGCAATGTCTACTCCGTTTATGCGTATATTTTTTTTGTGGTAAGTCATTTATGAAAATCTATTTTCTAATTACTATTTTCTAAAAATGGTTAGTATTTAGCAGTTAGATTTTTTTATGGTTCATGATTAAATTCATTACGTTCAATAAATTCAATTATTTTTCCTGCAATATCAACGCCTGTTGCGCCTTCAATTCCTTCTAATCCCGGGGAAGAATTTACTTCCATTACTAATGGTCCTCGCGAAGATTGTAACATATCTACTCCTGCAATTGACAAGCCTAATTTTTTCGCTGCTTTGATCGCTGTTTCTCTTTCTTCTTTTGTCAATTCAATAACGTTGGCACTTCCACCTCGGTGTAAATTACTTCTGAATTCACCCGGTAATCCCTGACGTTTCATCGCTCCAACAATTTTTCCATCTACAATAAATGCTCTGATATCCGCACCACCTGCTTCTTTTATAAATTCCTGAACAAGAATGTTTGCCTTTAGAGCCAGAAACGATTCGATTACCGATTTTGCAGATTTATGTGTTTCGGCTAAGATCACTCCAATTCCCTGAGTACCTTCTAATAACTTTATAACAACAGGAGCGCCACCAACTTGTTCCAATACATTCTCTATGTTTTTCGGTATAGATGCAAATGCAGTTTTGGGCATACCAAGTCCTGCTTTTGCAAGTAGTTGCAAACTGCGAAGTTTATCACGAGAGCGAACAAGTGCTTGTGATTCAACAGAGGAAAACACCTTCATTTGTTCGAACTGCCTTACAACTGCTGCACCATAAAATGTAACTGATGTTCCAATTCGCGGAATGATCGCATCAATTCCTGTAACTTCTTTTCCTCCATAAAAAATATGTGGATTCCCTTTTTCAATAACTAATACACATTTTAAATGATCGAGAACCATTACTTCGTGCCCGCGTTGTTCGGCTGCTTCAACTAATCTTCGAGTAGAATATAGTTTCGGTCCGCGTGATAAAATTGCTATTTTCATAATTTGTTATTTCAAACAATGAGAAAGGGCTCATTGTATATTTTAGTTTTCTTATTTATAGAATATTATTAAGCAAAGAGACATCAACAACAAATCGATTCTTCAATAGTTTTCGACCAATCAAAACAGGATAACGCATCGTTCCTCTGTCGGTTAACGAAATTACTGATTTTATACGCTTTTTCCCAATTCTTACAATCGTTTTTATGATGTATCGTTTTTCAATTTCACCGAAAGAATTTTTAATTTCCTTTTTGGAATAATCTGTAAAATGTTGTTCCTTTTCTGAATAATCGGGATGAGTGGGATCTAATAATTTGAAATATAAGAAACCATTTTCTTCTCTGATATCATGACAATGCAATGCCGTAGTATACGCTCCAGTATCTATTTTTGCTTTTATGCCAAACAGTTTCAACTCTGGAAAGTCAACGAGTTCTCTTCGTCCGATTGTACGTTTTTCTTTTGTCATTTTTTTTAAAAATCGTCCCTTGGATTATAAATTAAGGGATTGGCTTTTATTGAATCAATGTGCAAGATAAAAAAAATTGATTAATTATTAAACTGTATTTTTACAAGGTAAACAAGCTTTTTAATAAATCAGCAGCAGTTTTTTCATGAAAAAAGTAGATTACATTATAGTAGGTCAAGGATTAGCTGGAACCATTCTTACTCAAACACTCTTTAAAAAAGGCTGTTCAGTTCTTGTCATAGATGATGCCGCTCTTTCAAGTGCTTCAAAAGTTGCTGCAGGACTCTACAATCCTATTGTATTTAAGCGATTGGTAAAAAGTTGGTTGGCAGACGATCTGCTTCCTTATATGGATTCCTTTTATCCTGAAATGGAGAAGCTTTTAGAAACAAAATTTTATAATCATAAACGTATTTTTAAACCCTTTTCTGAGGAGCAGGAAAAAACACGCTGGATCAAAAAAACAGAAGAGCCCATCGGACAATATATGAGTAAAATAATATATCGTGAAGATCTCAACGGCATTGTATTTAATACCTTGGGGATTTCAGAAGTACTTCATGCAGGGAATTTAGATACCAATATATTTTTAAATGCATTCAGAGCCTTTCTGAATAATAATAATCTTTTAATAGAGGAAAAATTTGATCAGGAAAAACTATTAATTCATTCGAATTTAGTTTCCTATAGAGATTATTCAGCTACAAAAATTATATTTTGTGAAGGCTATAAAAGTCTTGAAAATCCCTTTTTTAAATGGCTCCCTTTTAAACTTACCAAAGGAGAAACGTTAATTATTAAATTATCCGGTGGACATGTAATTCCAACAGAAATTGTAATCAATAAAGCTGTTTTTATTCTTCCTTTGGGCAACAATACATATAAGGTGGGAGCAACCTATGAATGGGAAGACCTTTCAGAAAATCCTACAGATAAAGGGAAGTCCGAGTTAACTGAAAAACTTACCAAAGTTCTAAAAGTTCCCTTTGAGATAATAGATCATCAGGCAGGAGTGCGGCCAACGGTTACCGACCGTAGACCAATAATTGGATTACACCCAGTACACCCTGAATTGGCTATTTTTAATGGCTTAGGAACAAAGGGAGTAATGTTAGCTCCCTACTTTGCAAATCAATTTGCCGATTTTCTTTTATGTGGTGCTCCTTTTAACAACGAAGTGAATATCGATAGATTCAAATCCGCGTAATCCTTCCTATTCTTTCGTAAAATAAATTTAGTTCTTATTCTAGTTTTCAAAAAATAATCTTTTCGTTAAGTATCATTTCAAATTATGGAATTTTGATTTAACTTGCATCTAATGCTAAAACCATTAAAATATATTGTACGTCAATTATGAAATTAGGAAAAATTATTCTACTAGTAATTGCAGCAACAGCAAGTATTGCAGGTGCTTTTACAGTTACAGCTTATCAAGCAAATAGCAAAACAACTGTATTTACTTTTCCGAAAGGGAGTACCTATTCTAAAGAATGGAAAAAAGTTGATTCCTTAGCCTCCAAAGGACTAACTAAAACGGCTTTAGAAGTTGTAAACGCTATTTACGACAAAGCAAAGTTTGAGAACAATGCTCCACAGTTTGTTAAGGCCATTATCCATCGCATGAAGTTTGAGCAATACATGGAAGAGTATTCCCTAATAAAAGCACTTAATAAATTAAAAGAAGAAGTGAAAGAAGCGAAATATCCTGTCAAGCCTGTTTTACAATCGATGATCGCTGAAAGTTACTGGAACTATTATCAACAAAACCGATACCGTTTTTATAACCGAACCGAAACTGTAAATTTTGATAATGAAGATATCACTACCTGGGATCTGAAAACCATTTTTTCGAAAGTCATTGAAAATTATCAGGCTTCACTCCAAAGCATAGACAGCTTAAAACGAACACCCTTAAATATCTATGATGATATTTTGTTGAAACAAGTAAATGCCAGAAAATACCGCCCTACTCTTTACGACTTTCTTGCTCACCGAGCGGTTGATTTTTATATCAACGAAGAACCAGATATCACCCGACCTGCTTATAAATTTGAAATTAATTCGGAAAGTTATTTTTCCACATTTACCGACTTTATAAAAGTAAATATCGAATCAAAGGATACGCTTTCATCAAAATTATATGCTATCAACATTTTAAAGGATCTCGTTGCCTTTCATTCAAATGATACGGATCCGAAAGCACTGATTGACGTGGATTTGAAACGTTTAAAATTTGTAAGAAAAAGCGCTGTTTCAGAAATGAAAGACAGTTTATATTTATCGGCGTTAAAAAGTTTAGAAAACAAATTTACTGACAATCCTGCATCAGCAGATGTCAATTATGAAATAGCACAGGTGTATTTTGAGAAAGGAACGAAATACAATCCAATTCAATCTGAAGAAAACAAGTGGATGAAAAAACAAGCCTTGGAATTGTGTGATGCCGTGATTAAAAAATTTCCATCTAGCGATGGAGCTCTTGATTGTAAGGTTTTGAAGACAAGTGTTCTAGAACATCTAGTCGAATTTATAACTGAAAAAGTAAATATTCCAAATACCCCTTCACGGGCATTGTTAACCTTCAAAAATTTAAAAACAGTATATGTTCGAATTGCTCAAATGGATATTGATAAGTACAATAAATCTATTGAACGTTTTTATGGTGAAAATCTTATCAAGCACTATTTAAAATTAACTTCCATCAAAGAGTTTACTATTGAGCTTCCCGACGATGGCGATTATCAATCGCATGCTGTTGAAATTAAAATTCCAGCGCTGCCACTGGGTCATTATGTTATTCTAATTGGATCTGACAAAACATTTTCATATAAAAATAATGGTGTAGCCTATGTTGCAACTTGGATGTCAAACATTAGTTATACGAATCGGAGAATGACAAATGGCAGTTATGATTTTTATGTACAACACCGTGAATCAGGTTCTCCGTTAAAAGGTGTTATTGCTCAGTTGTATTATGAGAAATATAATTATTTATCGCGTAAATATGAATATGTAAGATCTGAAAAATACACAACAGATGCTTTGGGATATTTTAATGTTCCCGCTACAACTGAATACAGAAATATTTCTGTCGACTTCTCCTATAAGTCACCAACTATTTTAGTGAATGCGCCTAACGAAAATCTTGATCGCTTGCAAACAGATAATGGCATTTATCAATATAGAACTTCCTCAACGGATAAAAATAAATATCCGCGCACATTCTTCTTTATGGACCGCGCAATTTACCGTCCAGGTCAAACAATTTATTTCAAAGGAATTATGATCAATACTGATGGTGAAACCAACGAGTTGCTAATCAATACCCCTACTACTGTAACTTTTTATGATGTGAATTATCAAAAAGTGGCGGATGTGAACTTAACTACAAATGAATACGGTACATTTTCAGGTACGTTCACAGCACCTAATGGTGTTTTGAACGGACAAATGAGTTTGTCGAATGGAAGTGGAAATATTAATTTTTCTATAGAAGAATATAAACGCCCAAAATTTGAAGTGAAATTTAATCCAGTTTTAGGTAGCTATCGATTGAATGAAAATATAAAAGTAAATGGAATAGCGAAGGCATATTCCGGAGCACAAATTGATGGTGCTGAAGTAAAATACCGAGTAGTACGAAACGCTACTTTCCCTTATTGGTGGTATTGGTGGAATGGTTATTATCCGCAATCGGCTCAGATGGAAATTATTAATGGTCTAACAACTTCAAACGATACTGGTGCTTTTTTTGTTGATTTCAAAGCCATTCCTGATTTAAGTATTCCGAAATCCTATGCGCCTACTTATTCTTATACTATTTTTGCGGACGTAACGGATATCAATGGTGAAACACATAGTTCGCAAACATATGTGAGTGTAGCTTATTCTGCACTTAATTTAAATGTGAGTATTCCAAATTTACTCGAAAAGGAAAATAAAAAGTCCTTCGCTATTTTTTCTACAAATATGAGCGGACAGTTTGAACCTGCCATAGGAAAGGTAGAGATATACAAATTGATGCAGCCCGAAAAAACCTATCGTTCTCGTTCTTGGAATCAGCCCGACAGATATATAATAAATAAGGAAGCGTTCGAAAAGGACTTTCCCAAAGATCTATATAAAGATGAAAACAACATGTATAAATGGGCACGTGGAGAGAAGGTCTATGAAAAATCATTTAACAACACTTCTGATTTGCTTCCTTTGAAGATAGGAGGAAGTGTAAGTGTCAATTACAATGATTCGATCAAGCTCAATCAGCTTAAAACATGGAAACCTGGTGTATATCTGATGGAGGCTCACAGTATAGATGCATATGGGGAAGCCGTGACAGATATAAAATATTTTACTGTTCATTCCATTTCCGGGAAAGAGGTTCCGGGCAATGAGATAAATTGGTTCAATAAGATAACAATTAACCCTTTAGAGCCAGGCGAAACAGCAAAATTTATTATTGGAAC
The DNA here is from genome assembly GCA_947466965.1 of Bacteroidota bacterium. Taxonomy (GTDB): domain Bacteria; phylum Bacteroidota; class Bacteroidia; order 2-12-FULL-35-15; family 2-12-FULL-35-15; genus 2-12-FULL-35-15. The sequence continues at coordinate 15,117 of CANIFU010000042.1, forward strand.
AAAGGAGGAAAATGTATCAGTTTTATATGAAGTTGAACACAAAGGGGAGATTGTAAAAAAAGAATTTATCACCCTTAACAAAGAACAAAAACGAATTGAAATTCCTATAGAAGAAAAACATCGCGGCAATTTTTCGATTCATTGTATCTTTATTAAGAACAACCGTGTTTATTCTCAGAACGATGTTATTACCGTTCCGTTTTCAAATAAAGAATTAGCTATTGAATTTGAAACATTCAGAAATAAATTACTTCCGGGTCAGAACGAAGAATGGAAAATAAAAATCAATGATAAAAAGGGAGATAAGGTAGCTGCTGAAATGATAGCAACATTATATGATGCTTCTCTAGATGCTTTTAAACCGAACAACTGGTATTTTAATATCTATAATAACTACTATTCGAATTTATATTGGGATGCGAATAATGGTTTCGGAATTGTGAACGCTCAACTATATAGTATTGATTGGAATAAATATCCAGTTGGAGCATATCGTTATTATGATCATTTAAATTGGTTTGGATACAGTAATGGATATTATGGTTATTACGATGGGCTAGATGGAGATAACTATAATTATAGAGGAAGTAGATCGAATACGAAATATGCTTCTTTAGCTTTTTCAGGCGCGGTGATGGCAGATGAAGAAAAATCGTTAGAACAGCAAGATTCATCAAAAAATAAAGATGCAAAAAAAGAACGTGCAGGAAAAGAAAACCCCGGATTGATAGGAGGGAATTCTATTTCAGATATAACAACTTCAACAACAGAATCAGAAAAAGGAGCGTTTCGTAATTCGATTCTTGAAGAAGGAAAAGAAAAAATGTCAACAGTTGCAGCTAGAAGTAATTTTACTGAAACTGCATTTTTTTATCCGCAATTAGAAACAGACAAAGATGGAAACGTAATTGTTAAATTTACGATTCCGGAGTCGCTTACAAAATGGAAGATGATGGGATTTGCACATACAAAAGATTTGAAATTCGGGACAATTGAAAAGGAATTGGTTACACAAAAAGAATTAATGGTTGTTCCGAATGCCCCTCGTTTTTTTCGCGAAAATGATAAAATGGAGTTCAGTGCAAAAGTTTCAAATCTTTCGGATGCTGACCTTACAGGAATGGCACAAGTGTTTTTTTATGATGCAACTTCTATGAAAGATATTTCTGCTGTTTTGTTAAAGGACAATTCCGCAAGTACTTCGTTTACCTCAAAAAAAGGTCAAAGTGCTGCATTGAATTGGAATATTTCTATTCCGGAAGGGCTTGGTGCAATTATATATAAAGTGGTTGCAAAGGCTGGTAATTTTAGCGATGGGGAAGAAATGGCTTTGCCGGTTTTAACAAACAGAATGTTAGTAACCGAATCGATGCCCTTGCCCATACGCGGAAATCAGACAAAAACATTCCGCTTCGAAAAGTTGATGAACCAAAGTAATGGTTCCAAAACTTTAAGAAATCATAAACTCACATTGGAGTTTACTTCCAATCCAGCTTGGTATGCTGTTCAGGCCTTACCTTATTTAATGGAATATCCTTACGAATGTTCGGAACAAACCTTTTCTCGTTTTTATGCGAATAGTATTGCCGCTCACATAGCAAATTCATCTCCTAAAATTAAAGCAGTATTTAATTCATGGAAAAACACTCCAGATTCGAAAGCGCTTTTATCAAACTTGGAAAAAAACCAGGAATTAAAATCACTTATGTTAGAGGAAACCCCTTGGGTGTTGGATGCGAAAGATGAATCGGAACGTAAAAAACGTGTTGCACTTTTATTTGATCTGAACAAAATGAGTAGTGAACTTGAGCGGGCACTTAAAAAATTAGAAAAGATGCAAACTTTAAATGGTGGTTTCCCTTGGTTTGAAGGAATGAGAGATGATCGTTATATTACGCAACACATTGTAACAGGAATGGGGCATCTGGATAAATTAGGTGTTAAAAATATGCGTGAAGATGCAACTGTTTGGAAAATGCTTAAAGGCAGTGCGAGATACCTTGATAATCGTATTCGTGAAGATTATGAATCAATCTTGAAATATGACAAATTGAATATAGATAAGAATCATTTGGGTTATTCTCAAATCCAATATTTATATGCCAGAAGTTACTTTAAAGATGTTGCCATTGATAATCGGAATCAAAAAGCATTCGACTATTATAAAGGACAGGCGAAAAAATATTGGTTGGATAATGGAAGATATATGCAAGGAATGATTGCACTTGCATTGAATCGTTACGATGAAAAAATTATTCCCAAAGAGATTCTTAAATCCATAAAAGAAAATTCATTGAACAGCGAAGAGATGGGCATGTACTGGAAAGAAAATTATGGCGGATATTATTGGTATCAGGCTCCGATAGAATCACAAGCATTGTTGATTGAAGCGTTTGATGAAATCAATAACGATAAAAAAGCGGTAGACGATATGAAGGTGTGGTTGCTTAAATCAAAACAAACACAAGATTGGAAAACAACCAAAGCAACAACAGAAGCCGTATATGCATTATTATTAAGAGGTACCGATTGGCTATCAACAGAAAGTAACATTGAGATTAAAATGGGTGATATAAAAATTGATCCAAAGAAAACACCCGAAATAAAACAAGATGCTGGTACCGGCTACTTCAAAACTTCATGGAGTGGTAGCGATATAAAATCAAACATGGGGGAAGTTAAGGTTGTGAAAAAAGATGAAGGTGTAAGTTGGGGAGCCGTTTATTGGCAGTATTTTGAACAGCTTGATAAAATTACGCCATCAAAAACACCTTTAGTTTTGAATAAAAAATTGTTTCTGCAAAAAAACACAGATGCCGGCCCTGTTATTGAACCAATTTCTGAAAAAACTGCGTTAAAGGTTGGAGATAAAATAAAGGTGAGAATTGAACTGCGTGTGGACAGAGATATGGAATATGTGCAGATGAAAGATATGCGTGCTTCAGGTTTCGAGCCAACAAATGTGATCTCATCCTATAAATGGCAAGATGGATTAGGATATTATGAAAGCACGCGGGATGCAGCTACTAATTTCTTCTTCGACAGATTGCCAAAAGGGACATACGTTTTTGAATATTCTTTAGTAGTAACTCACAATGGTAATTTCTCAAACGGCATCACATCCATTCAATGTATGTATGCTCCCGAATTTACAAGTAACTCCGAAGGAATTAGAGTAAAAGTTGGGAAGTAGTAAAAATTATAACAGCCTTTTAAAAGCGATTCATCTTATTGATTTAAGAGAAGTCGCTTTTTGATAATAGTTTGAATCATAAAAATAAAATGACACTATTTTTTTCTTCCTATCCCTTTTTTTTAAAAGCTTAAACTTACTCTCAACCATTATATTATTTATAGCGTTTAAATTAATGCCTAATAAAAAGTATAATTTTTCTTTCCATGTTTTCATGGAATTCCTTTTCTTTTATAGCCTATAGTTTGAAATTTTCTGAATGATCGTTTTTGCTATATACTTGATGATTAATAGTATATTTGCAACATGGCTAAAGAATTTTATTTAAAACACCACTCCTTTCATATTAAGGCAATCTTTAATGCGTTGAAAGACATTTTCGAGAAAAACGAATATGCCGATAAAGCAATTGAAAAAGTGATGAAGGCAAACAAATATTGGGATGTGAAGGAGCGAGGTTTTGTTTCCGATGTTACCTATGATATGGTTCGTAACTGGCGATTGTTATTTGTTTCATCTGGAATGGAGGCTGGAGCAAAACTGTCTGATCGAAATCTTTGGATGATTTTTGGTACATATTTGGTTTTCGATGGATATGGTCTTCCTGAAAGTAATTACTTTAAAGGACTGAATGAAAAAAAAATCATTTCACAACTCGAAAAATTTCATAAGATTAGAAAAATAAGAGAATCTATTCCTGATTGGTTAGATGAGATTGGTGAAAAAGAAATTGGTAAAGAGTGGGACAAAGTTATTCGAGCCTTGAATCAACGACCCACAACTGTATTAAGAGCGAACTCCCTAAAAACAAATCCTAAGGAATTACAAACAACTTTAGAAGTAGAAGGTATTAACGAAAGTACATTAATCTCATGGTCGCCTGATGCCGTTGAATTAAAATTTCAACGGAACGTTTTCAGAACCGAAGCTTTTCACAAAGGATTATTCGAAGTTCAAGATGCATCTTCTCAGATGGTATCTGAATTTTTAAATGTACAACCCGGTATGCGCGTGGTTGATGCTTGTGCAGGAGCAGGAGGTAAAACATTGCATTTAGCTTCCTTGATGAAGAATAAAGGACGAATCATTGCTTTGGATGTAAAGGCAAGGAAGTTAGAGGAATTAAAAAAGCGTGCCGCCAGAGCGGATGTTCGTATTGTTGAAATCAGACCCATTGATTCTTCAAAAGTAATTAAGCGATTAAAAGATACTGCCGATAGGTTGCTCTTGGATGTTCCTTGTTCAGGTTTAGGAGTGCTGAGAAGAAATCCAGATAGTAAATGGAAGCTAACGTTAGCTGAAATAGAAAGAGTTAAGATACTTCAGAAAGAGATTCTCACAAATTTTTCTGAGATCACAAAAGTAGGTGGTAAAATGGTGTATGCCACTTGCAGTATTTTGCCATCGGAAGGTGAAGATCAAATAAAATGGTTTTTAGAAACTACTGGAGAAAAATGGAATTTACTTGGTGAAAAACGATACTCTCCAGAAATGTATCATGCGGATGGTTTTTATATGGCACTATTGGAGCGAGTGAAATAAAGATTCAGGAAGCAAAGAACACATGTGAAATAAATAAGAACGTTTTTTTACTTCGCGATTCAATTTTATTTAAAATCATTCAAAACCATGATTTTCTTAAATTATTTAAATAGTCACTAAAAATAATTTTATTTTTTTTCGAATAAATAAGCAATTGAAATTAAATATGTTTTCGAATCAACTATTTCGTTTTTAATTTTCATTGTATTTTATAATAAAACACAATCTCTTGAATCTACATTAAAATCAGTATATACAGAGCAATAGATTTTTTTAAAAGTAAAAAAGTTGAAAGAGCAGAAAAAAAAATCAAATCAACCATTCTATTTCTGCAAAAATAATTTTGAGGATATTAACAATATGAACAATTATATGTTAATAAAATAAACATTAATTTTTTCATTTGTGTTAAATATTTTTCTTACTTCGTATCAAATAATTTAATAACCAAAAAAACCATGGCAAAAAAAGTAGCAAAAAAAGCAGCTCCAAAAAAAGCAGCTAAAAAAGCAGCAAAAAAAGCAGCACCAAAAAAAGCAGCTAAAAAAGCAGCTCCAAAAAAAGCAGCAAAAAAAGCAGCTCCAAAAAAAGCAGCTCCAAAAAAAGCAGCTAAGAAAAAGTAAGAAAAAGGCTCGTAAGAGCCTTTTTTTTTGCCCTTTTTTTTCTTCCCCTATTTTTTATTCTTCCAATGTCTTCTGAAACAAACCAATACCAGGCAAATCATTTAAAGTGATTTTCCCTTTCTCAAAAGTTATTCCTGTAAATAGATCATTCCTTATTAATAATGGACCATCTAAATCAGCATAATCCGTAAACGGAGTTAATTGTGCAGCAGCGGAAATTGCACAGGAGGTTTCGCTCATGCAACCCATCAATATTTTTAGTTTTAATTCGCGTGCGCGTTCAATCATTTTAAACGCTTCATGCATCCCGGTGCATTTCATTAGTTTAATATTTATACCATCAAAACAATCTTTTACTTTATCGATATCTGAAAGCCGCTGAATACTTTCGTCTGCATATAATGGCAACGAACTTCTTTCAAAAAGCCAATGTGCATCATCCCAATTATTTTTAGGTAGCGCTTGCTCTATCAGCAGTACATTTTTATCTTTCAACCAATTGATCATCTCCAAGGCCTCTTCTTTATTTTTCCAACCCTGATTCACATCTATTGCAATTGGCTTGTCTGTAATGCTTCTGATGGTGTTGATACACTCTTTATCTTTTTCGCCATTCAGTTTTACTTTAAAAATACTATATCCGCTCCCTTCATCTATCTTCTGTTTCATTATTTCTGGTTCATCAATTCCTAATGTATAGGTTGTATATGGAGTCTCTGTTTTCTTTGCTCCGTATAATTGCCAACAAGGTTTGTTTTCGTATTTTCCTATTAGGTCGTTCAATGCAATATCGATGCATGCTTTTGCTGCGGTATTATTCGGAGCAAGTGCATCAATTTCCTTTAAAATAGTTTCAAGATCAAAAGGGTATTTCAGGTTTTCGATTATGCCGATCGTTTTTTTTAAAAAAGCAATTACTGTTTCGTGCGATTCGCCAAGATAAGGAGGCATGCTTGCTTCGCCATAAGCTAAAAGTCCTTCGTATTCCAGCTGAACAATTACGATTGGCGTGGATGATCGAGTTCCGTGAGCTATTTTAAATGGTCGTTTAAAATAAAGCGTATATGGTTTGTAGGAAAGTTTCAAGCGTGCAGTTTTTTTACGAATGTAATTAGAAAAACGCATCTGCCCGTTTTCATTCTTAAAATTTTATAAAAAAACAAACTATAATTGAAACTTCTTAATCCATTAATACCATTCCAATAGTTACTTTAAAAAAAACGACCTTCCTTCTATTTGTCATAATCATTCACTTTAATATTACCCCTTGTTAATATTAATCTCGAAGCCGAAGCTACTAGTTAATTGTTTTTTAATAGAACCATTTGTGCAAGTATATATATGTATTATATTTGTAGACGAAACAAACAAACCCACAAAATGAAAAAAGTACTTTTATTTTTAGCTACACCTGCCGTTTTATTCTTAGCTGGTTGTAGTGATTCAAAACCACAAGATGCAACAAACTTGATTCCCGGTATGATGGAAGTTGAATTAAAAATTAATGGAAATCCCCTTTCGATCATGGTTCCTGATTCAACAAAAGGGAAAATAGAAATTGCCGACCAATCTTGGGGTGCTACAGAAATTAAAGTAGGGAAAAGTTTTCAAATTTCAATTGAAGAAGGTGAAGGAGATGTTGCATCAATGAAAACTGATATTGCCGGAAATGATTTCCCAAAACTAAAACGTTTTATAAAAGATGAACCTACATTGTTATTTTGGGAGGCTGAAATAACAACTCCAGAATTCCATTTTTATTCTGTTATAAAGCAAACAACAATTTCATATATCGTTAAAGATATTGCAGGGGAGATGTTCGGTGAAAAAGCTGTAGAGACCATGATTGAAGCGGCAAAAACATTAAAAGCAAAAGATGCTCCGAAGCCGGAAGCATAAAAAAGAGTGCGATTTTTTTAAAAGCATCAGCTACTAGCTGATGCTTTTTTATTTTAACAAATTGAATGTATGTCACGGCTACTTTTTTAAACATAAATTAACATTTTTGTATTTGCAACAACATATTCGTTGTGTTATAGTGACAACATCTGTCGCCGTGTTTCTTCAAGTTATATGGCATTTTTTTTGGCAAATAAATTTGAATCAGAAGGAATGTTGAAAGAACAAAGTTGTTTCGATGGATATTCATATATTGTTTTTAAATTAATAATATCTTTGATTAAGAATGAATCGCTTATTAGCACTATATCTTGGATCCTTTGCAAATATTCAGCGCAATATTTGGATACTTTCTGTTGCTATGTTCATCAACAGAAGCGGGTCCATGGTTTTGTTATTTACTTCTCTTTATTTAACAAAGGATTTACATTTCACAATTGCAGAAGCGGGAATATCATTAAGTTTTTATGGAATCGGAAGTGTCTTAGGTTCTTATGCGGGTGGTTGGTTAACCGATAGAAAGAACTTTTTCGATATCATGTTTCTTTCACTTTTTTCAAGCGGGTTGATTCTCTTATTGCTATTAATTGCAAAAACACCTTTTGCTATTTCACTTATTATTTTTTGTTATGCTTTTGCTGCTGATATATTTCGTCCAGCTAATTCAAAAGCTATTGCCGCATATAGCACAACCGAAAACCGAACCCGTTCGGTATCATTAGTTCGTTTAGCAATTAATTTAGGATTTTCAATCGGCCCTGCTGCCGGTGGATTTGTTGCTTTATATCTTGGGTATAAATGGTTGTTTGTAATTGATGCCTGCTCTGGTTTTTTAGCAGCCATTATGCTATGGATGTATCTGCCAAGAGTAACGGATGAAAGCAAAAAAATTGAATCTGCTGTATTAAGTGATTGCTCTTCATCTGCTTATCGCGATTGGCCTTATTTAGCTTTTATAGTGCTTGTTGCATTTTTTGGAATTTGTTTTTTTCAACTGTTTGCTAGTATGCCTCAGTATTTTTCTCAGGAATGCCACTATAATGAAGATAG
>CANIFU010000043.1 GCA_947466965.1 Bacteroidota bacterium
TCGGCTGCTGCAATGAACTTTAAACGAATAATGAATCTCTGGAAACAGGGACTTGAATTTTTTATTGAAAATTTATGCTTCGTTTTAATCACCCAATACTTAAATTTATTTGCTCGAAAAGTAAAATTGACTTTTTGAGGTGCGACTAATTACTTTTTCATTTATTCTACTTTTATCATTTAAGCTAAAAAGGTCAACTGAAATAATCTGATTTACTTCCCTAACATCAGCTATAAAATCTGGTTTTTTTTCTACAACGCCAACAAACGGCTTCACTAAAAAATTACTTGGAGTAATATAAATATCAGTTAAATTTCCAATAACTTGAACTTTTTCAGGAAACACTCCGATCTCTTCAAAGGCTTCACGTAAAGCAGTTTGCTTCAATTCAAAGTCATTGTCTTCGAACTTTCCACCTGGAAAAGCAATTTGTCCACTATGATGTCCATTGTATACATGACGTTCAATCAGAAGCGTATGAATCGAATCAGCTTCGGGATATAATAAAACCAGAACAGCACTCAATTTAGGACTAAATTCGGATAGTTGGATTTCACTCAACCGCTGTCTAGCAAGAGGAGCCATTGTGAACTGAGCTGCCTCACCCGGCAAGGCATAATTCAAGCGACTTTTCAACTGAATAACAAAGGTGTTAAACATTATTTTTAATTGTTATAAAATTATCTTTAAAAAGAAAACAAAAGAAGTTACCCTTAACAAATTTATAAACTATACCATTCGATTTTATAAAATTAAACGAATACTTATGAATCAACTTTAATGACAAAACCCAAAAGCAAATCCCATCAGAAATTTAATCGGATGGGATTTAATTTATTATCAATGTAACAATTAATTTATTCTTCCTGGGTAAACTTTTAAAGCATTATCTAGACAGATCATTGCATTTTTCAAGTCCTCTTTATTTAAAACATAGGCTAAACGAACCTCATTAATACCAGCGCCAGGGGTAGAATAAAAGCCGGTTGCAGGGGCCAACATAACTGTTTGTCCTTCATGTACGAAGGATTCCAATAACCACTGGCAAAATTTATCTGAATTATCAATTGGTAAACGTGCAATACAATAGAATGCGCCACTTGGTTTCGGACAAAAAACACCATCCATTTTATTAAGCGCTTCAATAACAAAGTTTCTGCGTTCGACATATTCTTTTTGTACTTTGTCGAAATAAGATTTGGGCGTATTTAAAGCTGCTTCAGCCCCAATTTGACCGAAAGTAGGAGGGCTCAATCGTGCTTGAGCAAATTTCATTGCAGCAGCCATTACATCTTTGTTTTTAGAAATCAATGCTCCGATTCTCGCTCCGCATGCACTGTATCTTTTTGAGATAGAATCTAACAAGATCACATGTTCATCAATACCATCTAAGTGCATAACGGACACATACTCTTTTCCGTCGTAACAGAATTCACGATACACTTCATCACTCAATAAAAACAGATCATATTTTACGACCAATTGCTTTAATAATTCTAGTTCTTCTCTAGAGTATAAATATCCAGTTGGATTACCAGGGTTACAGATCATAATTCCTTTTGTTTTAGGAGTGATCAATTTTTCAAATTCTGATATAGGAGGTAAAGCAAAACCCGTTTCAATAAATGATTTCACAGGAACAACTTTAACATCCGCAGCACAAGAAAAACCATTATAATTTGCATAAAATGGTTCAGGGATAATAATTTCATCGCCATCATTAAAACAAGTCATCATTGCTATCGCTATCGCTTCGGAACCACCTGTTGTAATAATAATATCATTTTGATCAATATTGATATTAAATGTACCGTAATAACCAGCCAACTTGTTTCTGTACGACTCAATCCCAGCAGAATGGGAGTATTCCAACACTTTAATATCTGCATTTTTGATGGCATTCAGCATAACCTCTGGTGTTTCAATATCAGGCTGGCCAATATTTAAGTGATATATTTTACGTCCTTGTTTTTTTGCAACCTCAGCAAAAGGAACAAGTTTTCGAATAGGGGAAGAAGGCATTGCGTTGCCCTTTGATGAAACTTTTGGCATTTTTTTATTTTTTAAAAAGTGTTCAAAGTTACTATTTACTAATTAAAAGAGGAATAATTTTTACTTTTTCTTAGGTTTTAGAACAACGCCTTTAAAACGCAACACGGAGGGAGAATTTATAGCATTTGAAAAAACCTTTACGATCCTATCCTGGCGATCATATTTTTCGTGGGTATCAAATGTAACTTTTATAGAATAGGATTCACCAGGAAGAATTGCATTCTCTACTTTTTCCATCACAGTACATCCACACTCTACTTCATAGTTTGAAATCAGGAGGGGTTTATTGCCCATATTTTTCAATTCATAGGAAAGTTTAACTGTATCGCCTTCATGAGCAAAACCAAAATTTTGCTTGGGATCCTGAAATTTTATTTCCTGAGAAAATACTTTTATCGATTGCATAAAAAAGACAAAAACAAGTATATATTTAAACAGGTTCATTTTTAAAAATATAAATTAGTTCGAAAAAAATCAATGTTATTTTTTTATAAAAACATTTAATAGCGTCTCTCTTAATTTTAAAAAATAATTGATCAATCAGTGTCAATGGAAAAGCTGTTTAGTGTTTTTTCAAAAACGACCAATATTTTTTTAAAGCAGGAATAGAAAAAATTAAACTTTCGAAATACAATTATTGACTATAAAAAAAATCAAACCCCTTTGGTTATTGAACCAAAAGGGTTTGAAATAGATACTAATAAACAAAACAAATTAGTGCTTTTGCTCTGCAGGAGCTACAGGAGTAGCAGGAGTTGCAGGTGTAGGATCTGGCTTAACAACACCTTTAATTTTTATCACTTTTGAAGGTGTTTCAGCGTTAGATGTCAAGGTAACCGTTTTTTCAAATTGCCCAACTCTGTCAGTAGCATAATGAACTTTGATAACAGCAGAAGCACCTGGTTTAATTGGTTCTTTAGGCCAAACAGGAGTTGTACATCCGCATGAACCAACAGCATTAGAAATAATTAAAGGCTCTTTACCAACATTTGTAAATTTAAATTCACGGTCACCATTTGCATTGTGCTCAATTGTACCATAGTCAACAACTTCTGACTCAAATTTAAATTTAGCTGCATTAGGATTTACTGGATTTGGTGTTGTAGTTTCTTGAGCATTTGCAACAACTCCTACACATAGCATTAAGCCGATTGAAAGAATAACTTTTTTCATTGTTTGTACTTTTTTTAGATTTTATTATTAAATTTAATTGTTATGAAATACTTTTATTAATGCTTTTCTAAAGGAGTTGCACCATCATCTTTTTTACCATTTGCAGGAAACGCTTCTTCAACCGGAGCCGGATCTACTTTACCTTTTATGGTTAATGTTTTTGTTGCCGATTTTGCATTCGAAGTTACGGTTACTGTTTTATTAAAATTTCCTGCACGTTTTGTATCATAGGTAACTTTAATTACTTGTGATTCACCTGGTTTGATCGGCACATTTTTGGGATAAGTTGGAACAGTACAGCCACAAGAACCTTTTGCATCTGATATAATTAATGGCTCTTTACCAGTATTTTTAAATTTGAACTCGTAAGTACCATTTCCTGCATAGTCAATAGTTCCAAAATCATGTGTTTCTTGATCAAATGAAATTTCTGCTAAACTGGTTGAAACAGCAGGTGTAGTTACTTTCTCCTGAGCAGAAGTTACTAAAACTAAATACAAAATTGATCCAAATGTAAATGCTAATTTTTTCATATTATTTATAATATTAATCGAGATTTGAAAACTCGAATTTTCTGGTTAGATTATTAGCCAAAACCGTGCCACAATCTAAAAAAAGAAAGCAAAATTAATTTTTAGTAGATTTGTCTTCTTTTTGATTAACGAAGTAAGTAAATTATTATGGAAATTCCAAAAACCTACGATCCAAAAATAACAGAAGACAAATGGTATGCCCATTGGATGAAGCAAAATTTCTTCAAATCCACTCCTGACAACCGTGAGCCTTATACAATAGTTATACCTCCTCCAAATGTTACAGGCGTTTTGCACATGGGTCACATGCTCAATAACACTATACAAGATGTATTGATTCGGAAGGCCCGAATGCAGGGGAAAAATGCGTGCTGGGTTCCCGGAACCGACCATGCATCAATTGCGACTGAAGCAAAAGTTGTGTCTTTACTTGCCGAGAAAGGAATAAAAAAAACAGATCTTTCGAGAGAAGATTTCTTAAAACATGCTTGGGAATGGAAAGAAAAATACGGTGGTATTATTCTCAAACAACTTGAAAAAATTGGTGCTTCCTGCGACTGGGATAGAACACGATTTACAATGGATAACGACATGAGTGAGGCCGTTATTGATGTATTTATTGATTTATACAACAAAGGTCAGATTTACAGAGGCGTTAGAATGGTAAATTGGGATCCGCAAGGCTTAACAGCCGTTTCTGACGAAGAGGTTATTCACAAAGAAGTAAACTCGAAACTATATTACATTAAATATAAAATCGAGGGAACAGTTGATGACTGGATTACTATCGCAACAACCCGCCCCGAAACTATATTAGGAGATACGGCAGTTTGTGTTCACCCGGAAGATGATCGTTACAAACATTTGAAAGGAAAGCGGGTGATTGTTCCAATGGTAAACCGATCTGTGCCAATCATCTTCGATACCTATATTGACCTTGAGTTTGGAACAGGTGCCTTAAAAGTGACACCCGCTCACGACATCAACGACTATAATTTAGGTGTAAAACATAATTTAGAAGTGATTGATACCATTGCTACAGATGGAAAAATGAGTGCTGCCGCTCAATTTTATATCGGGGAAGATCGTTTTACCGTTCGAAAAAAAATAGCGAAAGATCTGGAAGAAATAGGACAGATCGTTAAGATCGATGACATTAAAAACAAAGTAGGTTACAGTGAACGAACCAATGCGGTTATTGAACCAAAACTTTCGCTGCAATGGTTTTTAAAAATGGATACCATTTCAAAACCGGCATTGGAAAATGTGTTGAACGGAGAAATCAAGATCATTCCTGAAAAGTTTGTAAATACCTATAAACATTGGATGGAAAACGTTCACGATTGGTGCATCAGCCGACAGTTATGGTGGGGGCAACAAATCCCTGCATGGTATGACAATAAATCGAATACAGTAGTTTGTAAAACGAAAGAAGAGGCATTTGAAAAACTAAAATTAAAAAATGCCGATATAAAAATAGAGGACATCAAACAGGATGAGGATGTATTGGACACATGGTTTTCTTCTTGGTTGTGGCCGATAAGCGTATTCGATGGTTTTAAAAATCCAAAAGGAAAAGAAATAAATTATTATTATCCAACAAATGATTTGGTAACAGCTCCTGAAATTTTATTTTTCTGGGTAGCCAGAATGATTATTGCGGGATATGAATACCGTGGTGCGAAACCATTTAAAAATGTTTATCTGACAGGTATCGTTCGCGATAAACAAGGTCGTAAAATGAGCAAGTCCCTTGGTAACTCTCCAGACCCTATTGAATTGATTGAGAAATACGGAGCCGATGGAGTTCGTGTAGGAATGTTATTGTGTTCTCCTGCAGGTAACGATTTACCATTTGATGAAAGTATGTGTGAACAAGGTCGTAATTTCTCCAATAAAATTTGGAATGCATTCCGATTAATAAATGGATGGGAAGTTGATAGCACAACCAAACAATCGGAAGGAAACAAAATTGCTGCAAAATGGTTTGATGCAAAATTCAATGAACAGCTCGACATCATCAACGATCTTTATTCGAAATATAGAATGAGTGAAGCATTAATGGCGACATACAAATTAGTTTGGGACGACTACTGTGCTTGGTATCTTGAAATGATAAAACCTGAATTTGTTGATGGAAAATCATTGCCTATTGATAAAGAAACTTTTGATGCAACAATCAATTTTTTTGAAAGAATATTGAAATTATTACATCCGTTTATGCCTTTTATAACGGAAGAGATATGGCATTTAATTAAGAATCGTGATGAAAAAGAATGCATCATTGTTGCAGAGTGGCCAACGACAAAAAATGAAAACACAGGCATTATCAAGCATTTTGATGTTGTGATGGAAGTAATCACCAATATCCGAAACATACGTAAACAAAAAAATATTTCTCCTAAGGAAAAACTGCAAGTATTTGAAAAAGTTAATCAAGGTGAAATCATTCAAACATACGATCCTCTGATAATTAAACTTTGTAACTTAAGTAGTTTTGAATATGTGAATCAAAAAGTAGAAGGATCATTTTCATTCGTATTGAAACATGCTGAATTTTTTGTTCCACTTTCACAGAACATTGATATAGCTGCCGAATTGGAGCGATTAACAAAAGACCTAGAATATAATTTAGGATTCTTAAAATCGGTTCAGACAAAATTGGCAAATGAAAAATTTGTTGCTAATGCAAAGCCAGAAATGGTTGAAAACGAAAAGAAAAAACTGGCGGATGCCGCTTCAAAAATAAAAGCTATAGAGGAACAATTGAGTTCTTTGAAATAAAAACCATTTATATCGTACATTTGTTTTACAAATTAAAAAATAAAATATGCCAAATCGAAGAGATATTAAGAAAGACATCAACAGTGTATTAGGAGATGTATTAGAAGAGTGTTATTCAGAGATGTTAAATCATCCTGAAACGAATGATGCTAAAATAAATGAAATTATTGACGAGGCTGTTGATCTTGCTGACGAACTTATTGCACGTGTTAACAGTTCTAAAAAATTAAAAAGCGGCAAAGAAATGAAATCAAATTTTCATGCTATATCAGAAGAATTGCAAGACAAAGCTATTGGTTTCATCGAAAAATTAAATGCGCTTTAAATTCAAAAAATAAAAAAATCGGGCGAAATCTCCTTTAAAAAGCTGATTCATTTTCACATAAGTTCCCCTGAATTTCATATGCTATCAATTGAAGTATATATTGGAAGGAAAAGCAATAATAAAGGATAACAAAAATTTAACCGTAACCGATAATTTTATAGGTAATGTAACCAACTACTTCATGGATAAGAGTATTCCAATCATTTATTGAAGATGTGTTTGGAATAAATAGGTGATCGAATTCAAATTTACGCGGACCCGCATATCTATCCGTACTATATGGAGTAACTTTCAAGCCGACAACTCTAAAACAATTTAAACTTCTTCTCATGTGAAAAGCAGAAGTGATAAGTAGAAAAGGTCCTTTTACTTTTTTTTCTTCAATTAATTTTTTTGTAAATAGCGCATTTTCTCTGGTATTCTGTGATTCAGATTCGACAAAAAAATCCTTTTCAGGAATACCCATAAACAAAAGATAACGTTTAAGATAAACACCTTCTTTCATATCGGGATGAAGTATTCGACCTGAACCACCTGTAAAAACAATTTTTTTAATGATTCCTAGTTTATACAATTCAACCGCTTGAATCAATCGATCAACACCTCTATAAAATTGTGGACGTTGAAAATCTTGGTCATAAACACTCATTCCACCCAAAACAATACCGACATCAAACTTCTGAAGATTTTCATATTTAGTTGCAGGGACCTCCCAAGCGCGAGAAAATTCATCAAAAACAAAACTATTTGAAAAAAACAATAGAAACCCCAATGCCCAAAAAAAAGATTTTTTTCGTCTTTTTTCATTTTTAGAATAAATAGAAACAAAAAACAATGTTACGATCCAAATGAGAGGATTTATTATAAATACGAGTAATTTGGAGAAAAGAAAAAACACAAGTAGAAAATTAGAAACCAAATATATAAAAAATAAAATAAAAAGGGACTAATGAAAGGAAACTGAAAAAAAAACAGATTTTGTTCAACTGGACAAAGTATAACATTTAGAAATATTCTAGCTTTTGCAAAAAAACAGACAATTATTAATACATTTACATTATGCTTAAAAGCCTTCTGAAGCTATTGTTACAGCTTATACTTATTGCACTATTTATCTTACTATTAATAGAACACAAGCTCGCGCTCTATGGCATCCAACAAGGATCCGGTCAACTCCAATTAATTTGGAATGCCAAACCGATTGATAACGTATTAAAAGATGTCAATTTTTCTGAATCGTTTAAACAAAAGTTAATTCTGATCAAGGAAATTAAGCAATATACAATTGATAGCCTGGGAATGAATCCTACTGAAAATTACTGTTCGGTATTTGATCAAAAAAACAAATCACTTTTACTAAATATTTCAGCATGCAAACCTTTCGCATTTGAACCAAAGGAATGGACATTCCCATTCCTAGGAACTGTTCCTTACAAAGGTTTTTTTGACAAAAAGGAAGCTGAAAAAGAAATACTGAATTTAAAAATGCAAGACTATGATATAGATGCATATTATCCCTCTGGATGGTCGACCCTTGGATGGTTTAACGATCCCATTCTTTCAAACATGTTAAAACGAAATGAAGGAAGCCTTTCTAACCTTATTATACATGAATTGACACACGGAACTTTATTTGTAAAAAACAATGTCAACTTCAATGAAAACTTGGCCAATTTTATTGCCGACAAAGGCGCAGAACAATTTTTGTTGCAGAAATTCGGTAGCAACTCGAAACAATATAGAGAATATAAACATGAAAAATCAGATGAAAAGATATATGATGCATATATTTTAAAAAGTGCTGAACGACTTGATAGTCTTTACAAAAAAATGTTGGATAATGAAGATGATAAAATAAAAAAAGAGAAAAAGAATCAACTAATCCAAGAGATTGTGCAGGGTGTTTATGATTTACCTTTGTTTAAAAAAAAGGATTATTTCAACTATTCGAAACAAGCGTTTTTTGAGGGCAATGCATTTTTCATGACATTTACGAGATACGATTCTCAATATGATTTATTCAACAAAGATTTCACAGAACACTACAAATCAAACCTAAAAAAGTATCTTTTCGTATTAAAAGAAAAGTTTCCTTCAATTTAATCAGAAAGTGCTTTAAAAAGGCGAAAACCAGTACAAATCAAGTATTTAAGTTCATTTGTTTAAATCCCTCTAAAACATTAAATTTGTTGCTTACTCAACGTTATAATTTAAAGAGATGAATACATTCGTTACAGAACCCTATAAATCTAACTATAAAATAAGAATTGTTACAGCAGCTTCCTTATTTGATGGTCACGATGCTGCAATCAATATCATGCGTAGAATTATCCAAAGCAGTGGTGTTGAAGTTATTCATTTAGGTCACGACAGAAGTGTTGAAGAGATTGTTAATTGCGCTATACAGGAAGATGCGAATGCGATTGCATTAACTTCCTACCAGGGAGGGCACAATGAATTTTTTAAATATATGTACGATCTTTTAAAAGAAAAGGGTTGCGGTCATATTAAAATATTTGGTGGTGGTGGTGGAACCATTCTTCCTACTGAAATTGCTGAACTTCAAGCCTACGGCATAACTCGAATATACGCACCAGATGACGGACGAGCCATGGGATTGCAAGGCATGATTAATGACATGTTGGAAAAATGTGATTTTCCAACAGGAAATAATTTAAATGGAGAAGCGCACAAATTAGTTAATAAAGATATCAAATCGATAGCCCGTTTAATTTCTGCTGCAGAAAATTTCCCAGAAGTGTTTGCAAAAATTCTTCCTGAAATAGAAAAAAACATACATATAAAACCAACACCTGTTCTTGGAATAACAGGAACAGGGGGTGCAGGTAAATCTTCATTGGTAGATGAATTAGTGCGGAGATTTTTAATTGATTTTCCTAAAAAAACAATCGCGATTATTTCAGTTGATCCATCGAAGCGCAAAACTGGCGGAGCATTGCTTGGCGATAGAATTCGAATGAACGCGATCCGAAACGAACGTGTTTACATGCGTTCATTAGCAACACGTCAGAGCAATTTAGCACTATCAAAATATGTAAAAGAAGCAGTGGACATTGTAAAAGCGGCAAACTATGATCTGATCATTTTAGAAACGTCTGGAATAGGACAAAGTGATACTGAAATTACAGAGCATAGCGATATGAGTTTATATGTAATGACTCCAGAATATGGTGCTGCTACTCAATTGGAAAAAATTGACATGTTAGATTTTGCAGATATCATTGCCTTAAATAAGTTTGATAAACGAGGAGCATTGGATGCGATTCGCGATGTAAAAAAACAATACAAACGGAATCATCAATTGTGGGATACCGAAGATGAATTGCTTCCTGTTTATGGAACTATTGCATCTCAATTCAATGATCCAGGAATGAATAAATTATACAAAGCGATTGTGAATATGCTTGCCGAAAAAACCGGAGCCGATTTAAAATCAGACTTTGCTGTGACTGATGAAATGAGTGAAAAAATTTATATCATTCCTCCAAGCAGAACACGTTATCTGGCCGAAATAGCAGAAAACAATCGAGGTTACGACAAATGGGTGGATGAACAAAAGGAAATTGCTCAAACATTATATTCCATTCAAAAATCGATTGCTGCATTAAAAGAATCGAAGGTTGAAGATAAAGACAGAATAATAAAAGGACTAGAAGAAACAGCCGTTCAAATAGGTTTAGGATTTGACGGCCGGAACAAAAAAATATTGGAAGGTTGGGCAGATAAAGTTCAACAGTATAAAAATGAGTTTTTCATTTTTAAAGTCCGCGACAAAGAAATTAAGATTCAAACACATTACGAATCGCTTTCACATTCGCAAATACCAAAGATATCGACTCCTACATACGAAGCATGGGGTGATATATTAAAATGGAACTTACAGGAAAATGTTCCCGGAGAATTTCCATATACAGCAGGTGTATTTCCTTTCAAACGAGAAGGTGAAGATCCCACTCGTATGTTTGCCGGTGAAGGTGGACCAGAACGCACGAACAGACGTTTCCATTATGTAAGTTTGGGCATGCCCGCTCACCGTTTAAGTACAGCTTTTGACAGCGTTACATTATACGGTCAGGATCCGGCTATACGTCCTGATATTTATGGAAAAATCGGGAACTCAGGAGTTTCAATTTGTTGTTTAGATGATGCGAAAAAACTGTATAGCGGTTTTAATTTGGCAGATGCTAAAACATCTGTAAGCATGACTATCAATGGTCCAGCGGCTATGTTAACAGGGTTCTTCATGAATACAGCTATTGATCAACAGTGTGAAATTTATATCAAGCAAACTGGTTTAGAAAAAGAAATTGAGAAAAAAATCGTTGCTATTTTTAAAAATAAAAATGTGATACGTCCTACTTATCAAGGACCATTACCCGAAGGAAATGACGGATTAGGATTAATGTTATTGGGGGTTACTGGTGATCAGGTATTACCAAAAGAAGTATATGAAAAAATTAAAACTGAAACCATTGCATTGGTTCGCGGAACCGTTCAGGCAGATATTTTAAAAGAAGATCAAGCTCAAAACACCTGTATTTTCTCTACAGAATTTGCATTGCGTTTAATGGGTGATATGCAAGATTATTTCATTCAGCAAAATATCAGGAATTTTTATTCGGTTTCTATTTCCGGTTATCACATTGCGGAAGCAGGCGCTAATCCTATCACACAACTTGCATTAACTTTATCTAATGGATTTACATATGTAGAATACTATGTAAGCAGAGGAATGGATATCAATAAATTTGCACCCAACTTATCGTTTTTCTTCAGTAACGGTATTGATCCTGAATATTCGGTGATTGGTCGTGTTGCCCGTAGAATATGGGCAAAAGCAATGAAGAACAAATACAATGCAAATGAACGTTCACAAATGTTGAAGTATCATATTCAAACTTCAGGTCGTTCATTACATGCGCAAGAAATCGACTTTAATGATATACGAACTACGCTTCAGGCTTTATATGCGATCTACGACAATTGTAACTCGTTACATACAAATGCTTACGATGAAGCGATCACCACTCCTACTGAAGAATCAGTAAGAAGAGCGATGGCGATTCAATTGATTATTAACCGAGAATTAGGATTAGCGAAAAACGAAAATCCATTACAAGGTTCTTTCATCATCGAAGAGCTGACCAACCTGGTGGAAGAGGCTGTATTATTAGAATTTGAGCGCATCAGCGAACGTGGTGGTGTTTTAGGCGCGATGGAAACAATGTACCAGCGCGGGAAGATTCAGGAAGAAAGTTTGTATTATGAAACACTAAAACATACTGGAGAATATCCAATAATTGGAGTGAATACATTCTTATCATCAAAAGGTTCGCCTACAATTGTTCCAAAAGAAGTAATTCGTGCAACAGAAGAAGAGAAACAATATCAGATAACGATGCTTGTAGAATTACAAAAAGGGAACAACGATAAGTCAGCAAAACTTTTACGTGATCTTCAAACATTAGCGATTCAAAACAAAAATATTTTTGAAGGATTAATGGAAGTTTCTAAATATTGTTCATTAGGTCAAATTACAAACGCATTATTTGAGGTAGGCGGACAATACAGAAGAAACATGTAACACATTTTTTTGATGCTAAAAATGGGGAAATAACTATAAGAACAATTTTGAGATACAACGCATCTTATTCAACCTTACATCGATATACTATGTAGTAAAAAAAATGTAAAAAACAAAAAAGCAATATGAAGTCAAATCACGAAATAGACTATAAAATTTTAGGAGAAGAGTTACAAGCAGTAGAAATTGAACTAGATCCAAATGAAACTGTTATTGCAGAAGCGGGCAATTTCATGATGATGGAAGATGGTATTCAAATGGATACCATCTTTGGCGATGGTTCAAAAGAACAAAGTGGATTTATGGACAAATTATTTTCTGCGGGTAAACGCCTGATTGTTGGAGAAAGTTTATTCATGACCGCATTCACCAACTGTGGAAATCTAAAAAAACGTATCACATTTGCTTCTCCATATCCTGGTAAGATTATTCCGATGGACCTCAGCAAACTTAACGGAAAGATTATCTGTCAAAAAGATGCATTTTTGTGTGCAGCAAAAGGGGTTAGCATCGGCATCGAATTTCAGAAAAAGCTGGGAACAGGATTGTTTGGTGGCGAAGGTTTTATTATGGAGAAATTAGAAGGCGATGGAATGGCTTTTGTTCATTCTGGAGGAATGATTATTGAAAAACAATTAATGCCAGGAGAGTTAATAAAAGTAGATACGGGATGTATTGTTGCTTTTACGCACGAAGTGGATTATGACATTCAATTTATTGGCGGCATAAAAAACACTGTATTTGGAGGAGAAGGCTTATTTTTTGCAACGTTAAAAGGACCAGGTAAAGTTTGGATACAATCACTACCCGTAAGTAGATTAGCCGGAAGATTAATGGCGTATTCAAAAGGCGGAAAAGAAGAAGGAAGTATATTAGGCGGACTAGGCAGGATATTTGATGGTGACAACAACTAAACATAAAATTTTTTTAATTCAATAATATTCACTAATTTTATATTAACTAAAAAAAATAAACATGAAAAAAATCATCCTTTTATTTGTAGCAATGATAGCATTCACTGCAACGAATGCACAAGAAAAAAGTAAATCTCAAAAAGTAGATGCAGCAGGAAGAGCAACAACTTTGACAGAAAAAATGTCAAGCGTTTTATCACTTACAGCGGATCAAAAAAACAAAGTTCAAAGTATTAATTTAGAGCGCATGAAATCAATGGATCTGAATCAGGAAAAAGCTGGTAGCAATAAAAATATTTTTGAACAGGAAAAGCAAAACATCTTCAAGAAATGGGAAAGCAATCTTAGTGTAGTTTTAAGTCCTGAACAAATGACTTCATTAAAAAAACATCAAGCTCAAGAAAATGCTAAAAGGCAAAAAAAGAATTGATAAAAATTAAAGATTAAGCTATTTTTAAAAAAGCACAACCCACCAGTTGTGCTTTTTTATTCGCAAAGATGAAATGAACAAAATAATTCCTTTTATAAATATACATACACACCGATTGGTTGCAGAGGATGAACTCAGCATATTCAACGCTCCTAACTATTTCGATCTCTCGAAGCATACTAATTTTGCTTCTATAGGTATTCATCCATGGAATATTCAAACGATCAACAGTAAAGAATGTATTGATTTTATTCGCCTAAATGCATCCGCAAAAAATGTTTTAGCAATTGGAGAGTGCGGATTAGATAAGCTTGTTGAAACTAATATACAAATACAGGAAGATCTTTTCAAACTGCAAATTTGCATTGCTGAATCAGTAAAAAAGCCGATGATTATTCATTGTGTAAAAGCATTTGATGAACTACTCCAAATAAAAAAAGAATTAAACATTTCGATTCCTTTGATCGTACATGGATACAACAACAATGAACAGATTGCGGAACAGTTGGTACAAAACAATTTCTACATCTCATTTGGAAAAGCTTTATTAAAAGAGGATTCCAATGCTTCTAAAATAATATCAATGATTCCGATAGAAAAAGTATTTTTAGAAACAGATGATACAGCTATCCCAATAAAAAGTATTTTTGAAAAGGCGGCAACATATTTACAAATGGATGTTCAATCGCTTAAAGAAAAGATCAATATAAATTTCAAACAGCTATTTACGTATGAGTGATTTACAATGGTTATCGAGAACTGAATTATTGATCGGAAAAGAACGATTAATGAAACTTCAGAATTCCCATGTTTTAATTGTCGGAATGGGTGGCGTTGGTTCATTTGCTGCAGAATTCATATGCAGAGGCGGCATAGGCAGTATGACTATTGTAGATGGTGATGTGGTAGACCCCAGCAACAGAAACCGGCAATTACCGGCATTGGCAAGCACTCATGGATTGCCTAAAGCAGAGATTATGGCAGAACGTTTATTAGCTATTAACCCTGAACTTAAACTTACGGTTATTAAAGAATTCATTAATCCCGACAGAGCTGTTCAGATCTTATCAACACCCTATGATTATGTGGTGGATGCAATTGATAGTATTACACCTAAA
The DNA here is from genome assembly GCA_947466965.1 of Bacteroidota bacterium. GTDB lineage: Bacteria > Bacteroidota > Bacteroidia > 2-12-FULL-35-15 > 2-12-FULL-35-15 > 2-12-FULL-35-15. The sequence goes on from CANIFU010000043.1 coordinate 14,935, forward strand.
ATTACGTTCTTAAAAACAGCACACGATCACAATCTTAGAATTGTAAGTTCGATGGGTGCTGGAGCGAAGTTGGATCCTACTCAATTACAAGTAGTCGACATTTCAAAAACACATACATGTCCTTTTGCTCAATATGTCCGCAAACGATTGCGAGAAGAAGGAATTATAGAAGGTATAAAAACAGTTTTCTCACCTGAAGAACCAATTAAAGAATCGTTGATGCTAACAGATGGAAGAAATTTTAAAAAATCAGCATACGGAACGATTTCATATTTACCAGCAACATTTGGAAGTGTTTGCGCTTCTGTAGTCATCAGGGATCTTATAGGAAAATAATAAAAAACAAATAGAAGCAACTGCATTTACATATATTCAAAAGGAATAAAAGACAGCTGTTGATCGATTGGAAAAGGAATACGATAGAGACGACCACACCGCGAAATAAAATCTGTGAGCATTAAGGAGAATAACCGTTGCTTTCTATTTTCGAACTTAGGCGAAAGGAATTAATAAAAAAGAGGCCATTTAAACGAATGTCTGATTAATCAAGATATACAGTATAAACATCTGTACCATTCCTTACAATTGAATTCACTTCAAAACCACCATCCTCAGGAATAATTTCTTTCAAGTCAAATACAGCACATGTTTTACTTAATCCTTCAAAGATCAACGTAAATTTTTGTCCTGGACTTTTTGGTGTCCATTGGGGATAGAATGAAACATTAAATGCCGTAATTAATTTTGACTTTTGGGAGGAGCCGTGTTCAAATAAAAAGGTAGACGGCCATATTCGATAAAACGCATCTTGCATGCAAATACAATGCACAATGGTTTGCCCTTCCTCAGCAACCATTGTTTCAGCTTGTATTTCTGTTTCAACCTGTGTGATGATTTCTGTTTTATTAGCCAATTGAATGAATATTATGTATTAAATAGTTAAAAACTAAGATGACAAAGTTAACATCAATTACTTAAATAAGGTTATGAACATCGCATGAATTGAAGGGATGAAAATAGTATTATGTATTTTTAAGTAAATTTGTATTTCCAAACCATTTCGAACTATGTTAAAGTTTTTAACATTAACATTTCTGTTTCTTACTGCGAATCTTTTCGCACAAGATCTTACAGCAACACAAAAAATCCCCAAAAGTGGATTACCGGGAACCGATTTTACGATTGAAACAACTGTTAACAAAGCAAGTGTAAACGGTTTTATAAAATTTTTTCAGGAATTACCTGAAGGTTTTACAGCATCAGAAATAGAAAGCAAAGGAGGAGCATTTACGTTCATTGATGGCGGAGCAAAAATTGTTTGGATCTCTCCACCATCTGATGAACTATTTACTATCCGCTATAAAATTACTATAAAAGGAGGCACTTCCGGAATGAAGAAGCTACCCGGAAAAATATCTTACATCAATAAAAATGAACGTAAACAATTTGACCTTCCCGATGTAAGTATTATGATAGGCGCCCAAAACGCTCCTGTAAAAAAAGAGATTCCAGTTACAAATCCGGTTCCCTTGGCAACAACTACAGCGATTGCAACAAATGCAACAACTACCCCAATAACGAAATCAACCAGCAGTTCTTCCTCTGCTGCAAAAGAAACAATAACAAAAGAAGTCGAAAAAGAAACCATAATAGGACTGCCGGAAAAAGTTCCTTCCACAAGCCCTCCTTCAACATTGGGAAAAACGTATCGCGTTCAAATTGGAGCATTTTCGACAAAACCGAAAATAGACGGAGTATATGAAATAACAACCTTGGTATTGGAAAATAGCATCACAAAATATTTTACGGGAAACTTTTCTATTTATGAAGATGCTGTTAAACGAAGAAAAGAAATGGCGGAGAAAGGATTTAATGGCTCTTTCATTGTGTCCTTTGAAAACGGGAAGATCGTGAAATAAAAAATAGCTTTAAATTGTTTCTAACAAACATACATTATTACAAAAAAAAGTCCTGCAATTCTGCAGGACTTTTTTTGCACTTAAAGTATAATGGCAAAATATTTAGAACCCTAATTTCTTCGCGATCTCTTTTTTCACAGCATCTTTGTGAACCATAATACTCGTTGTTTTGAATTTTACATATGCTTCTGACACATAGAAATAACCATCACAATCGTTATTTTTTATGCCCCATGAATTTTTCACGATATAGTATTTTGTATCATTTTGATCTTTCACCATTCCAACAATGTGCATTCCATGATCGTCCTGTGTTTCATAATTATCAAAAGCCAATTGACGCATTGCCTGAGTAATTTCTTTTTGTTTTCCGGGATTTAAAATCACCGAATCTATTTTCTCTTTTTTCACATCAGTCCAATCAACATCAGGAACTATGGCAACTCCATTTCGAAAGGAGAAACCTTTTTCACTAATATCAGCACCCCATGCAACAGAATATCCATTCATGATAGCATTGTCAACAACATCTATCATATCGTTCAACGGCAGGTTATACAATTGATCCCAAGCCCAATTATCCTGTATTTCTAAAGCAAACTTTGTATAGTAGGGATGATGAGAAAAAGAAGTGAACTCAATATAATTATCCATATTTAATCCTAAAGAAGCTGCAAATGATTTAGAATCATATTTTTTGCCTTGATAGTCGAATGACAGAGGGGCTTCACCTAAATAGGCATCTAGTGTAGCGTTAACGGCTTTAGACCAACCTGTTGAAATTTTATTCGCCTTCACAAGAACATCCAATTGTGCTTTCAACATATTATCCATTTCGTTATGATTGATCTCTTTATCACCATTCACTAAACCTAAATAAGCCGATTGAGGAAGCAATCCAAAATTCCTGATCACGTAAGCTGCATCGTGAAAAGCACCACCGGGCCCAAAATTGATCAAGCCATGCATACGTACATATTTATCCGCTTTTGCCATATAGGCGTTTCGCACAATAAACATTTCCGACAAATTTACTTTAGGTTTTCCCATGCGAATCATTTCCGATTCAAAAAATGAAAGCGCTGAAAACGACCAGCAAGTACTTGATTGTGCTTGATTCTGCACTTCAGTTACTTCTAGATTTTTTACGACAGTAAATTTATAGTTTCCGTCTTTCTTGTTAATTAGTGTTTGCGCAACTATTAAATCGGCAGCAATAAGAGCCAATCCAAGGGTAATTTGTTTTTTTATATTCATTTTTATACTATTTTTTTACTACGTTACGTTCAAAAAGCAACTTTATTCTTTCCTTTGTGAAGAGCGGTTTATAACAAATTATCAGCAAGATGTTTTCAGCATTGGGATTCAGCACATTATAAAAAATTAATTTATTGATTGAAACATAATTGTGTTAGAGAATTTTGATGTTCTTGAGCAAATATACTAAATCTTCCGTTAATCTATTTCATATAATCCTGCCACACAATAAGCATGTATTTGCCATTGTCATCTAAGTCCCGGAAACCGAATTCGTAACAAAAATGATAGATGTTGCTATTTTTTGCTTTCCAAATATGAGTAAAATAGTTGAAGTCGAATCCTTCTTTTATGAGAATGCTTTTTTTAATTTGTGATTGTCCTGACACGTTGTATGATTTTAAGATTCTGCGGTTATGTTTTAGTTGGTTATCAATTTTAACATACGTGCTTGGTTGATTTTTCTTGTAGTTCTTGTAATGAAAAGAGGATTTACAATAAACCGAACAGAATTTTTGCCCTAACCTTCCTGTTAACTTTTCTCCGCACTCCTTACACTTCTCCATATCAGATAAATTTATTAGTTAATTAAACGTTTTTTTAACGAACATTATACGTACAAATCTACGAATATATTTTGATTCGATTTTAGCTTAACATTACTTTGCTATTCAAGTATAAATCCAATTACTATGAATGCAAGTAAAATATTTCACCAAAATGAATACAGAATCAAGGTCGATTTTTCTTACGATGCTATTACAACCGAGAAATTAAAACAAATTCCAGATGCAAAATGGAGCAAGACAAATAACGCCTGGCACATACCTTACCATAAGTCAGCATTTGACATGTTACAACTTATGTTTCCAGAATTAGAGTATATCAATAAGAATTCTACATTAAAATCTGCAAATTCGGATTCTACAATTTCATCATTGGTTGAAAGTGGATCTTCCAAGTCCAGAATTTCTATACATAAAGCTGTTTCGATTGCTGTTTATGGTAAAAGTATTGCTATTAAGCTGCCCAAAAACGAATTAGATACCCAATTTATCCTTGGCTTGAGATATAGTCGTTGGGACAAAAAGCAATACCGCTGGATTGTACCTAATTATAAAAGCAATTTAGATTTATTGAAGAACTATTTTAAAGAAAGAATTACCGAACTCGTAATTCATGAAGAGTCAGAAACGAACATTTGTTCAGATACTAAAAGGAAAATTGGAGCAGATGAATTTGTAATCATAAAAACAAAAGCTGGTCGTTTGAAATTATTTTTCGGATTTAACAGAGACCTTACAAAAGCCGTTCGAACAATACCATATTGCAATTGGAATGCTTACAGCAAATGCTGGAGCGTTCCTTTTGCAGAGAAATTCTTAAATGAGCTAAAAATTATTGCCACATTCCAAAACTTGTCAATCACCTATGAAGAGGAAGAGCAGGATAAATCAAGAGTTTCGAGAATTTCAAAATTTGATATTCCGAACTATAGAAAATGTCCCGAAGAATTTATACTTAAATTAAAAGAACTAAGATATAGCGAACGAACAATATTGGTCTATAAAAATTCATTCGAAGAATTCGTTAACTACCATCACGAATTCGCCATTGATACCATTAACGAATCGATGATTACTGCTTATCTAAGATATCTAGTAATCGAAAGAAAGATCTCTTCTTCCTATCAAAATCAAGCTATTAATGCAATAAAATTTTATTATGAACGGGTACTAGGTGGGCCGCAAAAATGTTACCTGATCGATAGACCAAAAGAGGAAAAGACATTACCAATTGTTCTAAATGAAAAAGAAATTACTGACTTATTAAAAGCGACGGTAAATATTAAACATAAAGCTATTCTGATGCTTTCATACTCTGCAGGATTGCGATTGAGTGAGTTGGTTAATGTCAAATTAAAAGATATAGATAGCGAAAGAATGCAAATTCGAATTGCACAAGCAAAAGGAAAGAAAGACCGGTATTCGATTTTGTCGCCCAATTTATTAAATGTTCTACGGATTTATTTTAAATCATATAAGCCCAAAATGTGGCTATTTGAAGGGCAAAAGGGTGACCAATATGCAGCACGAAGTATTCAATTAATCATGAAAGAATCCACTAAAAAGGCTGGAATCAAAAAGAAAGTAAGCGTCCATTCACTTCGTCACAGTTTCGCAACGCATCTATTAGAAGGAGGTACAGATTTAAGATATATTCAGAGCTTATTAGGGCACGAAAGCAGCAAAACGACAGAAATTTACACGCATATTACAACAAAGGGCTTTGACCAGATAAAAAGCCCTATTGATAAGTTGGATATCTTTTAGGAATAGTTTACATTTACTAAATCCTAACGTTTAAAATAACAAAAGAAAAAAATAAGTGAAAGAAGGAAAAAGCATAAAATATAATTTTTCAGAATCAAATTTGAACCTTTCCCTAGCTTCGACTAATTCCGATATATACGAAACCGGTTTCGTATATATCTCAAAAAGACCGATAATATGCAAGGAGTTGCGTAAAGGGAATTGTTATAAGTAAGGCGGGCTGACATGCTCCGAAGACAAATTCGGAGGAAGTGTTTCATGTTTTATTTTTTTAATTTATTATTGCACGGTAAATTTATCAGAGAAGTATATTCCACTTTCTGAAGTGATTTTGTAAATGAAAATACCTGAAGAGAAATCAAATTTGCTTAGGAGTATTATTTTTTCATCTATTAGATCTTTTACCATCACGATTTCCCCTAATAAATTATATATTTCCAACTTTGCTTTTACAATGTTGTTTATTTCCAAACTAGATGAATTGGATAATGGATTTGGGTATAGACGAACAGAAAAATTATTTACTACTGAGTTTTCAATTGAAGTTGCATAGTCACAATTTGTTCCTCCCCACAAATATGTCCCATGATCCCAAAAGCATGATAATTGGTAGGCGGAGTTATCACAAAAACAAGAGCATTCGGGAAGCTCATTGTACAAAAGGCCAAATTGGGAAGCACCCATTCCTTGTATCCACCACATATCATCACATCCTGGTCCCCATATCACTGGTCCAGGAATTGCCCGTAGCATAATCATTTTTCTGTACGAGCCGCCTAATAGTGAGGAGTCTGAATACAAAACAACCATTTTATACAGTGAGTCGGTAGAGTAATTTATCAAATGAATTGTCGCAGTATCTCCAACAGATAAATTAAAATCGTATAACAAAAACTCAGATGTATCAACACTTGAGCCACTAGGATACTTTATATAAACTTTTTTTGAAGCATCTTCTCTGAGAAAGCAATTTAAGGTTTGATTTGATGAACCATAAAGCAAATCAGTTGAAGAATAAATTTTATGATAAGTAACTCCATTCAAAACACTATCACCTTTCATTTTGTGTTGAATTGTTTGAGTATATATTGGAAAATTATGACTTACGCTCCACTGAGCACTGTCAGTTGGAAAAGGGAAGTATATTGATGTTTGGGCAGTCGCAATATTCATGTCCAAATTCAAGCATAAAAGTACAAATGAAACTTTCAGAAATAGGCTTTGCGCTTTTGGGGTGGGCAACTTTCTCATAACAGAAAAATTTAAACAGTTAAAGAATTAATTAATAATTCAACGGAAATGCGTAATCTTAAAAATAGCAGAGTTGTGTTTCTTTAGCATAGATAAGACAAATTATCAATAAATACAAAAGAAAATAAGAAGTTTAAAATAAACTCTATTTGCTAATGTGTTTCTTAAACAAATCTGTGCGTTGACTTTCTAGCCCACAATGGCAAGCACATTTGCAGCTTTAGATTAAGGAATGAAAGTATTTGGCTGCAAATAAGCTTGCCATTCTCCTGCCCACCTGTGTATGTGTTGCGTAGAAAAAATAAAATTTCCCTTCCCTTCAGTAAAAATTAAAACTGCGACCGCTCAACCCACTAAAGCAGAGCACAAAAAAGCATTTCGGAAATAAGTAAGTATAAATCTCCGTAGACAAACTCCAGAAATATATATACAACCGCCCAACTTATAACACAGGTTTGGCAAAAGTGGCGCATACTTGCTCCGTCAGACAAATTATTGTAAATTTGAAAATAGGTTTTTCTAAGAGTGTATTGATTTAAAATCGCCACCTTCGCCAAGCCTGAAAACGTTATGTGTGATTTTAAACAGACAGTAAACCAATAAAAACCAACAATATGAAAAAAACAATTCTGACAATTTTAACAACCTTGTTTATCTCTTACAATAATTTTGCACAAGAGGTTGACAGTACACAATTACGGATTAATGAAATAGAACAATCATTAATTTACAAAACAGGAATTATTGAACTTGAATCTGGAAATGCGATACTAACAGTGCCTAAAGGTTTTCGCTATCTCGACAAGACACAAAGCATTTATGTATTGACCGACTTGTGGGGCAATCCAGCTGACAGTTCTATTTTGGGAATGCTAGTATTGGAAAATCGTGGTGTATTAGAAACTAATAGCTGGGTTTTTACAATAAGTTTTGATGAAATGGGCTATGTTAAGGACGATGACGCAGAAGACATTGACTATGACGATTTATTGGAGGAACAACAAAAAGAATTTAAGGGGGCGAATCCTGAAAGAATAAAACAAGGGTATCAACCGATTGAATTTATTGGGTGGGCATCATCTCCATATTACGACAAAAATAAAAAAATACTCCATTGGGCTAAGGAATTAAAATTCGGACAGGATAGTTTGAATACTTTGAATTATAATTTGAGAGTATTAGGACGCAAAGGAATATTTATGCTAAATGCAGTAGCTTCTATGAGTGAATTACCTGAAGTGAAATCTAATATTGACAAGGTAATTGGGAGTGTTGAATTTAAA
>CANIFU010000044.1 GCA_947466965.1 Bacteroidota bacterium
AGAACGAAGTTCAAAAACCTGATGGTTGGGATGGCAAATATTTACAACCGCAATTATTCGGTGCTTCTGAAGAACAAGGAATATTTTATTATCTGAAAAAAGAAGTTCAAAAAACGGATGAACCGGCAGAACAAAACAGAAAAGAAGAGAAACAATCTCCAAAATTATCTGGTAAAAAAACATCTGGTAACCGTTAATTAAAAGATGCAACATAAAAAAAGGCTTCGTAAAATTACGAAGCCTTTTTTATGCCCTAAATAGTAATTAACTATTTCCATAAAAAAAGGTTGATCAAACGATCAACCTTTTTTTTATTAGTACACTAAAACTTAAACATCAATCTTCGCATATTTAGCGTTTTTCTCAATAAACTCTCTGCGCGGTGGAACTTCATCACCCATCAACATAGAAAATATGCGATCAGCTTCGGCAGCACTATCAATCGTGACCTGACGCAAGGTTCTGAATTCAGGGTTCATAGTTGTTTGCCACAATTGCTCTGCATTCATCTCTCCTAAACCCTTGTAACGCTGAATATTTACTGTGCCTTCTTTCCCTTCTCCACCAGCTAATTCTTTAACGTGTGCAGCTCGTTCGTCTTCTGTCCAGCAATATCTTTGCTCTTTACCTTTCTTCACCAAATACAATGGAGGTGTAGCAATATAAATATAACCATGCTCCACCAACTCTTTCATATGACGGAAAAAGAATGTTAGAATTAAAGTTGTGATATGACTACCATCCACATCGGCATCACACATGATGACTATCTTATGATAACGTAATTTTAAAATATTTAATGCACGGTCGTCTTCAGGAGTTCCACGAAATACACCCAATGCAGTAAAAATGTTCTTGATCTCTTCGTTATCATAAATTTTATATTCCATTGCTTTCTCCACATTCAGAATCTTACCTCTTAATGGAAGGATTGCTTGAAATGCACGGTTACGACCTTGTTTAGCAGTACCACCCGCAGAGTCACCCTCAACCAAATACAACTCACAGATAGAAGGATCAGATTCAGAACAATCAGAAAGTTTACCCGGCAAACCTGTTCCGGTCAAAACGCTTTTACGCTGTACCATTTCACGCGCTTTACGAGCTGCATGACGCGCTGTAGCGGCAAGAATAACTTTATCTACAATCTGACGTGCTTGTTTCGGATGCTCTTCTAAATAATTGTTAAGCATTTCACTTACTGCAATATCAACAGCACCCATTACTTCGTTGTTACCCAACTTTGTTTTTGTTTGTCCTTCAAACTGAGGCTCCTGAACTTTTACAGAGATAACAGCCGTTAAACCTTCACGAAAGTCATCACCATTAATTTCGAGTTTCACTTTTGCAAGCAAACCAGATTTTTCAGCATATGATTTCAATGTACGTGTCAAACCTCTTCTAAAACCTGCCAAATGCGTTCCACCTTCGTGGGTATTGATATTATTTACATAGGTATGTAAATTTTCGGAATACGAAGTATTATACATCATGGCAACTTCCACTGGAATTCCATTTTTTTCGCCTTCCATGTAAATAACATCTTCGATCAACTTTTCACGTGTTGCATCCAGGTAACTTACAAATTCTTTCAATCCACCTTCAGAGTAATAATCAACGGTTAACGACTCACCAGCCTCATCTTTTTCACGAAGATCTGTCAAAGAGATATGAATCCCTTTATTTAGATATGCCAATTCACGCAAACGGGCAGAAATAATATCAAAATGATAAACCGTATGGGTAAAGATGGAAGCATCCGGTTGGAACGTAACGATTGTACCTCTGTAATCGGTCGGTCCAACTTCTTTAACAGGATATAATGGTTTACCGATATTATATTCCTGAATGTATTCCTTACCATTACGGTGAACATTAACCGTCAAAAGTGTAGAAAGTGCATTCACACAAGAAACCCCTACTCCATGCAATCCACCGGATACCTTATAGGAATCCTTATCAAATTTCCCCCCCGCATGCAATACGGTCATAACCACCTCTAAAGCTGATTTTTTCTCTTTTGCATGATAATCAGTAGGAATACCTCGTCCGTCATCTTTTACAGTAACTGAATTGTTTTCATTTATTGTAACATAGATATTTTTACAATGACCGGCCAAGGCCTCATCAATAGAGTTATCTACTACTTCATACACCAAATGGTGCAGACCTTTTAATCCGATATCACCAATATACATGGCGGGACGTTTTCTTACTGCCTCCAACCCTTCTAATACCTGAATACTATCAGCAGAATAATCTGATGATTTCGCTAAATTTTCATTTACTGCTTCTTCCATATTTTTTCCTTTATATTTCGCTCTTTTTAAGGCTAACAAATATAGCTTTTTACCGCGTAAATAGTAGTGTTTCGAGACAATAAAAAAGCCCTCTTTATTAACATTTAGTTAACAAAAAAAGGCTTTAAAATTTGGATAATTAAACTAAAGTTTAATAAAATAATTAGGTTAGAATGAATAAGATAAACCGCCCATGAATCCTAAGCGTTGAGTTGGGTAATTATTGTAGCGATAATATCTATAATTTGCGATGTTATTGAAATTTAAAAAGAACCCCAACTTCTTCGTATATCGATATTCCAATCCTATATTGGCATCAAAAATACCTTTTAATTCTTGAGGCTGAACACGCATTCCTGTTGAAGAACTCGCATCAGAAACAAAGGTTTTTGCAAACTGACTGCCAATATAATAAAGATCAACTTTCGCTACAATTTTTTCTTTTAAATTATAATTTGCCGAAAAAGTTAACTCTAGCTGTGGCTTATACCAAGCTTTTTGTTCTGTCGCCATTTTATAATTAAAATATTCACCACGTATAATAATTTTCAATTTTTCGCGCTGCTGGTAAGATATTTCACCGCGAATATTTAATAATTCAGCAGCATCGTAGATCACATCAAAACGATTCTTCATAATATTTTTACTGTCGGTTACATACATCGGCAGATTTTTAATACTTGAATAGGCCACGCGAGCATTGTAGGCCACCTTTGAAGACAGTGTTCCCTTTAAACCACCATACAATTCGTATTTATGATTTGAATTCGTCATCGTTAAATCGGATAACACAAACGGATTTTCATCGGCAATTGCTTTAAAACTGTTTTTCTGCAACTTTCCTGAAGCACCTGCATAAGGAATAATTATATCATCGACGATATTATAACTCAGGTCGATGTTCGGATAAAAATAAAATTTCGACTTCACAAAAACATCCATTGCAGCAGTTAATCCAATGCTTGCACGATATTTTGCTCCTGTTGCGATAAAATTGGGATTGATTGAAATGATCGTATTGTTTATTGTATCGGTTGCCATTTTATAATTATAATAATCAACCGAAGCATTCACTTTTAATACTTCTTTCAGCACTTGCGTTTGGAGATAACCACTGGCTTTAAAATTACTTTCTGAAGCGGTATAGGCATCCTTCAGATTGTAGAAATTTATTTTTACATCGTGATTATAACGTTCGGGTTTGGAATAATGACTTTTTAATTCGGCACTTGCAGCAAAATAATTAAAACGCTGGATCGTAAAATTTTTATCCTCTATCACATTCAAAACATTATCAAAACCATAAAAGTGAACCACATTTCGTACATAATCAAAATCGCCTGAGAGCGTATGTTCTTTTAAAAACTTTTTTCCATAAAAACTGATCTCATTATCACTAAATCCTGCAAAGTCATACCCATCTAGGTTTGTTTGAGATGATAGATGTTTTAACCGCAAACCAGACGCATATTCTTTCGATCGTAAATGATTGTACCAAGCTTCGCCATAAGGTGTAGCATAATTACCCATGCCTATTTTCACTAAACCATTATACAATTTTGTTAGGGGCTCACCCACCATTTCTGCGGCTGTTATTGGATCTATTTCGTAGGTTGTGATCAGCTTTTTAGAATTGATACTAAACCCATTTACCTTTAACTTTTTTGTTGAATCTACTACCACAGGGTTTTCAATTAACTTATTTGCATCTGCGATCACTGGCTTGTATGCTCCAGTACTTGTTATCTGCATTGGATCAAGATCGTCTTTTTGCGAATACAATTTTGAACAAATAATTAAGCTCAGTGCAGCAAAAAAGATGTTATATTTTAATGCTATCTTATTCATGTTTTTCTTCTCCTTCTTTTAATTCCGGTAAAACTGTTGCAGGATCTATAAATAATTTATTTTGCTTAGGTGAATTTCCTTCAAATTCAACTTGAATAGGTTCTTCTACAACTTTCATTTGTTTAGCAGCTTCTTCATCTGCATTTATTTTATCCAATTTCTCCTGCGCAATTTTTATTAATTCAGGTATATCGGATTCGTCAATAATGCCTTTCAACATTCCTTTTGCCTGAAAATTATCATTCAGTGCAACATAATCATCCGCTAAGAGAATCATCGCTTTTGTAACCCAATACGGATAATCGCCATCTCCGTTGATGAGTTCGAACACTGTTTTTTTGGATTGTTTAAAATCCTGTTTCTGATACAAAATACTGGCAACATTGTATTTCGACTCTGCTCCGATTTCTGCTTTTGATGAATTTGCTACCGCCTGAAATTCAGCCTGAGCATCATCTAATCGCTGTAATCCGAGATATGTCTGTGCAATATCATAATGTGCCTCGCTACTCAATTGCTCCGTTACGTTTTCGATATTCAGCACTTTGTTGGCATAGATAATAATATCATCCGAAGATTTTGTATCGTAATACGAACGCATCAAACCTATTATTGCAGCGTTGTTGCTCTTTGAATTTTCCGCCTGCAACTCTAATAATTTATAAAATTCAATAGCTTTGACGTAATCCTTTTTTTTGAAAGCGATATCAGATGCTTTGTAAAGCGACTGCTCCGTAAACTCACTCTTTGGCTTACTGACCACAAAAGAGTAGCAAACAAATGCAGCAGCTGTATTGCCTAATTTATAATCGCATTCTGCTTTAAAATAATTTGCTTCTGTAATAAATATTCCATCAGGAAACTTCTGAATGTATTTTTCGAAGTCGCTCACCACACTTTTACAATTCTGTTCCATGTAATGATTCTTACCATTGTTATAGGTTAGTGAATCCAACTCTCCCTGAGGAATAGTTGCACCAACAGATGCAAGGTATTTATCCAAAGCATCGGGATCACCTTTGGAAGTGTATATTGCTTTCACGGTTGTGATCGCTTCATTTGCCTCGGCTGATTTTCGGTCATGCTTGATGAGCATATCAAAATATGATAAGGCTTTATCATCTTCTTTTTTTGCATAATAGATCATGCCGATTTTACTCAAACTTATATTCAAATAAAAACTGTTCGGATATTCTTCAATGAATTTTTTAAAATTGGTCATTGCTAAATCATTTTGTCCATCTGTATAATAGGTTTGTGCCAATTCGAATTTAGCTTTTTGAATATAGGGCGATTTCGGATACGCTGAAATGAACGTATTCATATCTGAAATTTTCGCGCTGTATTTTTTAAGTACACCAAACGCCAAGGCTTTTTGAAACAATGCGTAATCGGCATCAATCAGTTTCATTTTAAATGACTGTTCATAATATTCGATTGCATTTGCAAAGTCACGTTGCATAAAGTAGCCATCACCAATTCGGTTGAATGCATCATTGATTTTTTTTGAATTTGCCATTGGCTTGAAGGTTACGAATTTCCTAAACCATAAAATACTGTTCGGATAGTCCTTCATCTTATAATAAGAATAACCAATGTTATAATTTGCTTCACTCAGCTCCGACTTACCGATTGCGCCAGGCTCAGATATATAATCAAGATAAGTAGCCACAGCTTCTGGAAATTTATTTAAACGATAATACGATTCCGCCTTCCAATAAATTGCGTTCGCTCTGATTGTTTTGTCAAACAGATAAGTATTTGATTTATTGAACAATGTTATCGCTTCGGCAAACGAAAGACTATTGAAAAGATCGATACCGCGGTAGTATGCCACTTTCTGATGCGCTTGTTTCAACTCCGGAGTCAATGTTTTTATACTGTCAATTGCTTCCAAAGCTTCCTTATAACTTTTTGTTGTTATAAAAACATTTGCCAAATAAGTATACACTTCATCTACATGGCTACCCAAAGGGAAGTTCTTTATGTATTTCTGAAATGCCCTGATGGCCTCGTTGTAGGGGTTAAAAACCAACTCATACGACAACTTCGCGTAATTATACAATGCATCTTCCTGTATACTTTTATCAAATTCTAATTTCGAAGCCAGACCAAAGGCATTCAATGCATTTTGTTTGCTTGATGTTTTAATATAACAATCAGCAATATGATAGTAAGCGCTTTGCTCCAAGCTATCATCAATGTTTCCCAATTTCAAAAAGTAGTTGATGGCATCTTCAAACTCATTCATTTTATAATGAGAGAAACCCAACTGATAATTATCCTTGCGTGAAAGAGCGCCCGTTGCCTTTTCATGCTTTTTAAAATATGGGATCGCTTCCTTGTATTTTGATGTTCGATAATAAGACTCTCCAATGATCTTTGCTATTTCTGGAGCACGTTTAGTAATTGCCGAATCTAATAAGGAAGGAGCATACGTAATTACTGTTTCATACTTCCCCTGCAAAAAATATATTTGGGAAATGTAATAAGGAACAATCGGCCCGAATGTTTCGTTAGATTGCAATTTTATAAAATCTGTTAATGCTGTTTCATAATTTTTCTCACCATATAAAATATGTGCATAATAATATTTTGCGGCTGCGGCATATTTATTATCTACATCCTTAATCTCATAGAAATCTTTTTTAGCCTCCGATAATTTATTAGATTCAAAAAAGCTATACCCTCTTTTAAAATAAAACTCAGCCAATTCTTCAGTGGTAAGATCATACACATCAACCTTCTCAAACCAATTGATAGCATCTTTAAATTTTTTCTTACGGTAGTTGTATTTCCCTAAAAAGAAATAAGCCGATTTCACTTTCGGACTTTCGGGATGGTCGATTATGAATTGTTTCAGATAAAGTTCTCCATCTTTATTAAACAACTCGATGGCACAAATAGCAGTATAATATTCGGCATCGATCCTGATAAGCGATTGAGGATCTTTATGCGTTTCAATTATTCTGGTGAAACTTTTTTGAGCTGCACCATATTTTTCTTTTTGAAAAAGCTCGATCCCTTTTTTAAATTCTGAATCTTCATGCGTAACATGAATTGTTTTCTGTGCGAAAACAGAAACCGAAATTAAAAAAAACAATCCCACCGATAATAGAAATCCTTTTAACTTGCTCATTGTAATGTTTAAATAGATATAATTGTAAAATTAGTAAGGATAGACGCATGAAGATTTAAGGTAGTTGGAAGTTATTAACGCACACGTGTTGAAAGTATTGTAAGTAAAAAATAATTGCTTCGCTCGCAATGAAGTAATTTTCGGAAAAAAATATCATTCGCTTGTTGATACTTTCCAATGAAGGAAACAAAATAACAAAATCAATTCGTAAAAAATGGCTCTCGATACGATCATCAGCTTAAATAATGTCTCTATTTTCCAAAAGTATAATTTGGTGCTTGCCAATGTGAATATAAACATCGACAAAGGCGAATTTGTATATCTAATTGGGAAAACGGGGAGTGGGAAAAGCAGCTTACTCAAAACATTGTATGCCGATCTTGACTTAACTGAAGGAAGCGGAACGGTTGCCGGATTTGATCTTAAAACAATCAAGCGTAAAGAAATTCCTTTTCTGCGAAGAAAATTAGGTATTGTATTTCAGGACTTTCAACTTTTGACAGACAGAAGTGTGAATGATAATCTTTTGTTTGTGCTTAAAGCCACAGGATGGAAAGATAAACATGCGATGCAAAAACGCATTCAGGAAGTACTGGATAAAGTAAACCTGACTACGAAAGGATTTAAAATGCCACATGAACTTTCTGGTGGAGAACAACAACGTATTTCCATTGCTCGGGCTTTATTGAATGATCCTGAACTTATTCTTGCCGATGAACCGACCGGTAATCTTGACCCCGAAACGTCAGAAGGCATCATGAATTTATTGCTAGAGATCAGCAAAAACGGAAGAGCTGTTTTAATTGCAACTCACGATATTATGATGTTTGATAAATTCCCATCCAGAACCATTCGTTGCGAAAGCGGCAAAGTAATTGATTCGATGGGAAACCGCCCTTAGTTTACATATGGAATTGAAAACTGCTCAAAGTCTCTACGAAGCGTATAAAGATCTTTATGAAGAGCAATTTGTCGAAAACTGTATTAATCAGGAAAATTTTTTTTTAAACTCTCTTGAAGTGGAACATCACCCTCCTTTCAATGACGAGAGTTTTGAGGTTATTGTATATGCTATAAAGGAAGGCAAAGTAATTACCTTTAAATTACAGGATGCAATTCGTCTTTTTGGTAAAAGCTTAAAATAACGTATCAAAGCAAAGCGATTAGCTTCTTTACATTTAAATCATTAGAGAAATTTTCTCTTAACAAAACTTCTCTTTTTTGCTTTTCCTGCATATCAAATTGAAATTCAAACAAAGAAGAGATTTCTTTTATCATAGATTCGGCAGAATCCTGAATAAAACACAACTGCTCCAAACCTGTGTTTGCAACCATTGGAGAATTAACAACACAATGTCTGCCCGTAAATAATGCAACCAGTAATTTCAATTTTATTCCGGTTGCCTGAAAAGTAGGTAATACATTGATTTGAGCATTACTAATGAGTCCGTCAATATCCTGTGTATTGATATTTGCTTTTATGCTTATATGAGAATAATTTGCTACAGCAGCGATCAATTCGGATGAGGGTTTTCTACCCGCAATGATTAATGGTGTTTTTATTTTTGAAAATACCTGATTAACCAAATACAACGCGGCTTCGTTGTTTTCCCCTACTTCTAAATTCCCATGGTACAAACAAAAATCGCCTTTCCCCTCTTTGATCTTCACTTCTTCATTGGGATGAAAAGCCGTAATATGATGAACATTATTAAATTTCAGTGAAAGGTATTTTGCGTCAGCACTGGAAATGGCAGCAATGTGATCTGCTTTTTTTAATATCTTTTCAAAACGTTCGAGCTTTTTACCTTCAATTCCAAAATAGAGCTTCTTAAAAACCGACTTTTCTACTTTTTGCAAATTGGTATAATATTCATGCTCGATATTATGCGTACGAACAATTTTTATTCTGCCCGACAAACGGGAATCATTCAAATGAAAACAAGAATGCAGACCTTCAAACAAAATCGGATAGGTATCGCGCAGCAAATTCTCCATCAGTTTTTCTGAAGATCTTGAAACGACTACAAATGGCAAGGCATTTAGCAATAACTGCTTGCTCATTTTTCGTTTGTAGTAATATACCTTTTCACAAATGCTTTCCAGGCTCAGTGCTTCTGCTCTTCCATATTCAAAGCAGTGCAAATGAATTTTTATTCCATGTGCATGCAATGCCTTCAACTTGTAAAAGACATCAATCACTCCACCATAGTTGGCAGGAAAAGGAACATCAAAAGAGATTATATGTAAATGTTTTTCTGTCATTATACTTTCCAATGGACATTCGAATCAATCACCCTAGGCCTTTTCAAAGGGGGAATAGTTCTAAAGAAATTTCGAATATACTTCAATCAACGCTTTCTCTTCGAGTTCCCAATTTAATTTTTCGGATGCAATTTTAGTGTTTTTTTTCCACATTTGTAATGTATTTTCATCCCTCAGAATCGCATTCATTTTTTCAGCAATGTGCTTGGGATCGTGTGAGCTGATCCACGAACCTACAGAATACTGACCGATAATCGTTTTTATTTCAATAAGATCAGAAGCCAATACAGGAATACCGGCATGAATATAATCGAACACTTTATTCGGCAAACTGTAGCGGTAATTAATATTCGTATCCTTATCCAAAGTCAATCCTAAATCCGCATGACGGGTATACTGAACCAACTTCTGAAACGGAACTTTACCAATAAATTTTACTTTACTATCCAACTTCAAATCAACAACCATTTCCTTCAATACATCCATCACATCACCGCTACCAATAATTAAGAGCAAAGCATTATCCAGATATTGCATTGCCAGAACAGCTTCCTCTGCTCCCCGATCGATATTAATGCCGGCTCCCTGTATAACAATTATTTTCAGTCCCTCAGGAATTCCCAACTGTTCCTTCGAAACATGTTCTATATTTTTTTGATTGGATAAAAGAGGGATATTCCGAACTACCTTCACCTCCACGTTATATTCCTCACTGTATATTTTCGCAATAGAATCATTAACGGTGAAAACATATTTCAGCTTGGGAAAGATCCAACGCTCAAGTCGTTTCCAACTATTTTTTTTGAATGGATTCGATTGTAACTCGGGTACTTCACAAAAAAGTTCGTGACTGTCGTATACTAAGCCACTGCCTTTAATTTTCGAAAGCAGGAAATTCGGCAACAATGTATCCAGGTCGTTTGCAACCAATACATCCGCTTTATGAAACAACAGGTAAAGGAATAAGCGGAGTTGAAATTCAAGATAAAAAAAAGGACCTTTTTCAAACAAGAGAAACATTCGCTTTGTCTGATAGCTTCTTGTAGCTAATTCGATACTTTTCCGTTGTCTGCGTCCAACCAGCAGTACATCAAAACCAAGCTTTTCCAAAGTGCTGCAGACTTTGTGAACACGCTGGTCGGTACTAAGATCATTTATTACAGAAACGACTACTTTTTTCACCGGACGAAGATAGATTTTTTAGCACAGATTACACAGATAAACACAGAACAATATCTCCTAAGCCTTACATCTATTATATTCTTTTCTAAAAAATTCAATAAAATAATCCGTGAAAACCTGTGTAATCTGTGGTAAAATATTAAATTTGACTATGAAAATCCTCGAAAATCAATCCTTAAAAAAGCGAAATACATTTGGCATCGATGCCACTGCAAAATATTTTACAGAATTCTCAAGCATCGAAAACATACACGAGATTTTATCTGACGCGCGTTATTTTACGCTCAATAAATTAATATTAGGTGGAGGAAGTAATCTGTTGTTCACTAAAAATTTCGATGGAATTGTTTTAAAGAACAATCTAAAAGGAATTGAGCTTATCAATGAAGATGCTGAGTATTATTATGTAAGATCAGCAGCAGGTGAAGCATGGCATTCTTTTGTTATGTATTGCATAGAAAACAATTTTGCCGGACTAGAAAATCTTTCTTTGATCCCGGGAAATGTTGGTGCCAGTCCGATGCAAAACATTGGCGCATACGGAGTGGAACTAAAAGATCATTTTTATGAACTTGAGGCCTATCATATTGCCGATAAAACAATTCATACATTCAATAATTCGGATTGTAAATTCGGCTACCGCGAAAGTGTTTTTAAGCGGGAATTAAAAAATCAATACATAATTATTTCAGTAACATTCCGACTTTTAAAAAAGCCGAAACTGAACACCAGTTATGGTGCAATAGAAAAAGAGCTGGAAGCTATGAATGTAAAAGAGATCAACATACAGGCAATCAGCAAAGCGGTATGCAACATCCGCAGCAGCAAACTTCCAAATCCGGCAGAAATAGGGAATGCAGGAAGTTTCTTTAAAAACCCGGAAGTAGTAAAAGGCAAATACGAATTTCTAAAGATCAGCTACCCTGAAATTGTTGGCTACGAATTAGAAAACGGAAATGTAAAACTAGCTGCAGGCTGGTTAATTGAGCAATGCGGATGGAAAGGTAAAACGATTGGAGATGCAGGTGTTCACAAACTACAAGCCCTCGTATTGGTAAACTATGGCAATGCAAAAGGAACTGAAATTTTTGATTTGTCGCAACAGATCTTAGATTCTGTGAAAGCAAAATTCGGTGTGGAATTGGAGAGGGAAGTAAATATTATTTAAAGAATGAATATCGATGTCAGTTCGAGCGGAGTCGATTGTCAGTTCGAGCGGAGTCGATTGTCAGTTCGAGCGGAGTCGAGAACAAAATTAATATAAGTAAGAAAAGTGTTTGTCCTAAGTCACTTCGAGCGAAGTCGAGAAGCACAGGAGCTCGATGCGTTAATTCAGCCGGTAAATTTTTCCCGAAAGTGATTTTACAATTCCTGAAAATTCAAGTTATTCCTCCATGTAAAAGGAGGGCTTGGGGGACTGATTCATCGGTTCTCGACTCCGCTCGAACTGACAAACGGAGTCACTTCGAGCGGAGTCGATTGTCAGTTTGAGCGGAGTCGAGATCGAGATTAACATAAGTAAGAAAAGTGTTTGTCCTAAGTCAGTTCGAGCGGATTCGAGAACAAAGCGTGGATTCTTCGACTCCGCTCGAACTGACCCCGCTCATAGGCCCGGATAATACTGACTAAACTTCTGTTATTTTACTTGGTCTAAGTTCTGATATTTATAACATAAATACATCTCTCATGCAAAAAACTACTTTCCTGAAATTTGTTTGTCTGTTTGCAATTGTATTATTTTTTACAAAAAATAGTTTTGCAATTCATACACCAATGGTTGATTCCATCACTATGAGCGATGGAAAAAAATTACTCCTGCAAATATTTTTCTTTTATAACTTTCATGTGATGGATGGCATGTCCAGCGATCATATAGAGCAGTGCACGCACAGAAACATCCAATCCGTTTGCAACACCAACCTGACTGAACGCTTCTTCATCCCATGTTTTAAACAGGGCTAGATTTGCTTCACGTACAATTGCAAATTCGTGACCCAGACTGTATAATGTCTGATTTTTAAAATTTGCATTCGCCACGTATAGATTTTCATCATAACCGGGCAATGGTGTTTTATCTTTTCGTGCGAAACGCATAGCACGGTATCCCAATACTCTTTCGGTATCAATGATGTGTCCGATAATATCTTTAATCGTCCACTTCCCTTGGGCATACGCATAATCTTCTTTATTTTCAGGAATCTCCGAAATAAGCGCCTGAATATCGATTACCTGATCACGAAGTTCTTTAATGATATTATCGGTTTTTACACCATCTACATAATTCTTATAGAAAGAAGGATATTCATTTTCAAGGGGACGCTTCATAATTTAAAGTTTATCTAATTCTGATTTTACAAATTCAGCTAATTCTTTTACATAGGCAGGAGAAAAATTAAATTCAATGCCGGCCGTTTTATAAATTTCAGGAATCGATTTTGTATATCCTAAACGTAATGCGGCTTCGTACTCTTTTAATGCTTTTGCAGGATCTTTTTTATAGTTGCGCCAAACAGCGATAGCGCCTAACTGGGCCATTCCGTATTCAATATAATAAAATGGAACTTCAAAAATATGAAGCTGACCTTGCCAGCCACGGGCTCTTACATCATCCAATCCGGAAAAATCAATTTCTTTACTTGTAAACTGATCAATCACTGTTGTCCATTGTACCATGCGTTCTTCAACAGTATGTGTAGGATTTTCATAGATCCAATGTTGAAATTTATCAACGGCAGCAATCCACAATAATGTTTTTAATGATTTATCCAGCTGTTCTTTTTTTGCACGTTTTAAATCAGCTGCATCGGTAAAAAAAACACCCCAATGTTCCATCGAAATTAACTCCATTGACATAGAAGCCAACTCTGCAACTTCAGACGGAGTGCTTTTGAAATCAGTGATCAGCAAATCCCTTGTTACAAAGGAATGAATGGCATGTCCGCCTTCATGCACCATTGTTACCAGATCGCGGTGCGTGCCAACCGAATTCATAAATATAAATGGAACACCAATTTCGTATAAAGGATAATTATAACCTCCCGGAGCTTTTCCGATTCTGGAATCCAGATCAAGGTAAGCCATCTCTTTCATGATCTCCAGATAATTTCCGAAATCGGGCTGAATGAGATTAAAACATTCGATCGACTTATCGATCAATTCGGAAGCACTTGAAAACGGCTTCAATGCAGGCTTTCCCTCCACATCCACCTCTGTATCCCAAGGCTTTAGAGCATCAAGCTTCATTGCTTTTTTTCGTTCACGGTCAGCATTTTCTGCTAAAGGCAGAATTGCTTTTGAGATGGAATCATGAAAATCGAAACAATCCTGAACGGTATAATCGAATCTGCCAAGTTCGGCAAATTTATAATCGCGGTAATTTTTAAATCCAGCGTTGATAGCAACCTGGTGGCGCAGCCGAATCAATTCAGAGTACAAGTCATTCAAGGCGTCTGTATCTTCCGCTTTTCGTTTTTGAATTTTCAGATACACCTCTTCACGGATCTTTCTGTTCACGTCCTTCATCAAGCTGGAGGCCATCTGCAGAGTAATGTCTTTCCCTTCCCATAAAACGGTCATTGCTCCTGAAATGGCGCCATATTTTTGAGATTCGATTCCGATCCTTGTTTGCAAAGGAATATTTTCTTCACGGTACAACTCCAACGCTTTTTTGATACCTCTTATATAAATACGATATGTTTCCGAATCTAATTCGTTCAGGAAAGGCGATTGAACCAACTTAATATTCAGTTCGTTGCTATAAGGAGAAATATGGGGATCAATTTCAGAAACAAAAACATTGTAATCATCTGTCAGCAACTGATTGGTTGTATCGCAGGTCATTTTAATATAACGCCAAGCAAAATCTTCACTTAGTGCAGCTTCCAGCTCACTTCTATCGAGGAGCCATTGTTCAAGTTGTTTAGCGGAAGCTATCTCTCTTTCTTTTAAATCGATAAAAAAAGGCGCTACCTTTTTCCAGGAATCAATAATAAGATCCTGAGCAAGAAAATGACGGATAGGTTTTTTGGGGATGGCAACAGGCTTAGTCTTCATTAAAAATAAAATATAAAATAAAACAAATTACCTGTGAGGGCCGAGAAGGAAAATAAAATCAGAAAATAGTTGAAAGAAAAATCCGGTGCTTATGCAACTCCGGATTTTCTAACACCTTGTACTTTTACTTTAGAGCTAGCTGTTTTCACAGCTTTTGTACCTGTATCTTTTTTCACTTTTGTAGCTCCTTTTGCATCAGCAGTTGGTGCTTTTATTTTGGGTTTTTCAGCCGATTCAACTTCCGCTTTTTTATCTAGTAAACCATCTTTTTGCAAAGAGTTGTACCAGTTCAAAACTTTTTTAATATCGGACACATAAACTCTTTCTTCATCATACTCAGCAAATACTGATTTGAAATATTTCTTCAAGTCTGCATCGGGTGATTTGTGATCGATACATGCTCCACCTTTTTCTTGGTCATGAATCTTTTGGAACACTTCTTTCAATGGCACATCATCATTTGTTGAATAGACACTTACATCTTCTAATGCGCTGATTTTATGTGTAGAGAAAGCCTGTACTCTTTTTTTATCGATTAATGATTCTACAATTAATCCGTTTTTTGTTTGAGCGATCACTTTATAAAGTCCGCTCATACCTGCAATTGAAATAATTCCGCTTAAATCCATAGTTCTTTTAAATAGTGAGGCACAAAGGTAAATAAAATATTGTTCCCTGAATTATTTGTTCACGATCAATTTTTGTACAACTTTTTTGTTCCCAACAGTTAACTGATAATAATATAAACCACTGCTTAATGAAGCTGTTTCATATACAAAGTGGTGTGCTCCTGCCTGAAGTTGTTCTGAAGCGATTACGCTTATTTCTTCACCCAGCATATTAAATACTCTCAGATCAACTGCGGTTGATTGCGCAATTGTAAGATCCACAAATGTTTGTCCGTTTGTTGGATTAGGATAAACACGCATTGAGTTTTCGTTATCAAGAATCACAGAAGCAACATCAGTAGTAACACCTAAACCGTCATACATAACCTGTGCATTAACGGCACTCGATTGCAAATCAGCAAGATCATCACCAGCTAAAAGTGCGAATGCTACTTTAATGGAATCACCTGCAGCAATTGTATACGGACCAGTACTTACAATATCACAAACATCGGCACCAGTTCCGGCAACGCCTGCATTTGCTCTATTTGTAGTCATTGTCAGGTATTTTTCAGCACCACTATAACCATCGCTCAGATCAGCACCACCGGCTCCACCGGCAAGATTATCTGCTGCATAATGAACAACAGGAGCGGTACTTGTAAGTAACTTGATACCTGCATATTTACCTGCTGCACCGGTATAAAAAACGTATCCCATTTTATTTGCAGCATCAAATGCTGCACGGTTTGAACCAAACGTTGCTGCATCAATATCCCAGTCAGCAAAAATTCCTGCATACATACTCGATAAGCTGGATGTACTTGTATTGTTGATCGTGTATTGAACGATCACATATTTTCTATTTCCTAAGGTACTCCATGCAAATGCTTTGTGGTGAACAGTAACCGGCAAGGCTGATGTAGCCAAATTATCTTTAAATGTTCCGTCCACATCAAATTCAGAAAAAACAGAAGGAATAACTGGATGAGCAGATACTACCGATTGAAAATCAGCTGCCGGTGTTGAAAAAGCACGCACACAATCCGAAACTTTACCTGTATCTCTACCGATCATCAAACCTGCCTCATACAATAAAGATCCTGCTCCTAAATAATTAAAGCCCAATCCACCGGTTTGTCCGTTCTGGCTATATCCTATTCGGCCATTACTTCCGATAGATGTTGCTACATCATTAATAGCGATGTTTACGTAATCTACATTCACTGTAACGTAAAAGAATTCAGCTGCAGTGTAAGATGTTGCAGGATCAGAATAGGTTACTTTAAAAAGGATATTTGAATTCAAAGGAGCTGTTGCCAGCACCCTAACTTTGTAAGGATCTAAATTATTATTCGCAACACCTAATGTAGCGATAGCGCCCAAGGTTGTAGCACCATCCACAATCGTCACAAAGGGAGAAGCTGATGAAAGTGTTGCTGTTAAACTAGTTGTTGGAGCTAAATAATTCGTGAAATTTCCCGAGATCTTCAAGGTATCATTTGCTACAAATGTATTGTCGTTACCATCTACAATATTTCTAGAAGTCATTACGACAGATGGTGTATTTGCATTTGTTAGCGCCTTAAATAAATTGATGCGACCGTTTCCTAATTTATTTGCGTAGATCCCACTATGTAATGCATAAATATTATCACAGGTAACTTTCAAACGCTCACCAACTTGCAAAGCAGTGTACGTTGGAAAAAACGATTTAATGATAGCAGCTGCACCCGCAGCAAATGGTGATGCCATTGATGTTCCGGTTAATGAAGAATACGCATTTGTAGGGTAGGTAGAATTAATTCCTGTACCAGGAGCACATACGTCAGCGGTATAATTATAGCTTGAACTTGCATTTCTTCTGTCATCCGTTTTCGTATTTACAACACTGATCACATAAGTATATCCTGCTGGATAGGAAATTTCATCAATACCACCATTACCGGCAGCAGCAATAACCAAAGCATCCTTGTTAATAGTAGCATATGTCACCGCATCTTGTCCGAAAGTTCCGCCACCGGCTCCTCCCCAAGAGCAGTTGATGATATCGCAACCATGATCCGCTGCGTAAACAATTCCTTGGTAACTCATTGTGAGTGTACCCGCAGTATTTGCAATTTTCACAGGAAGGTATTTACATTTAAATCCAACACCTGCAACACCTGTGGAATTATCTACTTTTGCGCAAGCAATTCCAGAAACGTGAACACCGTGTGCATCACCTGTCCATGTCGGATTATTATCGTTATCACCCAGATCCCAACCGCGGAAATTATCAATGTAACCATCGCCATCACCATCACCACCACCGGGAAGATCGCCTGCATTTATTTTTATCTGCGTTGCAAGATCACTGTGCGTCAATTCGGTTCCGGTATCAGTAATTCCAACAACCACATTGGTGTCACCTCTTGCTGTGGTTGTATTTACACCCCATGCATTTCCAACTTGCACGTTTGTCATTCCCCATTGTGTAGAGAACAAGGGATCGTTTGGCGTATAGCTTACTTTCGGAATATAATAAGGTTCTACATATTCAAATATTCCCGCAACAGCAATTTTATTGATTGCTTTTTCAAGTGTTACAAATGACGTATAGGAAAACTGATAGATCAATGTTAAATCAACAAGCTTTTCACCTCGGTCGTTATAGGGTCTTTCAGGAGCTTTAGTATGGGGGAACACTTTTACTAAATTCATTCCGCCTAGATCAGAAAAAAGTTTTTTGAATACTGTATTTTCAATTTTCACAGCGGAACAAATAGAACTATATTCAGGCTTTACCTTGATAATGATTGTTTTTTCAAGAAAATCACCGGGCTTCACATTCTCAGCCATTTTAAAATGAGGAATAGTGGATGACGCAACGGTTTTCAGTTGAGCAAGCATCGTTGAAGTGCTTATCACACCGGCAAGAATTGCAATAGAGATTTTTTTAATTTGTAGCATTATAAAAGGAATTAAAATTATTAATTTACTGCAATGTAAGAAAGTTTTTAAAAAAAACAAACTGTTCTTAAAAAGCGGGAATTTCAGCTAAAAAACGATAACTGTTATCGGAATAATCCATTTTACAGCAAAAATGATCCAATCCATTGGTTACAACCAGATAATTTACTTTAAATACCATGTTATATCGGGCCACCTGATCGAATGTATCCTGAGAAATTTTGATTTCCGGCGCTTTGCATTCCACCAATAAGAAGGGCTGGCCTTGTTTGTCATAGACCAACACATCCGCACGCTTCTGCATTTGATTGTATTTTAAACCAGCTTCAACTGCGATAAGAGAAAGAGGATATTTTTTTTCGGTGAGCAAATACTGCAGGAAATTCTGGCGCACCCATTCTTCGGGCGTCAAAAGCACATATTTCTTCCGGAAAGCATCAAAGATATGGATCTTATCGGCTGCCTCTTTGAACCTAAACGGATATTTTGGCAAATTGAGTTCCTGCATTTACTCACGAAGTAAGAAAAAATTTATGACGCAGTCCGTGTATTTTTTTATCAAAAATTCTCAACAAGCACTTATTCCCCCTGCTAAATTTTGTATTTTCGCTTTGCTTTAACAACAGCTGCCTTAATTTCACCGAATGACAAAAAAATTGTTGCTTGTGAAAAATTTGAAAGGTCTTTATACATAAACTATGAAAAACAAAGAAGAAATTGTACAAAATTGGTTACCTCGTTATACAGGAACTCCTTTGAATGAATTCGGAAAATACATTCTTCTTACAAATTTCAATAAGTATGTAAAGAAATTTGCTGAATGGAATAATGTTGAGATCAAAGGATCCGATATGCCCATGCCGAATGCTACCGCTAACGGGATCACAATTATCAACTTTGGTATGGGGAGCGCAAACGCAGCAACCATAATGGATTTACTAAGCGCGATTGAACCAAAAGCAATTTTATTTTTAGGAAAATGTGGCGGACTAAAAAAGAAAAATGAATTGGGCGATCTCATTTTACCCATTGCTGCCATTAGAGGTGAAGGAACATCAAATGATTATTTTCCTCCTGAAGTACCTGCATTGCCTGCATTTAGTCTGCAAAAAGCCATTTCAACAACCATCCGTAACCATAATAAAGATTATTGGACAGGCACTGTATACACTACCAACCGCAGAGTATGGGAGCACGATGAAAAATTTAAAGAATACTTACGTTCCATAAGAGCAATGGGAATTGACATGGAAACAGCCACCATTTTTTCAACTGGTTTTCATAACGAAATACCTACTGGTGCGCTGCTTTTAGTTAGTGACCAACCCATGATTTCGGAAGGTGTAAAAACTTCCGAAAGCGATAAACTAATTACTCAAAACTTTGTTGACGAACATTTAAGGATTGGCATCGACTCGCTAAATGAGCTTATCAACAATGGTTTAACCGTAAAACATTTGAGATTTTAATACTTTACAGAAAATATATCTTGCATTTAGTTTTAATATTTAATCAAAAAAAAATTGGAATACAACGAAATAATATCGGAATTAAAAAAGAAGACCTACCGCCCCATCTATTTTCTGATGGGAGAAGAGGCTTATTTTATTGATATGATTTCTGATTATATCGAAAACAATGTGCTAGATGATTCTGAAAAAGAATTTAATCAAACCATACTTTATGGCCGCGATGTTTCCGCTGCCGATATTATTGGCGCAGCAAAACGATTTCCGATGATGAGTGAGTATCAGGTGCTCATCATAAAAGAAGCTCAAGATATAAAAGACTTAATAAAAAAAGAAAAGGAAGATAAAAAAGAAAAGGATAAGGTAAAAACACCTTTTGAAGCATATCTCGAAAATCCATTACCCTCAACAATTCTGGTTTTTTGTTACAAATACAAAAGCATCGATAAACGGACTGCACTCGCGAAATTGATTACCAAGCATGCGGCAATGTTTGAATCAAAAAAATTATACGACAATCAGGTTGCCGACTGGATTAATAATTATTTGAAGTCAAAAGATTTTACAATTAACCAACGTGCTGCAGGTTTATTAAGTGAATACCTCGGAACAAGTTTAAGTAAAGTTACAAATGAGTTAGACAAACTCATCATTAACCTACCAGCAAAATCTGAGATCACTACCGAACACATTCAAACAAATATAGGAATCAGTAAAGATTACAATGTATTCGAATTGCATTCAGCAATTGGTAAAAAGGAAGTATTAAAAGCGAACCGCATCATCAATTATTTTAATGCAAACCCGAAGGACAATCCGATGGTTATGACCGTAGCTTCGCTCTATGGTTACTTCTGCAAAATTCTTATCTATCAATTTCTGACAGATAAAAAAACGGCTGCATCTGCCATGGGTGTTAATCCATTTTTTGTAAAGGATTATGAACTTGGTGCTAAAAATTATTCTATAGGAAAATTAAAATCCATCTTTGGCTTTCTGCGCGAATATGATATGAAATCAAAAGGTGTCGACAGAGGTTCTGCTTCTGAAGGCGAACTAATGAAAGAATTGGTTTTTAAAATCATACATTAATAAGTATCCGTATCAAATCTATTTTTGAAAGTATCAACTTATTTTTCACATTATGAACTATTGGCTAGTAAAATCAGAGCCCTTCAAATACAGCTGGGAACAATTTGTTAAAGATAAAAAAGCGGTGTGGGATGGCGTGCGCAATTATGCTGCCCGAAACAATATGCGTGCAATGAAAAAAGGCGACCTCGTATTTTTTTATCATAGCAACGAAGGACTGAATATTGTCGGCATCGCAAAAGTAGTGAAAGAAGCATATCCAGATCCTACCACAGAAGATCCAGCATGGAGCGTTGTGGAAATTGCACCATTCAAAAAACTGAAACGTGCACTTACCCTAGCCGAAATCAAAGCTGACAAAAAGCTGGAAGGAATCGAGCTGGTTCGCTTAAGCCGCCTGTCGGTTGCAGCTATCAAAGCCCACGAATTCGACAGAATAATTGAATTGTCGGAGACAAAATAATCAGGAAGATCCGTTAAAGCTCGCCGGCAATAATAAAAGTAGGCTGGACTTCTTTCCGGAATCCGGTGCAATTAAATCCTTATTTTCCTTATCTTCGTTCCTCTTTTTAAAAGCACTAATTTACAATGAGCGAATTAAATAAACTTACTGCTATTTCTCCCATTGACGGGCGCTATAGAAATACAACCGAAAAACTTGCGGATTACTTTTCGGAAGCAGCACTTATAAAATATCGTGTATTAGTAGAAATAGAATATTTTATTGCGCTCTGCGAACTTCCATTACCCCAACTAAAAAGTTTTGATAAAACCTTGTACCCCGCACTCCGCAGCATATACACACATCTGACGGAAGCGGATGCTCAAAAAATAAAAGACATCGAAAAGATCACCAACCACGATGTGAAAGCAGTTGAGTATTTTATCAAGGAAAAATTTGATGAATTAAAGATCAATGAACAAAAAGAATTTATCCATTTCGGATTAACTTCTCAGGACATTAACAACACCGCCATCCCCTACTCCATTAAAGATGCAATGAACGAATGTTTATTGCCCGTTTTAGAAGATGTCGTAAATAAACTTTCCGCGTATGCGGAAGAATGGAAGAATGTTTCGATGCTTGCACGCACGCACGGTCAACCGGCTTCGCCAACACGCTTAGGAAAAGAAATCATGGTATTTGTTGTTCGTTTACAAAACCAGATCGCGATGTTAAAAGCGGTTCCTTACGGAGCAAAATTTGGCGGTGCGACAGGAAATTTAAATGCGCACCATGTTGCATATCCGCAAATCGATTGGTTGACATTTGCTACATCGTTTGTAAATAATAACCTAGGATTATCCCGCTCTTACCCAACAACACAAATTGAACACTACGATAATTTTGCTGCCTATTGCGATGCTCTTAAACGTATCAACACCATTCTTATTGATCTAGACCGCGATATCTGGACGTACATCTCCATGGATTATTTTAAACAAAAAATAAAAGCTGGAGAAATCGGTTCTTCTGCAATGCCTCACAAAGTGAATCCGATCGATTTTGAAAATTCGGAAGGTAATTTAGGAATTGCAAATGCGCTATTCGAACACCTTTCTGCTAAACTGCCGATCTCCCGCTTACAACGCGACCTCACGGATTCAACTGTATTGCGCAATGTTGGTGTTCCTCTTGCGCATAGTTTAATTGCTTACAAATCTTTAATTAAAGGGCTAGATAAGTTGATACTAAACAAAGAAGCGTTTGAAAGAGATCTGGAAAATAATTGGGCGGTTGTTGCCGAAGCTATTCAAACGGTGCTTCGCAGAGAGGGCTACCCAAAACCATACGAAGCACTGAAGGAATTAACACGTACCAATACACATATCACGAAAGACAGTATCGCTGCGTTTATTGATACCTTGAATGTTAGTGATGCAATAAAAACTGAATTGAAGAAAATTTCACCGAGTAATTTTACAGGTATTTAATTCCTCCTTTAAAAAGGGGGATAAGGGGATTA